>NZ_AYOY01000158.1 GCF_000508185.1 Sphingobium sp. C100 | reverse complement strand
GCCAGCTCCCGCTGCGTGGCGCCCGCCTGCAGGCCGTCGAGCACCTGCAGCAGCGTGAGCAGGTGCAGCCGTCGAAAAGGTGGCGGCCGCAATGTCGGCGGTCCCGCCGCCATGCCGTTGAGGCGGCGGCAAAGCCGCTCGGCCGCAGCAAGACGTGCAAACGGATCGGCCTCAATGGGCAGCATCATTGCCAATGGGCCGTCCAGCGCGCCCGCGATCCAGATGTGCTCGTCGCCATCGGAATCGGCGAGAATGACGTGCAGATATTTTCCGATCCGCATTCGCGCGCGAATTGTGCCGAGCTGCTTTTCGTCGATGAGCTGTGTCGCGCCAGTGTCGACCGGCGCCGGGGCCAGGACAATATTCGTCGGAGACAGGTCCGGTCGAGCGACCGCCAACTTCGGATCGAAGGCCGTCGCCGGTTCTGCGTGAAAGCTGATGCCCCAACGGCGCACCAGTCTGGTAGTGGCGTCGTCAGCGGTGATCGTCCCGCGCTTCACACGCCGTAGCGCGCGGGTGTAGTCGGCGCGGTAAGTCGGGTTGCGGCTGAGATAGCCGAGGGCGATGTCGGAATATGCAAGCGCATCGCTCCCGGCTTCGTCCGGAGGCGCGCGCCAGTCCCTCTCAGGCGGCATACGCCCCTCCTAAGCATGGCCCTCTGCGGAGCGCGACGAGGGATGTTGTTCGGGCTGGCAATCGCAGGGAAGCTCCGCTGCGCACTCAGGTACATAGCGGAAATAAGACAGGCGGCAGAGGAGACTGCCGGCGCGCGGCGCGGATTTAATGGTTAGGATCAGGGTTGCAGATAGTGCCGATAACCACGCTCGCACATCCAGCGAGCGCGAGCGAGATGAGTGTCATAGACGGTCTTCGCCCGGCCCGGCTCGGCGGCCGGGTCCATGCCGAAGATGATGCGAACCACCTCCTGCCAGTCAGCCTTTTCCTCGGCCGCATCGAGCAACCGCCAATAGGTCTGATGGTGGCGTTCGTCGTAAGCCGTGACGTATGGTGCGTCTGGGGCGTGATCCTCAAAGGCGGTTATTCCCATCGTTCGCCTTGTGCCTCGACCCTGATTCCACTCGTGCAGATTTACCAAACATACACCGTAATGGACCGAAGCAATCCTCCCGCATTCGCTATCGCAACATGATGATTTGCGGATAACTCGGTCGCGTGTTTATCCATCCGCCGGAGCGCCTCGCCGGTGATACATGCAGACGGTCGTAGTGCGCGTACCTGCTGGACGCCAACATCGCGAAGGTCGTTTACATACTATAGTTCATAAACTCAAAGTATGTAAATCACGATCCTGCAGCGCATGGATATGCGCAAATTGGTTGGCCGAAATTTCGCGCGTTTGCGCCGAGACAGGGGGCTGACCCAGGAAGAGGTGGAGGCGCGGTCCGGCTTCAGTCAGCAATATCTCAGTAGCCTTGAGCGCGGCAAAAGGAATCCGACCGTAATCACGCTGTATGAACTGGCTCAGGCTCTTGGCGTGAGTCATGTCGAATTGGTGCAGCCCGACGATCAGGCCTGACCCTCATTTATCAAATCCTTGTGAGCCATTCAGAACATTGAGACGCGAGCCGGGCGAAAGCCCGGCGAGCCCGTCCGCTTCGACCGGCGCGCGGGCTTTGGGCCGCGCGCCGGGAGCCGGCCGGGTCGGTAGCCTGCGGAGTCCGGGAAGCCGTAGGGCCGGAACCAGCCCTACGGCGCCGCGATCAGGCGGATTTGAGGCGCTGCATCCCCTCGGCCAGCGTCCAGAGCGCCCGGTTGAGGGTGACATTCTGGTCGATGCCGTTGATCGGCCGCGAGCGGCTGCGACGAATACGCCCTTCGGCATTGCGCTTGCGGCCCTGAAAGCCTCCCCGAATGACATTCTCCTGAATGACGTTGAACGTGGTCCAGAGGCTCGGGTGCATATCCTCGCGGCGGCGCGGCTCGATGATCTGTTCGGGCCGGATCGGGCTTTCATCCTCGCCATAGCGGGCGACAAGGCTGACTTCGCCGAGCAAGCGGCGCTCGTCTTCGGAAAGCCGCACTTCCTTCATTTTCTCGCTGGCGTCGATCAGACGGGGGAAGTCCTCCGCCACAGTATAGACGCCTTCGATGATGTCATGCTGGATATTGCCCTTGTGGGGCACGCGGACTTCCTCGAACCGTTCACCCGCGATCATGGAATTGGTGCAGACGAAGCGCAGCATTCCGGCGAACATCTGGTAAGCGCTGGTCCCGTCATGACTGTTGACGATGATGACCTCGGCGGCCTCGGGCTTGCCGATGCCGTCATCCCTGCGCAAGCGCAGCATATGCTTGGCGTGGCCGTGGCGACTGCCATCGCGGGGAACCGACTGGACGGCGAAGAACGGAAACCATCCTTCCCGCCGCAGCCCCTCCACAATGTCGATGGTCGGGACATAGACATAGCGCTGCGAACGGCTGTCATGCGCCTCGTTGGCGAAGATTGACGGGACGTGGCGATAGAGCGCCTCATTGTCGAGCGGCTCGCGCCCGCTGATCTGATGGGCATTGCGACCGAACCGGGTGGCGAGATGGTGGATGCTCATGGGTCTTTCCTTCCACTTGGGTTTCCGCGCGAGCGGTACTGCCGCGCTGAAACCCTGCCCGTCGGCGAGACTGGGGTAGCAAAGGACAAGGGCGGCAGGGCCGGAGGGGGATCACCCAGCCTGCACAAGCCGAAGGCGCGGAAGGCTGGGGATACCGGCCCGGACGGTGACAGCTTCCCTTGACCGGCGCGAGGGCAACGCCCTTAGATCCAAGGCGCGGCGTCAGCCGCGCCGACAAAGATCATCCCACGCTGGTCAGAGCGTGGGCCGTCTCTTGAAATAGACCGTCTCGGCCCTGGGTTCGGCAATCGCCTCGAACCCGGCATCGAGCCAGGCGCGGCGATGCGGCGCATGGGCGTCGGCGCGCCCGTTCGCACACCACCATTCGGGCTCGGCCGCGCCGCGTGGTAGCAGGCCTCCGATAATATCCTCGATACGCGCGAAGCGCAGTTCAACGCCTTCGGCATCGTTGCGCCGCCGCCAGCGTCTCAGGAAGTGCCCAGTGCATCATATTTACTCATCCCGCCGTATCCGCCCCTCAGTGCATAAAGGGCGGGACGGGTTGCGAGGGCATCACGCGGCCAGCAACATCGCCCGTGGTACGGGCAAAAGCGAGGCCCATCATGATTCGTGTCGAGCAGATGGCGCAATCGAGGGCCGAGGCCGCGCCTTCGGCGCAGTCGATACAGGCACGGCGCGGCTTCGATCCGTCGATCAAGCCAAGCAGCAGATACTCATCGCCCGACAGCACAGCGGCGTCGCCGACAGCGACCGGACGCCCGAGTGCGTCTTCGCACAGGTGCATCAGGCTATCGAACACGGGGACAAGCATCTCCCAATTATGGGACGCCAAGATCTTGTAGAGACAGGGCTGAGCAGACTGACCTGTGTCACGCGCATTGCGCCAGCACCGTGCCGCCTCGACCAGCAATGAACGATGCGCGGCATCGTCGAAGCTTGGCGGCGGGAAGTGGCGGGTCATCGATCTGTCCTTTCTGCGCTATCCCCTCATGCCGCTTATTGCGATTCACTCGCAAGTGTTAGCTGGCGATGGCGATGACCGCAAGACGAAAGCCGATCGGGCTATCCGATGATCGATGCGCCCCGCCCGAACGGGCGGGGCGCTGGTGGCCGTCAGCGCGACCAGATGAGGGCGTATTCGCCGGCGGTGTCGGTCTCCGATAGCGTGGCATAGACCGGAGCCGGAAAGCTCGGATCGTCCAGCTTGACCGAGATATAGTCGCGGCCTTCGCGACTGGTCTTCTTCCAGGCAGCGCCGATGTCGAGATCGCCGGTGCTGACGCGGAAGTCGGGAGACTTCTCGCCGTCCTTGTCGACGTGGCGGAGAAGTGCCTGGGTGTTGAGGGTGAGCGTCCTGATGGTGCCGCCCAGTTCGCCGTTGTCGTTGACGGTAAAGGTGCCGATGGTAGCCATGTCACAGTTCCTTTCGTGTTGCTCGGACCGCGCTCATCGCGGCCTCGATGGCGGTTGAAAGGACCGGAGCGATCGGCGGCGCATCCCAAAGGGACCGCAGCGAAGCGGAGGATGGCGGGACGCCGCTTTTTTGTTTCGCGATGCAAAGCTGGCAGGCGGCGGAAAAAAGCGGCGCACCCGCCATTGCGGCATAGCCGATCGGGCGAAGCCGTCTGCGGTCAGACCAGCCATGAGAGAGGCGGTGTGAGTTTGGTCCTGACGGCAGGGAACAGAGATGACAGACACGCGGTCGGAATCGCTACGCTACAGGCGCAGGTGTTTCGGCGCCTGTCGAACGGAACACTCTCCAGACCGCACAAGGGCAAATTGCGCACCTCAGGTGGCGGCGCGTTCCCTTCTTCCCGGAAGTTCTCGCAGCTCAGACCGCGCCTGCCGGACGATCTGCCATCCGCCACTGACACCAAGACTGGCGAGGATCATGGCAACGGCGATGTCAGGCCAAGCGGTACCCGTGCCGAACACGCCGAGCGCGGCGGCGACCACGGCCACATTGCCGATCGCGTCATTGCGCGAGCAGATCCATACCGACCTGCGGTTGGCGTCGCCGTCGCGGTGCCGCCACAGCATGATCGCGCAAGCAAGATTGGCGATGAACGCCAGCACGCCGATAATGCCCATCGTCTCCGCCTTTGGAAGCGTGCCGGCAAGCGCCATCCATACGGTGCTGCCGAGAATCCACAGGCCGAGCAGGAGCAGCGAGGCGCCCTTGAGCCATGCGGCCCGAGCGCGCCATTGCAGTGCCATGCCGGCAACGCCCAGACTGACCGCATAGTTGGCCGCATCCCCGAGAAAGTCGAGCGCGTCGGCCTTGAGCGATGCCGAATGCGCTGCGACGCCCGCCATCATCTCGACGCCGAACATACCGGCATTGATGGCCAGCACGATCCACAGCACCCGCCGCCATGCCTTGTCCTTGGTCGGTACGGTCGTTTCGCAACCGCCGCAGCATCCGCCTGCCATATCCGTCACCTCGATTCTGTCGATGCGACGGCCTATATGCACCCTGTAGGAACTACAGGGTCAAGGGCATGGCGTTCACGATCGGCGAACTGGGCAAGGCGACGGGGACCAAGGTCGAGACGATCCGCTATTATGAGCGGATCGGATTGCTTGCGAAGCCCGAACGGACTTCGGGCAATTATCGCTCCTATGGTAAGGCGGAACTGGGCCGGCTCTCATTCATCCGCCGCGCGCGCGATCTCGGCTTCCCGCTCGACCAGGTGCGGGCGCTGCTGTCGCTATCGGACGATCGGACACGCGACTGCGCCACGGTCGATGCGCTGGCCCGCGATCACCTTGCTGAGGTCGAGCGCAAGATCGTCGATCTGACTGCGCTTCGGAGCGAGCTGTCCGCATTGCTCGACTCCTGTGAGGGCGGCACGGTCGGGGATTGCCGGATCATCGAGGCGCTTGCACCGCCTGCCACTTCAGGAGAGACCCTGTGAACCTCACACCGTTCGCCTATCTCGGCGCAGCCTTGGCCGAGATCGCAGGTTGCTTCTCCTTCTGGGCATGGCTGCGGCTCGGCAAATCACCTTTTTGGCTCGTCCCCGGGATGATCTCGCTCGCCCTGTTCGCGTGGCTGTTGACCCTGGTGGACAGCGATGCGGCGGGACGCACCTATGCTGCCTATGGCGGCGTCTATATTGCGGCCTCGCTGGGCTGGCTGTGGGCGATTGAAGGGCTGCGTCCCGATCGATGGGATATTACCGGTGCCTCGATCTGTCTTGTTGGAGCGGCCATTATCCTGCTTGGTCCCCGTTCGATTTGAACTGCCGAGCCGGGTAAATTCTCAGCGGCGTCGATCCGACGCATAACAATACGGCCGCGCCCCATCTGGCGCGGCCGCAATTTTCAGCAGGCGGTGAATGGAAGCCGGGACCGCTTATGCGGCCCCAGCTTCATGCCGCTATTCGGCCGCAACGGCGTAGAAGTCCTCGCCGTCCTCTGCGTGCGCTTCGGAAACCTCCACGTCAGACGGCTGTTCAACTTCCGCCTCTGGCGTCCGCAGGATCGCTGGGAGCCATCCGGTCCCGGCCAGAAGCTGCTCGGCGGCCTGCGCCATGTCCTGCTTCTTCATGTCCGCGATCCGGCGCGCGGCGTCCTCCGACACGCCATCGCTCACGGCTTCAAGGATATGCGCCTTGGTGACACGGCCAAGATAGCTGTCCACGGTGGGCGTCCAGTCCTTCGCCATGTCGAGCGACAGCGCGCTTGCCAGCCTGTCGGCGGTTTGCAGCGACCGGGGCTTGCGATCCCACGGCAGACGCAGCGCATTGACGGTGCAGGCCACGCAATACGCCAGCAGCGCCATCCGGTCCTCATCGTCCAGAGCGACGATGAACGCCCACAGGGCCGCCACATCACGCGGCATCCGTTCTGCCCATGCCTCATGCGCCGCGTTTGCCTTGGCTGCCAACGGTGTATCCTCGATCCCGTCCGCATGACTGCCAAGCGGCGTCACGGTCGGACGAACCTCAAGGCAACCGGCCTCGGCATAGTTGTAGAACAGTTGCGAGGTCAGCGTGTGGGTGAGCGCGATCAATGCCATGTCGGGCCGCTCACCAAGCGCCACGCGAAGGGCAAGCGTCCGGTGCGCGGACAGGTCGCGGGTTAGGGCATCGGAAATCGGCTTGCCGACTTCCTCGTCCTCATCCTCGATTTCCTGCACATCCTCATCACCTTCGGCCTGCTCATCCTCGACCGTCTCTGCGTTGATGGCTTCACCTTCGGGCTGCGGATCGGCCAGCGCCTCATCCTCGGCTCGAACGAAACCGCGCTCGATCCTGACCGTGCCATCATGGTTGAGCACCACGAACACGCCGCCATGCGCGATCAGCTCGACATCATAGGTATGACGCTTGTCGGAAATCGCGTCGATCTCCGCGTCCAGCGCCTCGACCTTCGCGGCCACGTCTTCGGGCATTTCGTCATAGCTATCGTAGCCCTCGACAAGCTGCTCATATTCGGCAGATGCCGCTTCCAACCGCTTCTCGTCCTCATCGGACAGGGCAACGGGTTCAGGATAGAAACGCCGCATGCCGTGCGCATGGGGATAGTCGATATGCGCCTCGGCCCATTTCCAGCCCTCGGCCTGCAC
The DNA here is from genome assembly GCF_000508185.1 of Sphingobium sp. C100. Classification (GTDB taxonomy): domain Bacteria; phylum Pseudomonadota; class Alphaproteobacteria; order Sphingomonadales; family Sphingomonadaceae; genus Sphingobium. Next base: position 29,386 of record NZ_AYOY01000158.1, on the reverse strand, counting down.
TTCGGCGGCAACCTCGCGCAGCTTCTCGATAGCAAGCATGTCGAGCAAACCCGCATCCTCGAAATAGCCGCCGCCTTCATCGGCAAACAGGTCGCGGATGATGGCGCCGCCTGCTTCCTCATAGGCTGCCTCGCCCACGAAGATCGCCCGGCGATCATGACCGGGAACATTGGCAGCGGTCAGATCGCGCCGGATGATCCACGGCTCGCGGTTGTGATGCAGGCTCTCGAACACCTGCTCCTGCCGTTCATGGTCCTCGGTGATGGCAAAGGCCATCAACTGGTCCAAGGTCAGACCATCCTCACGATAGACCTGCAACAGCTTGGGAGAGACAGCACCAAGGCGAAGCCGCTGCTTCACCACCTGGGCGGACACGCCGAACCGCGCGCCGATTTCCTGCGCGCCCCAGCCCTTGGTTTCGGAAAGCTCGCGGAACCGCTCGAACTGGTCGGCGGGGTGCATGGGGGTGCGGGTGACGTTCTCGTCCAGACTGATCTCGGACGGATCGTTTTCGGTATCAACCCAGCAGCGCACCGGATCGGACTTCTTCATCTTCCGGCGCTTGGTGCACAGCAACATCGCCTGCCTGCGGCCTTCGCCAGCGGTGACGAAATAGAAGCTGGTCGGCGTTCCGTCGTCCTTCACTTCGGGTTCCACGACAAGGTTCTGGATCAGCCCCTTATGCGCGATGGATGCGGCCAATGCTTCAATGGCGCTTTGCCCATGTGGCACCTTGCGCGCATTGCGCGGGGACTTCTTGAGCTTGTTCAACGGCACGAGAATCTCGACGCCCGACACAGGCTCGGCAGCGGTGGTTTCGGTAACAGCGTTCATCACTTTTCTCCTTCAACACACTCACCCCGGAATGGGGTGGGCGGTGAAAGAGCGGACCGAAGGCCCGCCGGCAGAGCCGGGGCGCACCCGCAGGGCCGGAACGATAGAGGAGGTAAGCGCGAAAGCGCGTTGTGCCCCGGCGCGGCGGGCCTAGAGGGAAGCGCCGCCCACCCCACCGACGGGGAGAGCCACAAACACACGCGATCGGGACGGCGAACGCCCTGGCCCGATCTCCGCAATTACGGAAAGACGCAAATCCGCCGATGCGGATTTACCCATCGGCGCGGAGGGCCGAACGGGGCGTTGCGGGGTGCCCCCGCTCGAAGGGGTAGCGGGAGACCTACGGGCTCCCGGTCAGGGGAAGGCTTTCCCCTCACTCTCATTTCAATGTGGTGAGAAACGAACGGATCGTTTTTGGCGGAAAATCTAAGCGCTTATGGAGGTGGCAACGCCAAAGTTGGTGAGTTTTGGTGAAGACCAATTTGCAAAACGGAAGATTGCAAGGCCCATAGAATGCTGATTTTATTGGAGATTTTGGCGCACCCAAGAGGATTCGAACCTCTGGCCTCTGCCTTCGGAGGGCAGCGCTCTATCCAGCTGAGCTATGGGTGCGCAAGGCGTAAAAGCCGTAAGATTTGCGCCGGAAAACGTCAATCCATGATCAAATTCGGCTGTCCGATCACGGTGAGATTTTGGTGAGTTTTTTCGTCCTTTCTTTCTTCAGCCTTCCTAAACCCGCGCAAATCCGGTATAAAATCGCTGCTCTCGCGTCGGACGTAAGCCTTCGGAGGGCAACGCTCTATCCAGCTGAGCTATGGGTGCGCGACGCAAGTCAGGAGCGGCGCTTAGCAAAGCCTGTCGACCTGCGCCAGCACCAAAATCATGTCAGGCCCGTGTTATTTCGCCGGCTTTTCCATCGGCTGGAATTTCCCCAGTCCGCAACTGGCGCCTGGCTGAAGGCCGGGGCCGCCACTCCACAGGACGGTGATGATGTCCACCGAGCAGAGCTGGGACAGGCTGGTCCTATAGGAAAAACGCTTTTCGAAACCCAGGCTGGGGCAACTGTTGGGCAGGCTGTTGCGATAGATTTTCTTGTTGTTCATGATGAAGTCTATGGTGCTGTCATCGCGCACGTCGGTCGACCGGATCGATCGGATCTGGATGCAATCGACGGGTTCGCCTTTGGCGACATAGGGGTCCGGCTTGTCTTTGGCGACTGCGGGAAAGGTTAGCGATGCCAGGGCAAGCCCCACCATCAGGCGGGCAGAATGGCGGACGGACATGGACTCTCTCCTTATTTCATGCCGAATCGACGGCACGAAACGGCGCCTCCCGTCTTCATCTAGCAACAGGAAGGTGAACGACGAGAGAATGAACCGCGGCTTAGCTGGTTCCCGGAGCTGGCGTCTTGGGTTTGTAGCGGCACAGATCGGCCACCATGCAGCGCCAGCATTCGGGCCGCCGCGCCTTGCAGACATAGCGGCCATGAAGGATCAGCCAATGATGCGCGTCGCGGCGAAAGGGGCCGGGCACGCGCTTGTCGAGCTTCTGCTCAACCGCAAGCACGGTCTTGCCGGGCGCCAGGCCCGTGCGGTTGCCGACCCGGAAGATATGGGTGTCAACCGCGAACGCTTCCTGCCCGAAAGCGGTGTTGACGACGACATTGGCGGTCTTGCGGCCCACGCCGGGCAGGGTGGTCAGCGTATCGCGATCCTGCGGCACCTGCCCGCCGAAATCCCGGACCAATATCTCCGACAGCGCGATGACATTCTTCGCCTTGGCGTTGAACAGGCCGATCGTCTTGATGTGCTGCTTGAGGCCATCTTCGCCCAGTTCCACCATCTGCTTTGGCGTGGTCACGTCGCGGAACAGGGCGCGGGTGGCCTTGTTCACGCCGACGTCGGTCGCCTGGGCGGAGAGCACGACCGCGACCAGCAACTGATAGTCATTGCCATATTCCAACTCGGTCCGGGGTTCCGGGTTTGCTTCGGCCAGTCGGCTAAAAAAATCGAAGATCTGCGCCTTGTTCATTTACAGGCCCAGAACGCCCTTCATGTCATAGCGACCGGCAGGTTGGCCGAGCAGCCAGCGCGCGCCTTTCACTGCTCCACGGGCGAAGATGATACGGTTTTCGGCGCGGTGCCCGATTTCGATCCGTTCGCCTTCGGCCGCGAAAATCACCTGATGGTCGCCTGCCACCGAACCGCCGCGCAGGGCAGCGAAGCCGATGGCGCCCTCCTTGCGAACGCCAGTGATGCCGTCACGGCCGCGCTCGCTATGGTCGGCCAAGGTGATGCCGCGTCCGCGCGCCGCCGCTTCGCCCAGCAACAACGCGGTGCCCGATGGCGCATCGACCTTGTGGCGATGATGCATTTCGACGATCTCGATATCCCAGTCGTCACCCAGGCCCGCAGCGGCCTTTTCAACCAGGGCGGCGAGCAGGTTGACGCCCAGAGAGGTATTGCCGGTCTGGAGCACCGGAATAAGCGCTGCCGCCTCGTCGATCATGGCGTGGTGCACGGTTTCAAGGCCGGTGGTGCCGATCAGGATTGGTTTTTTCGCGGCGATGCAGGCGTCGAGATGCGCGGACAGCGCACCGGGAACGGAAAAGTCGATCAGCACGTCGCTTCGTTCGGCAAGTGCCAGCGGATCGACGGTGATGGCGATGCCGGGCGCGATGTCGCCGCTAGCTTCACGGTCGGTGCCGCCCGCAATGCCAAGGCCGCTGCCCGCTGCGACCGATGCGATGGCGTGGCCCATGCGGCCGCCTGCTCCAAAGATTCCGATATTTGTCATGGCCTCTGCCTTAGTCGGCGGAGCGATATGGTGTCGAGAGGGCGCGCGGTCACAATGGCGCACTTTTCCCGACGCTCTGATGATTATGCTGGCTGTCGCTTCAGCAGGACCGCGGCTCAGCGTTCCGTCAGGCGCGGCATCAGTTCGACGAAATTGCAGGGGCGAAAGCGGCTGTCGAGCTGGGTGATGAGGATGCCGTCCCATGCGTCCTTCACTGCGCCGGTCGAACCTGGCAGGGCGAAGATATAGGTGCCGCGCGCGACGCAGGCAGTGGCGCGCGACTGGATGGTTGACGTCCCGATCGTCTGAAAGCTCAGCCAGCGGAACAGTTCGCCGAAACCGGGAATTTCCTTGTCCTGAACCTGCGCCAGCGCTTCGGGCGTGACGTCCCGGCCGGTCACCCCGGTGCCGCCGGTGGTGAGGATCACATCGACCTGCGGATCGTCGATCCACGCATGCAGTCGCGCCACGATCGCCGCCTTGTCATCGCGTTCGACATAGCGGCCAGCGAGGATATGGCCGGCGGTCTCCAGTCGTTCCACCAAAGCGTCGCCCGATCGGTCGTCGGCCGGTCCTCGCGTGTCGGATATGGTCAGCACGGCGATGCGCACCGGCACGAACGGCCGGCTTTCGTCAATGGGCATCAGTCCGCGCCGCCACCGATGCTCGCCCCGCCATCAGCCTTGCTCAACCGCACCAGCTTCATCCCCTTGGCGGTGGGAAAGGTGGGCCATAACCCCTGCGCCATGCCGGTCAGGCATTCGGCGCTGCCCTTGGCCTGGATCTGATACATCCAGTAGTTGCGCATCACGATGTTCACATAAGCGCGGGTTTCATAATAAGGGAGCGATTCCATGAAGAGCAGCGGGTCGCCCTTGTCATGAACCTGCGTGTTCCAGCGCTCTACGGGCTGTGGACCGGCATTATAGGCGGCCATGACCTTGGGCAGCAGGCCGCCGGTCGCGCTCATGTCGCGTAGCGTTTCCAGATAGCGCTGGCCAAATTCCATGTTGGTGGACGGCACGAACAACTGGTCGGCGGAACTCAGCCCCATGTCGCTGCCGGTGCCGGGGCGCACCTGCATCAGACCGCGCGCGCCGGCGCCGCTGACGACATTGGTGCGGAACCCGGATTCCTGGAGCGTATGGGCGTAGATCAGCGAAGGATCGACACGCCATCCGCCATCCGGTTTCCAGTTGGGCGCGGGGAAGCGCGCGAAACTTTCTGGCTGGGTTCCGGCCGGGCCATTATGCGCCAGCCAAAGCTGGGTTTCGGGCAGGTTCAGCGTGCTCGCGAGGCGCAGCAGCGCGTCATATTGGGTCGTCCCGCCCAGTTTCGCCTGATAGCGCAGCAGGTCGTCCGCCTCCCCCGTTTCGCCGATCGCCGCCATGGCGATGGCGGCGCGGGCATTGGGGCTGTCCTTCAGCTTCTGCCATTCATTGCTGCCGAAACGCGCGGCCAGCGGCGCGCCGCCCAGCGGCAGGCCCAGTGATTCACGCGCCAGCAGACCATAGAAGGTTTCGTCGGACCGGGCGGCCAGCTTCAGGGAATTCTCGACCTTTTCCGCTTCGCCACACACCATGTAAGCGCGCGATGCCCAATAGGCGCCAGCCGCGCGCATATCGGCATTGCCGGCCATGGCTGCGACATTGGCGAAGGCGGGGGCGGCGGCGCGGCAATCATTCTGCCGCCAGGCGGCAAGGCCCGTGGTCCAGTGCGCCTGCACCGTCCAGTCGCCGCCGGTGCGCGTTTCCAGCGCGCGCGCAGCCATGCGGCGGGCGTTGCTGTCGTCATTCTCGATATAATAGGCCCAGGCGACGCGCTGGCGGACTTCGGTGAGGCCTTCGGGCGACAATCCCGCTTCGCTATTGGCCAGCAGGGCTTCGGCGCCGATCGGATCGTCTTTGTTGATGAAGGTCTGGATCTGCCCGGTCAGCGCCTGGGCCAACATGTCGGTCTTGACTGGCGCGACATATTGCCGGCGGGGGGCCGAACCAAGCCACACCATTTTCTGGATCTGGGGCAGGTTGGGTAGAATGGTGGCGCCGCGCTTCTGGGCGAGGCGGGACAATTGGTCGGCCTTAGGCAGCCAGGCGGCTTTGTTGATGAGGTCGAGCAGGTCGAACAATTCGACGCGCGGCGAGTTGCGCGCGAGATAAAGTTCGGAAAGCGCGACCGGTCGCACCGCATCCTGCGGGTCGAGTGCCAGGATCATCGACTTTGCCTCTGACCAGCGTTCGCCCTTGAGCGCGCTAAAGATCGCGCGATAGCGCGCCTTGTCCCCGTCGCTCAGATCGAACGGTGAAGCGCTGCTGTTCAGGACGGGCATGTCCGGCAGGGTTTCGGCGGTGCCGGCGCTTGCAGGGCTGGCCGCTACGGACGCGATGGCCAGCATGGCCAGGCAGGACAGGCGGGTCGCGGCTCGAATCACGGACGATTTTCCTCGATCAGGCTTTGCAGGGCGCGCCAGCATTCCGCCTTGGCCGCCGGCTGACCCAGCAGCAGACGGGGGTGGAATGTGGCGATGGCAGGCACAATGCCGCTATCATGATTAAAGTCTCGTAAACTATGGGTCGGTATGTCGCCGTTGGCCGGCATCAATGCACGGAGCGTCCGGTCGCCCAGCAGCAGCAGCCGGCGGGGGCGAGCGAGATGGACATGGGTGCGCATCCGGTCCGCGGCGGCGGCCAGGTCCGCAGCCTCCACCATGCCGCCGGGCGGACGACGAAAAAACAGCGAAGCGATATAGGTTTGCGTCCGGTCCAGCCTGATGGCCCGGAGCATCGCGTCGCAGAGCATACCTGCCCGGTCCGCCAGCAGCGCGCCGGCGTCCAGGTCGGCCGGATCGGGCATGTCGGTGACGATCATCAATGCAGCGTCGGTCGCGCCGGCCGCTGGAATTGCCCGGCCGGGCCAGCGTTGTTCGGGATGGCCTGATTCGCGCTGCAACCAGTGATGGAACGATTCCAGATCCTGTGGTTTTGGTTCGGTGACGCTTGTCGCTGGATGTGGCGTGGAAGCGGCCGAAACCGGGGTGGACGCAGGGCGCAACCAGTGGACCGGCGCTTCCGTTACGGCGCAATCCACGCCGGCCAGTTGCCACCACGCCAGATAAGCATCGGTGGCCAACGCGCCATGCTCCTGTAATATTCCCCGCATCGCGTTCATCTAGGGCCAGAGGTTGACGAGGGGGTCAAGCTGCTTCATCGCCTTCGGTGGTAAAGTGTTGGAGTAATGCGGCGATCGGATGAACGGGGTGCAGCCCGCCGGTCGTCCCCAAGGAGGGATGAATGAGCGAACGGGAATCGATGCCTTATGACATCGTGATCGTGGGTGGAGGGCCTGCGGGCCTGTCCGCGGCGATCCGGTTGAAGCAGCTTGCCGGTGAGGCTGGGCAGGAACTGGCGGTGTGCGTGCTGGAGAAGGGGTCGGAGATCGGCGCCCATATCCTGTCGGGCGCGGTGGTGGACCCCAAGGCGCTGCACGAATTGCTGCCCGAGTGGCGCGAGATGGGCTGCCCCATGGCCGAGGTGCCGGTGACGGACAACCAGCACTGGATGCTGACGAAGACCGGCAAGATCGCCATGCCGCACATCATGACGCCGGGCTGGATGCATAATAAGGGCACCTATACCGGGTCGCTGGGCAATCTGTGCCGCTGGCTGGCCGAGCAGGCCGAGGGGCTGGGCGTGGAGATTTTCCCCGGCTTTGCGGCGGCGGAAATCCTCTACAATGAAGATGGCAGCGTGAAGGGCGTCGCCACCGGCGACATGGGCATCGACCGGGAGGGCAACCACAAGCCCGACTATCAGCCGGGCCTGGAACTGCACGCGAAATATACCTTCTTCGCCGAAGGCGCGCGCGGGCATCTGACCAAGATATTGAAGCGTCAGTTCGCGCTGGATGCCGACAGCGAGCCGCAGGTCTATGGCCTTGGCATGAAGGAATTGTGGGACATTGATCCCGCCAAGCATAAACCGGGCCTGGTCATTCACTCGCAAGGCTGGCCGCTGACCGACGCCTATGGCGGTGGATTCCTCTATCATCAGGCCAATGGCCAGGTGGCGCTGGGCTTCGTCGTGGGGCTGGGCTACCGCAATCCGCATCTCTATCCGTTCGAGGAGTTTCAGCGCTGGAAGCAGCACCCGGAAATCCGCAAATTCCTCGAAGGCGGTCGCCGCGTCTCCTATGGCGCGCGCGCGATCAACGAAGGTGGCTGGCAATCCATCCCCAAGCTGGCCTTCCCCGGCGGCGCGTTGATCGGCTGTTCGGCGGGCTTCGTCAACGTGCCGCGGATCAAGGGCACGCATACGGCGATGAAGTCGGGCATGTTGGCGGCCGAAGCCGCGTTCGAGGCGATGCAGGATGAGCGTGCGCGCGACGTGCTGCATGATTATGAGGATCGCTTGCGGTCGAGCTGGATCGCGAAGGAACTGCAACTGGTGAAGAATGCCGAGCCGCTGTTGTCCAAGTTCGGCAACACCCTGGGCACGCTGCTGGCTGGGATCGACATGTGGATGCGCACGCTGAAGATCGGCCTGCCCTTCACGATGAAGCACAAGCCCGACAATGAGAAGATCTGGCGCAAGGACCAGTGCGAGAAAATCGCCTACCCCAAGCCCGACGGCGTGATCAGCTTCGACCGGCTGTCCTCGGTGTTCCTGTCGAACACCAATCATGAGGAGGATCAGCCGGTGCATCTGCAACTGAAAGACCCGTCCATCCCGATCAGCTATAATCTGCCCCTTTATGACGAGCCGGCGCAGCGTTATTGTCCGGCGGGCGTCTATGAAGTGGTGGGCCAGGAAGAGGGCGATCCCCGCTTCCAGATCAACGCGCAAAATTGCGTCCACTGCAAGACGTGCGACATCAAGGACCCGACCCAGAATATCAACTGGGTCGTGCCCGAAGGCGGCGGAGGACCGAATTATCCCAATATGTAAGCGGCTGATCCCGATCCTGATGCTGACATGCCCGGCGGTGGCCGGGGCGTCGGTCGACCCCGACAGCGCGCTTCACGCCTATGCGCGGGCGCGGCTGGCGGACGGGGACGGCGCGTTGCAGACCGCCGTGGCCAGCTACCGCGCGGCCATGGCGCTGGACCCCGACAGCATCGCGATTGCGCGCCGTTCCTATGCGCAGGCAATCGAAAGCGGCGACCAGGCGCTGGCCATGCGCGCCGCCGCCATTTTGGACGCCCAGGCGATCCTGCCGCGGGATGGAACGTTGCTGCGCATCGCCGACGCGCTGGAGCGCAAGGATTGGGGCGGTGCGCGGAGCCTGACCGGCAAGATGGTCGAGGAAGGGAATTTTGCCTTCCTCGCGCCCATTCTCAACAGCTGGATTGCTTGGGGCGAGGGTAGCGATGCGACGCCCGAAGTCGGGGACAAGACGCCCTTTGCCGATCTGGCGCGCCGCTATCTGGACGAGCATGTCGCGTTGCAGGCCATTGCGAAAGGCGATTTGGCGACCGCGGCGCCGGCGATCGGACGGGCGCTCGCCCTGCGCGGCGGCAGTGACGGCGCGGCGTTGCGGCTCAGCTTCGCCAGCCAGTTGACGGCGCGCGGCTTCAAGGATGAGGCGCTGACCCTGCTGCCGGATGGGGTGGCGAATTTCGCAACGGCGCGCACCGATATTCTGCGCGGCAAATATGACAAGGGGCGGCGCGCCCTGCTGACGCCGGCCCAGGGCTATGCCCGTCTGCTCTCGCGTCTTGCCGCCGACATCGCGTCGGACGATGCGGGCGTGCCGCTCGGTATGCGGCTGGCGCGCATAGCGACCTTCGCTGACCCGCGCAGCCCGGAGGGGCATATCGTCGCCGCGCGGTTGCTGACCGCCGCCGGCCATCCGGCATTTGGCATGGCGGAAGCGGCGAAAGTGCCGGCTGATGGCTGGTATGGCGTGCTGGCCCAGGTCGAGATGGTGAATGCCCGGGCGGAGGCAGGCGACCGGAGCGGCGCGATCGCCTTGGCGCGGACCTTGGCGGAGGCGCCCGGCGCCGAGCCAGCGCGGCAGGTGCAACTGGGCCGGATATTGGCCGATGCCCAGGATTTTGCCGGCGCGGCGGCGGCGTTTCAGGCCGCGCAGGCGGCCTATACGCCTGACACAGTCCCCTGGTCGCTGCTGCTGTTCGAAGGCAGCGCGCTTGAACAGGGCCAACGCTGGGACGAGGCGCGAGCCGTGCTGGAGCGGGCTGCGAAGCTGGCGCCCAACGAGCCGGTGATCCTCAACTATCTGGGCTATGCGCAGATCGAACGGCGCCAGAATGTCGAGGCCGCGCTGGCGCTGCTCCAGCGAGCGAGTGCGCTCAAGCCGCAGGATGCGTCCATCACCGATTCGCTGGGATGGGCGCAATATGTCACCGGCGACGTGCGCGCGGCGGTGCCGGTCCTGGAACGGGCGGCCGCGGGCGCACCCGACGATCCGACCATCAACGAACATCTGGGCGACGCGCTCTGGAGCGCGGGGCGGCGCTATGAAGCGCGCTACGCCTGGAACGCGGCGGCCGTCTTTGCCGAAGGCGATGTCGCGGCGCGGCTCGCCGCGAAGAGCAGGGAAGGATTGAAGCCCGAATATGCCGCACCCTGATGTGGAGGCGGAGGCCGAAACGCTGGCCGAAACCGCTTATGCCAAGGTCAATGTCGCGCTGCATGTGCGGAGGCGGCGGGATGACGGCTATCATGCGCTGGAAAGCCTGTTCGCCTTCGCCGAGGATGGCGATCGGATCGCTGGCGAAGCGACCGACGATGGCGCGATCGACCTGATAATCGACGGACCATTTGGCGCTGCATTGGACGCCGGGCCGGACAATCTGGTCCTGCGTGCCGCGCGCGGCCTGCAAGCCTATCTGGGAGAACAGCGCGGCGCGGCGATCCGCCTGACCAAGGCCCTGCCGGTGGCGTCCGGCATTGGCGGTGGTTCGGCCGACGCGGCGGCGACCCTGCGATTGCTGGTGCGGTTGTGGGACGTGCGGATCGATGCAGGCGAACTGGCGGCGTTGGCGCTGGACCTTGGTTCTGATGTGCCGGCCTGTGTCGGGAGCGTGACCCAGCTAGTCATGGGGCGTGGCGAGACACTGGCGCGGCATCCTGTCGCGGGGCTGGAGGGATTGCCGATGCTGCTGGTCAATCCGGGCGTCGCGGTGTCGACGGCGCGCGTCTTTTCGGCATGGGATGGGCTGGACCGGGGGGCGCTGGTCGCGGACAGCCTCGACAGCTTGACTCGCTATGGGCGCAATGACCTGGAGGGGGCCGCGATCGCGATCGCGCCGGTGGTCGCCGAAGTGCTGGATGCGCTGAAAGAGCGCGAAGCGCTGCTACTGGCGCGCATGTCGGGATCGGGCGCGACTTGCTTTGCGTTGTTCGAGACGGCGGCGGCGAGGGCCGTTGCCGCGCGGTCGGTCAAGGCGGAGCGACCCGACTGGTGGATCATGGAAACACGGATCAGGCGCGCATGAACGAAGTATTTACCCAGATTGACGGCGGTGCGCTGAACCTGCTTATCGTGGCGGACCATGCGTCCGCTTATGTGCCCGCCGACATCGATCTGGGCATCGAGCCGGCACTGTTGAAGGATCATGTCGCCATCGACATCGGCGTGGCGGAGGTGAGCGCGTTGCTCGCGGCGCAACTGGGCTGCACGGCCATATTGGGCGGCGTGTCCCGGCTGGTGATCGACCTCAACCGGGAAGAGGATGCGCCTGGCCTGCTACCGGTGATGAGCGATGGCCACGCCATCCCCGGCAATCGCGGCGCGGACCTGAACGATCGGCTGATGCGCTTCCATCACCCCTATCATCATCAGGTCGCGGCGCTGCTGGACGGCATGGCATTGCCGTTCATCCTGTCGGTCCATAGTTTCACGCCGACCCTGGCGAGCGATCCGGGACAGGCGCGGCCGTGGGACATCGGCATCCTGTATAATGAGGATGATCGCGCCGCGCGGATCGCCATTCCGATGCTGGAAGCCGCGGGACTGAATGTTGGCGACCAGCTTCCCTATTCGGGGCGATTGCTGAACGCGACGATGAACCGCCATGGCGAAGCGAATGGCGTCCCCTATCTGGGCATCGAGATGCGTCAGGACCAGGTTGCCGACAGGGTCGGCCAGAAACGCTTCGCCGACATCATCGGACCGATCGTGCTGGAATGCCGGAACCGACTGGCATGAGGGCGTGGCCGGTCGCGCTGGCGGTGTTGCCGATGCTGGCCGGATGCGGTGGCGGCGGGGCGGAGCAGAGTGATGAGGCCATCACGGCGTCCGACAACGCGTCGCGCCACGATGGCAAGGCGGAGTGCCGGACAGGCGGCGCGCGGGCCTGGGCGCGCGAATGCCAGGTGGAACGGGACGGCGACATGGTGACGATCCGGCATCCCGACGGCGGCTTTCGTCGTTTTCGCGTGCTGACCGACGGGCGCGGACTGGCGGAGGCGGATGGCGCCGAGCCGGTGAAGCTCAGCATTGTGGGCAAGCAGATGATCGAGGTTGTCGTGGGTGATGACCGTTATTATCTGCCCGCGCGGATCGCCGGTCAGCGGCAGTGATAGGCGGGGCGATCCTGACGGCGGCGCAGATGCGCGCGGCCGAGCAGGCGGCTTTCGATGCGGGCGTCGAAGGCTATGCGCTGATGGAGCGCGCGGGCGCGGCGGCGGCAGAGATCATCTGGCGCGCGGGGCATCGCCGCGATGCGCTGGTGCTGTGCGGGCCGGGCAATAATGGCGGCGACGGTTTCGTCATCGCCCGGTTGTTGCGGGCCAAGGGTGTGGCGGTGCGCGTGGCGGCGCTGGGCGAAAGCCGCACCCCGTCCAGCATCCGGGCGCGAGCGGCCTGGGCCGGCGCGGTCGAGGATATGATGACGGCGGCGCCGGCGACGCAGTTGGTCGATGCGCTGTTCGGCACCGGCCTTACGCGCGGACTGGACACGGACGTTGCGGAACGGCTTGGCGCCCTGACCCAAGCGGCGATGATCGCCCATGCCATCGACTTGCCCAGCGGCGTTGAAACCGATGGCGGCGGCCTGTTGTCGGCGGTGCCGCAATTCGGCACCTGCATCGCGCTGGGCGCTTATAAGCCGGCGCATCTTCTATATCCGGCGGCCGGGCATATGGGACGGCTGGTGCTGGCTGACATCGGCATTGCCGTGCCGAGCGCGGTCCATCGATTGGCCGCCCCGGATCTGAACGCGCCGGGGGCGGACGCGCATAAATATAGTCGCGGGCTGGTGGCGGTGGTGGGCGGCGGGATGCCGGGGGCGAGCCTGCTCGCGAGCGCGGCCGCCGCGCATTCTGGGGCCGGATCGGTGCGCCGTTTCGCCGCCGACCTGCCGCTCGCCGGACCACATGCGATCATCAACCGGCAGGTCGATGAGCCCGGCGCGTTGGCTGGGCATCTGGACGATCCACGGATCGGCGTCGTGCTGGCGGGTCCGGGGCTGGGGCTGGACGCGGATGGACGGGCGCGGCGGGCGGCGGCGCTGGACGCAAGTCATCCGCTGGTGCTGGATGCCGATGCGTTGACGCTGCTGGGCGAGGATGGCGCGCGCGCTATTCCCGCCGGCGCGATCCTGACCCCGCATGAGGGCGAGTTTCTCCGCCTGTTCGGCGACCTCCCCGGCAGCAAGATCGAACGGGCGCTGGCGGCCGCGCGCTCATCGGGAGCGATCCTGGTCTATAAAGGCGCGGACAGCGTCATCGCCGCGCCGGACGGCCGCGCCGCCGTGGCGAGCGGGGCGACGCCCTGGCTCTCAACCGCGGGAACGGGCGATGTGCTTGCCGGGCTGGCGGCGGGGCGGCTGGCGGTGACGGGCGATCCCTTTCGCGCGGCGTGCGAGGCGGTGTGGCTCCATGGCGATGCGGCGCGACGGGCCGGGGCGGCCTTTGTCGCGGATGATTTGCTTGATACGCTGCCAGCCGCTATCGCCGCGCGATTGTGACCAAAAGCGACAACGAACCCGACACTAACAGCATCATCCGCATCGCCGCCAAGGGCGACGGCGTCACGGGCGATGGCCGCCATTTCCCCCTGACCGCGCCGGGCGACTGGATCGATGCCGATGGAGCTGTCCATTTCGGTGTCCATCATAACACGCCGCCCTGCGCTCACTTCCCGGCTTGTGGCGGGTGTCAGCTCCAGCATCTGGACGATGCGAGCTACACCGATTTCGTGATCGGGCGGGTCACCGGGGCGCTGGCGGGGCAGGGGGTAAGCCCCGGCCTGGTCCTGCCGCCCCATATTTCCCCGCCGATGACGCGGCGGCGCGCTTCGCTGCGGGCCGCGCGGGCCGGCAAGCGCATCACCGTCGGTTTCGCCGAAGAGGGCAGTCACAAGCTGATCGACCTTCAGATGTGCGCGGTGCTCGATCCCCGGCTGTTCGCCTTGCTGGCCCCGTTGCGCGAACTGCTGAGCCTGATCCTGCCGGACAAGCGGGCGGCGCATGTGCGCATGTCGCTGATCGACCAGGGCGTCGATCTGTTGCTGGAAGGGGTGCAGGTCGAGGGGTTGGCGGCCGACGAGGGGCTGGGGGATTTCGCGCGGGCGCACGGCCTTGCGCGCCTGACCATTGACACGGGCGACGGGCCGCAGACGCGGTGGGAGCCTGAAGCGGCGACGATCAGCTTCGGCGGCGTGCCGGTGGGCTTTCCACCCTTCTCCTTCCTGCAGGCGACCCCGGATGGCGAAGCGGCGCTGGTCGGCGCGGTGCGCGCTTCACTGCCGGATAGCGGCCCGATGGCCGATCTCTTCTGTGGCCTTGGCACGTTCGCGCTGGCGCTGGGAGAAGCCCGCCCGGTCTATGCCGCCGAAGCGGCGCGCGATGTGGTCCTGAACCTGAAACTCGCCGCGGGGCGGGCGCAGCGACGGGTGGCGGCCGATCATCGCGATCTGTTTCGCCGGCCGCTCACGCCCAACGAATTGAACCGCTTCGCCGCCGTCCTGCTCGATCCGCCGCGCGCGGGCGCGCGTGAACAGGTGTTGCAACTGGCCGCGTCAACCGTGCCGCTGATCGCCTATATTTCCTGCAATCCCGCCAGTTTCGCGCGCGATGCGGCGCATCTGGTCGCGGCTGGATATAGGCTGGAAAGCGTGAAGCCGGTGGGCCAGTTTCGCTGGTCGACCCATGTCGAACTGGTCGGCATCTTCCGCCGATAAAATTTGTCCCTCGCTGCAGGGGGACGCAGCGAGGGACAGGCATCCTCTCCAAGGGGAAACCGGAGTCGGTTTAGCCCAGCTTGATGACGTTCGCGCGACGGCGCTGCGGCACGGCCACGGTGTAGAGACTGGCCATCGGCTCATCCTCCACCTCGATGGTCGATTCCGACGTGAAGCCGTTGAAGCCGGTCCGCATGGCCGCGCCATAGGCGCCCAGCATCCCGATTTCGATATAGTCCCCGGCCTTCACGTCCCCAGGGAGCATGAAGGGGCCGACCATATGGTCCATGTCGTCGCAGGTCGGGCCATAGAAGGAGAAACCCTCCATCGCTTCCATGCTGACATCGTCACGGAGCAGTTCGACCGGGAAGCGCCAACCGATGTGCGCAGCATCGAACAGCGCGCCATAGGCGCCGTCGTTGATGTAAAGCTCATTGCCGCGGCGGCGTTCGACGCGCACGACGACCGAGCTATATTCGGCCGACAGCGCCCGACCGGGTTCGCACCACAATTCCGACGAATAGCTGACCGGCAGGCTTTCGAATCCGCGATGGATCGCGTCGAAATAATGTTCGAGCGCGACCGGCTGCATCCCCGGATAGACCGAGGGGAAGCCGCCGCCGACGTCGATGATGTCCACCGTGACGGCGGCATCGACGATCGCGGCGCGAACACGTTCGATCGCGTCGCTATAGGCCTGCGGGCTCATCGCCTGGCTGCCGACATGGAAACAGATGCCCAGCGCATCGGCCGCCTGGCGAGTGGCCATCAGCAGTTCGCGGGTCTCGCCCAGTTCCGCGCCGAATTTGGACGCGAGGCTGAGTTCGGAATGTTCGGACGACACGCGCAGGCGGACGCACAACTCCAGATCGGTCGCGTCGTTGGTGGCGCGCATGATCTTTTCCAACTCGTCGATCGTGTCGAGCGAGAAGGTGCGCACGCCGTGGATGTGATAGGCTTCCGCTATCGCTTCCTCGGCCTTCACCGGGTGCATGAAGCAAAGCTTCGCCTGGCCTTCGGCGTCGGCGAGCGCTTCGGTCACCAGACGCACTTCCGCGATCGAGGCCACGTCGAAATGCGTGATGCCCGATGCGAACAGCGTGCGGATCAGATCGGGAGACGGGTTCGCCTTGACCGCATAGAGCGATCGACCCGGAAACTTCTCAGCGAAGAATCGGGCGGCCCGGACCGCGGCCTGGGGACGAATCAGCGTTACCGGTGCTGCCGGTTTGAGGGTGGTCGCTACCCCCAGCGCGCTAAGATGCTTGTGCAATTCAAGGGACCTCCAGTGTAGTTCGTGGGTAAAAAAGCTGCCTTGCGGTGGAAGTCCCATGGGGCAGCGGACGGCCGATATATGCGGAGGGGTCCCCCCTGTAAAGCGCAGATGAAAATTTTGTTGCGCACTGCGCTACGAAACGTGCGTCAGGAAAGACGAGCCTTGAAATCCTGATAGGAAAAGGACCGAATTTCCGTGAGTTCGTCCGTTTCGCTGTGCCACAGCCAGATAGACGGGAGGGGCACCCCGTTAAAGGTGTTGGTCTTCACCATCGAATAATGGGCCTGATCCAGGAAGGCGATGCGCGCGCCCGGCTCTGCGCCACCGGGGATTCGATAGTCGCCGATGATGTCGCCAGCGAGGCAGGACGGACCACCGAGTCGGGTGACCGGACCTTCGCTTTGTTCATGCAGCATCGCGGGGCGATAGGGCGCTTCGATGACATCGGGCATGTGGCAGGTGGCGCTGATGTCGGTGATGGCGACGGCCATGCCATTGTCGATGATGTCGAGTATTTCGCCGATGAGGATGCCGGCGTCGAGGGCCATGGCTTCGCCCGGCTCGATATAAAGTTCAAGGCCGGTCTGCGCCTTGATCCGCTGGAGAAAGGCAATGAGGTCTTCGACCTGATAGTCGGCGCGCGTCACATGATGGCCGCCGCCGAAGTTCAGCCATTTCAGGCTGCCGACATGCGGCATCACGCGCGATTCGATCGCCGCCCAGGTGCGCTGGAGCGGAAGGAAATCCTGCTCGCACAGATTGTGCATGTGGAGGCCATCGACGCCGTCGAGATGTTCGGGGCGAAGCTGGTCGACCGGGAAGCCCAGGCGGCTGTGCGGTTGCGACGGATCATATTTGGGCACTTCGCCCTCCGCATGGAGGGGGTTGAGGCGCAGGCCAATGTCGAAAACGCGCCCGTCCGCGCGCGCAGCATCGATCACCGGTTTGAGGCGTGCGATCTGGCCGGGGCTGTTGAAGATGACATGGTCGGAGATTTTGAGAATCTCCGCCAGGTCGTCGGGCTTGTAGGCGGCGCAATAAGTGGCGACTTCGCCCCGATATTCCTCGCGGCCCAGACGCGCCTCGTAAATGCCCGAGGCGCAGACGCCGTCGAGATATTCGCCCAGCACCGGGCCGAGCGACCACATGGAGAAGGCCTTGAGCGCGCCCAGCACCTTGATGCCGGCGCGATCGCCAATGTCGCGCAGGACCGCCAGATTGCGCCGCACCGCCGCCTCATCCACCACGAAGGCGGGCGAGGGGACGCGGTACAGGTCGAAGCGCGCAAAGGCGCCGGGATCACCGGCTTTGGTTTCCATGATATCTTACTCCGTAACACCAGCCCGCAAATATCCGTCATTGCGAACACAGCGAAGCAATCCAAGGGGAGCGCCACTGGATTGCTTCGCTGCGTTCGCAATGACGAGATTATGTCGTGGTCAGAACGCCAGCGGTGCGTCCAGTTCCTTTACCTGCCAGGGCAGGCCATGCTGGTTGAGCATGTCCATGAAGGGATCGGGATCGAACTGTTCCATGTTGAACACCCCGCCCTCGCCATCCGCGCCCTTCCAGGCGCCGGTCAGCAGCATGGTGGCGCCGATCATCGCTGGCACGCCGGTCGTGTAGCTGACTGCCTGGTTGCCGGTTTCGGCATAGGCGTCCTCATGGTCGCAGATCTGATAGACATAGACGGTCTTGGTCTGGCCGTCCTTTTCACCGGTAGCGATGTCGCCGATATTGGTCTTGCCCTTGGTGGTGGAACCCAGGCTGGAAGGTTCGGGCAGCACGGCTTTGAGGAACTGGAGCGGGATGATCTCCTGACCATTATAGATGACCGGGTCGATCCGGGTCATGCCGACATTCTGGAGCACCTCCAGATGCTTGAGATAGGCATCGCCGAAGGTCATCCAGAAGCGGATGCGCTTGATCTCCGGATAGAATTTGGCGAGGCTTTCCAGCTCCTCATGATACATGAGATACATGTTCTTTTCGCCCACCTGGTCGAAGTCGAACGCCTGCTTATGGCTGAGCGCCGGACCTTCCACCCATTCGCCATTCGCCCAGTGGCGCGACGGCGCGGTCACTTCGCGGATGTTGATTTCGGGATTGAAGTTGGTCGCGAAATGCTGGCCATGGTCGCCGCCATTGCAGTCGAGAATGTCGAGCGTGTCGATCCGGTCGAGCAGATGCTTCTTGATATAGGAGGCGAAGACGCTGGTGACGCCGGGGTCGAAGCCCGAGCCGAGCAGCGCCGTGACGCCAGCTTCCTTGAAGCGCTCATGCAGGTTCCACTGCCAGCTATATTCGAACTTGGCGGTGTCGCGCGGTTCGTAATTGGCCGTGTCCAGATAGTCGGTCTTCGTGCGGAGGCAGGCCTCCATGATGTTTAGATCTTGATAGGGTAGGGCCAGGTTGACGACCAGCCTGGGCTGCACCTGTTCGATCAGGGCGACGGTGGCGTCGATGTCATCGGCATCGACCTGCGCCACGTCGATGGTGACGCCGGTGCGGGCCTTCACCGATTCGGCGACCTTTTCACAACTGACAAGTCGGCGGCTGGCGAGGGTGATGTGGCTGAAAATGTCGGTATTCATCGCCATCTTGTGAACCGCGACAGAGCCGACGCCGCCCGCGCCGATCACCAGAACCTTGCTCAATTGCTTCTCCATAGCTCAACCGCGCGACCCCGCGCGAAAGCGCCCATATAGGGGCTGGCCGTGACAGCGCAAAGTCAGATGCGCGCGATGTCTTCGCGACCCTGTCTTTTGGGGCAGGCACGCATCCCCCAGGCACTTCGCGCGTAGGGACGGCATCCCCGCGAAACGGGACAAAAGCAATGAGGAAGGAAGCTCCATGAAAGTGTCTTCTCTGTCACTCGCCCTGACCGGGGCGCTACTCACCGTGAGCGGCGGCGCTATGGCCCAATCCGCGCAAAACCCCATGGTTGGCGGCGCCGCCATGTATCCGACCAAGGATATCGTGGACAACGCCGTCAATTCGAAAGATCACACCACGCTGGTCGCTGCGGTCAAGGCCGCGGGACTGGTCGACACGCTCAAGGGGCCGGGGCCGTTCACCGTATTCGCTCCGACGAATGATGCTTTCGCCAAGCTGCCGGCGGGAACGGTCGATACATTGCTGAAGCCCGAGAATAAGGCGGCGCTGGCTGGCATACTTACCTATCATGTCGTGCCGGGCAAGCTGAGCGCGGCCGACCTGATCGCGCAGGCCAAGGCCAGCGGCGGCAAGGCGACGCTGACCACCGTTCAGGGCGAACCGCTGACGGCCTGGGTGGATGGGTCGTCCGTCTATCTTCAGGATGCCAAGGGCGGCAAGTCGAAGGTTATGATCGCCGACGTCAACCAGTCGAACGGCGTGATCCATGTCATCGACACGGTTCTGATGCCCTGACCGGCGTTCGCTGATGTGGAGGAAACGGCCGGCCGCCAGACAGGCCGGTCGTTTCTTTCGTGTCAGACGACCAGCTTCTTCAACCCATCAACCGTGTCCGCCTCATGCGCCGGCTTGTCCTTGCGGATGCGGGCGATGCGGGGAAAGCGCATGGCGAGGCCGGATTTGTGACGCTTGCTGTCGTGGATGGAATCGAATGCGACTTCCAGCACCAGCGACTTTTCGACCTCGCGCACGGGACCGAAGCGATTGACCGTATTCTGGCGGACGAAGCGGTCGAGCCATTTCAGTTCCTCGTCGGTGAAGCCCGAATAGGCCTTTCCCACCGGCAGCAGTTCGCCGTCCGCCGTCCAGCAACCGAAGGTGTAATCCGAATAGAAGGATGAACGTTTGCCGTGGCCTCGCTGGGCATACATCATCACGCAGTCGGCGGTCAGGGGATCGCGTTTCCATTTATACCAGAGCGCGGCCTTTCGCCCGGCGACATAGGGGCTATCGCGGCGCTTGAGCATGACCCCTTCGATCGCGGCATCGCGGGCGCCGGCGCGGATGTCGGCGAGCGCCTCGAAATCGGGGGCGTCAATAATGGCGGATAGGTCGAAGCGGTCGGGCTCCAGATTGGGCATGAACGCCTCCAGCCGGGCGCGGCGATCGGTCCAGGGGAGGGCGCGCAGATCGTCGTCGCCTTCGATCAGCAGGTCGTAGAGGCGGACGAAGGCGGGATAATCATCCATCATCCGCGCGGTCACGGCCTTGCGCCCCAGCCGCTGTTGCAGCGCGTTGAAGCTGGCGGCTTCCCCGCCCTGAAACGCACCCCTCACCAACAATTCGCCGTCGAGCACGGCGTGCCCGGTGAAGGCCTGTGCGACTTCCGGGAAGCTGCCCGATATATCGTCGCCCGCGCGGCTGTAGAGGCGCGTTTCCGCGCCGGTGCCGACGATCTGGATGCGGATGCCGTCCCATTTCCATTCAGCGGCATAGTCGGTCAGATCGACGCTGTCGGCTTCGAGCGGGTGGGCCAGCATGAAGGGACGGAAATAGGGCGTGCCTTCCGGATCGGGCCGGCCGCTGCGTCCTTCGGCCCAGTCGAACAGGGCGGCGTAAGGCGGCGAAAGGGCGTGCCAGACCTGTTCCACATCATCGACATCGAGGCCGAACCCTTGCGCAAAGCCGGTTTTGGCGAGGCGGGCGGAGATGCCGACGCGCAGGCCGCCGGTGGCGAGCTTCAACAGGGCGAAGCGGCCCGACGCGTCGAGATGGTCCATCATCTGCGCGAGGGCATCGGGCGCGGCCGCGCGGCTGACCGCGTGGAGACGGTCGACCACGGCCGACAGGCTGAGCGAGCCGTCGTCCACTTCCGGCGGCTGATCCTCGCGCTTGGGCCACAGCAGCGCCACGGTTTCGGCAAGGTCGCCGACATAATCCCGGCTCATTTCGTAGAGGACCGGATCGGTGCGGGCGCGGATCATCTCGCCGATGGCCGATGCTTTGACAGCCTTGAGGTCAAGATTGCCTGTGAGCGCCGCCAGCGCCCAGCCGCGATCCGGGTCCGGCGCTTCGCGCATATAGGCCGCGATCAGGGCCAGTTTGCCGTTGCGCGAACGGGTGTAGACGAGGCCGTCGAGCAATTGGGAGAAGGCGCGCATCAGCCCTCATCCTCGTCTTCGCGCCCTATCAGAGCAAGGGCGCGGGCGCGGATCTGGTGAGTCATGCACCAGTGGAGCAGCGCTTCCTCGCGGCCATGGGTGATCCAGGTTTCGGTCGGCGCGACTTCGCGGATGGTGTCGGTCAGTTCGTCCCAGTCCGCATGGTCGGAAATGACCAGCGGCAGTTCGACGTTTTTCTGCCGCGCCCGCTGGCGCACCCGCATCCAGCCGGACGCCATTGCGGTGATGGGATCGGGCAGGCGGCGGCTCCAGCGATCGTTGAGCGCCGATGGCGGCGCGACGACGATATGGCCGCGCATGTCCTTGGCCGGGACGCCGGTGGCTGGGCGCAACTCGCCCAGATCGACGCCGAAATCGGCGTAGAGCGCGCACATGCGTTCCAGGGCACCATGGATATAGATGGGATCATGATGGCCGCGCCCGCGCAATTCGCAGATGACACGCTGCGCCTTGCCCAGCGCATAGGCGCCCACCAGCACGCAGCGGTCGGGATGGGCGTGGAGCGCGCCCAGCAACCGGTCCATCTCGCTTCCGGTGTCGGGATGACGAAAGACGGGGAGGCCGAACGTCGCCTCCGTCACGAAAATATCGCAGGGCATCGGTTCGAAGGGCAGGCAGGTCGGGTCGGGGCGGCGCTTATAGTCGCCGGTGACGACCACCCGTTCGCCGGCATGTTCAAGCAGGATCTGCGCGGACCCGAGCACATGCCCTGCCGGCGCATAGCGGATGGTGACGCCGCCCATGCGAACCTCCTCCCCATAGCCGACCGCCGTGCCGCTCGCCGTGCCGTAGCGCAGGGCCATGATCGCCAGCGTTTCGCGTGTCGCCCAGACATGGTCGTGGCCGCCACGCGCATGATCGGCATGGCCGTGCGTGACGAGCGCGCGCGCCTGGGGCATCGACGGATCGATCCATGCATCGGCGGGACGGATATAGATGCCGGTGGGATGAGGTTCGATCCAATGCGCCATAGACGCAGAAGATGGGAAGAGGCGTCCCGGTTCCGCAAGGGCCTGCATCGGGAGTCATCGTCACGTAACGCATGCGTCACGCAGGCGACACGCCATTGCCCTATCGCGCGCGGATCGAACGCGCAGCGGGAGTCGCGAATATGGCTGTGTCAGCCCAGAAGAATATCGCCAAGGCCGTCCATCGCCATCGTCACCTGTCGAAGCAGGGATTGCTCGAACGGGCTTTTACTTTCGCCTTTCGTGGTCTTGTTTATGCCCAGATATGGGAAGATCCGGCGGTCGATATGGAAGCGCTGGCGATCACGCCCGACAGCCATGTGGTGACGATCGCTTCCGGCGGTTGTAATGTGTTGTCCTACCTTACTGCCGATCCCGCGAAGATTACCGCGGTTGATCTCAACACCGCGCATATCGCGCTTAACAAGCTGAAGCTGATGGCGGCGCAGAAACTGCCCGACCATGCGGCTTTCCACCGTTTCTTCGCGCAGGCCGACAACAAGGCCAATATCGCGGCCTATCGCAGCCTGGTCGCGCCGCATCTGGACGAAGCGACACGCAGCTATTGGGAAGGGCGTGACCTGATCGGCCGGCGCCGCATTGGCGGTTTCGCGCGCGGCATCTACAAACATGGGCTGCTGGGCCGCTTCATCGGCGCGGCGCACCTGCTGGCCCGGCTGCATGGCGTCAATCCCAAGCGGATGCTGGATGCGCAGAGCCGCGAGGAGCAGCTGGAGATTTTCGAGCGCGAACTGGCGCCGATCTTCGACAAAGGGTTCGTGCGCTGGTTGACCAGCCAGCCCGCTTCGCTCTTTGGCCTTGGCATCCCGCCTGCCCAGTTTGAGGCGCTGGCCGGCGACGAGCGGATGGACACGGTGCTCAAGGCGCGGCTCAAGAAGCTGGCCTGCGACTTTGACCTGAAGGACAATTATTTCGCGGTGCAGGCGTTCGGGCGCGGCTACGCCGCCAAGGACGGCGAGGCCGAAGGGCCGTTGCCGCCCTATCTCCAGGCCGCGAACCATGATGCGGTGCGCGCGCGGGCGAGCCGCGTCGATGTGCGGCACGTCAATTTCACGGACTTCCTTGCCAGCCAGCCGGCGGCGTCCTGCGACCGCTACATCCTGCTCGATGCGCAGGACTGGATGAACGACGACCAGCTCAATGCGCTCTGGGCGCAGATCACGCAGACGGCCAAGCCCGGCGCGCGCGTGTTGTTCCGCACCGCCGGCGAACCCAGCATCCTTCCCGGCCGTGTTACCGATGACGTGCTCGGCCGCTGGGATTATCGCGCGGCGGTGTCGAAGGACTATACCGTCCGCGACCGATCGGCCATTTATGGCGGCGTCCATCTCTATGTGCTGAAGGGCGACGCGTGAACGAGCAAGTCAGCGCTGACCATAAGGGGTTGATGGACGGCGTCTATCGCTACCAGCGGCATATCTACGACCTTACCCGCAAATATTATCTGCTGGGGCGCGACGGACTGATCGCCGATCTTGCGCCCCCTGCGGGCGGTGCTGTGCTGGAAATCGGATGCGGCACGGGGCGCAACCTGATCGCGGTGGGAAAGGCCTGGCCCAAGGCGATGCTCTATGGCGTCGATATTTCCGAGGCCATGCTGGAGACGGCGCGGGCATCGGTGGCGAAGATGGGCATGAGCGAGCGGGTGATGCTGGCACAGGGCGATGCTTGTGCTTTCGATCCGCAGGCGATTTTCGGTCGCGCGACCTTTGACCGGGTGTTCATCAGCTATGCCCTGTCGATGATTCCCGACTGGGAGGCGGCGCTGGCCCAGGCGGCGCGCTGCGTCGCGCCGGGCGGCCGGCTGGAAATTGTCGATTTCGGGCAGCAGGAAGGTTGGCCGGCTTTGTGGAAGCGAGCGCTTTTCGGTTGGCTTGCGCGGTTTCATGTAGCGCCGCGGGGCGCCTTGCCCCAAGCCGTTGCGACCGTCGCCGAAACTATAGGGGCCGAGGTTCGTAGCCTGACCCTTTATCGCGGCTACGCCGTCCGCGCTGCGCTGGTGCTGCCTTCATCGGCGTGACGCCGGCGACGCGTCACTTTTGACGTTTCAGGCATATTCGCCGCACGGTGGGGATGCGCCACGCTCATCGCGCGGCGCATCTCTCAATCGCAATTAATGCGGTTTGCGCATCACGAAGCAGGGTTGCAGGTATGTTTCGGAATAATTTTGCGCAAAATTGACGAAGTCCAACGCCTTCCAATGCTGCTTTGCATAGGCCGGCGGGATGATGGCTTCGCCGAAGGTTTCTGCGGCCAGACCCCCGCCGCCATGAACCGGGTAAAAGATAAATTCGCCCGCATCATAGCGCTCCAGGGCGCTTTCCTTGTGGGTGATGGCGCGGGCATAGGTTTCGAAATGAGCCGATTGGGCGTCTTCATTGCCGGCAATTTCGATGTGGGCGCGCGGGCGCGTCGTCAGGCAAACAATCCCGCCCGGTTTAAGGATGCGCGCGAATTCCGAAATCCAGGCGTCGGCGACATCCTGCGGCAAATGCGAAAAGACGGAAAATGCGTATATGAGGTCGAAGCTGTTGTCAGCGGCGGCGATCGGCGGGCGCGCGTTGCTGAGAGTGTAGTTGCAACCTGGCACATGCTCCCGGGCGATCGACAGGAACCGTTCCTCCACATCGAAACCATAGAGATTCTGCGGCGGCAGATCCTTTTGCCAGAAGCGGAGAATGCGGCTCCAGGCGCAGCCGAAGTCCATTACCTTCGTATTTGCATCGATTCCGTTATTGGCCTCGAGCATCCTCCGCGTGAATTGCCAGAACATGAAAGCGTCGCGCAGGATGGGTAACCCGGCCCGGCCGACCGTGCTGGTTTGAAGCGATTCGGGCGGTAGCGGAAAGAGAGGCGTGCCACTCTCGGTGCCTGCAATCTTGGCGAACCAATCTTCGTCCGACAAGTGGCTGTATTGCGTCATGATTCTGCTCCGTTCGGTTTCCGAATAATAGGTTGAATAACCAAGGCTTGCCGCATGTCAAACCTTAGAAGCACTATCATTCGGGTTCTTGGAGAAGAGATCATGAGCCAGGAGTGAGGGCGCAATATTGCCGCAACATGGTCGGACCCTCTTCGGCTTCACCTTGAATCATTGAACAGTGTGAGCGACGGGTGAAGAACCAAGCGCGATGGTCGACAAGGCGACTCAACAGCCGTTTCTTCAATATTTATGCCGCCTGGCGCTCGTTCAATTCCAGTTCCAGCCGGTCCCAAATCTCGACCAGAGCCTTGACCAGATCGCGCATCATATCTTCGTTATGCGCCGGCCCCGGCGTGAAACGCAGGCGTTCCGTGCCGCGGGGGACAGTGGGGTAATTGATCGGCTGCACATAGGCGCCATATTCGGCGAGCAATATGTCGCTGATCCGCTTGGCCTTGACCGGATCACCGACCATCAGGGGCACGATATGGGTGACCGAGGGCATGACCGGCAGGCCGGCCTCCGCCATCAATGCCTTGAGCTTCGCGGCCGATGCCTGTTGGCCTTCGCGTTCCTCGCTCGAGCCCTTCAGGTGCCGCACGCTGGCCAGCACGCCGGCGACCAGCACCGGCGACAGCGAGGTGGTGAAGATGAAGCCGGGCGCATAGCTGCGGATCACATCGACGATCATCTGGTCGGCCGCGATATAGCCGCCCATCACGCCGAACGCCTTGCCCAATGTGCCTTCGATAATTGTGACGCGATCGGCGACCTCGTCCCGTTCCGAAATGCCGCCGCCGCGCGCGCCATACATGCCCACGGCATGGACCTCGTCCAGATAGGTGAGCGCATTATATTCGTCGGCCAAATCGCAGATTTCCGCGATCGGGGCGATGTCCCCGTCCATCGAATAGACGCTTTCGAAGGCGATCAGCTTGGGTGCGTCGGGGTCTTCGGCGGCGAGCAGTTCGCGCAGATGATCGACGTCATTGTGGCGAAAAACGCGCTTTTCGCAGCCCGAATTACGGATGCCCGCGATCATCGAAGCGTGGTTCAGCTCATCGGAAAAGATGATGCAGCCCGGCAGCAGCTTGGCGAGGGTGGAAAGGGTCGCTTCGTTGGAGACATAGCCCGACGTAAAGAGCAGCGCCCCTTCCTTGTCGTGCAGGTCGGCCAGTTCCCGTTCCAGATCGATATGATAATGGGTGTTGCCGCCGATATTGCGCGTGCCGCCAGAGCCGGCGCCGACATCGTGAAGCGCTTCCTCCATGGCGGCGACCACCTTGGGATGCTGACCCATGGCGAGATAGTCGTTCGAGCACCACACGGTGATCGGCTTGGGTCCGTTATGGCCGTGGAAACAGCGAGCGTTAGGGTAGGCCCCCCGATTGCGCAGGATGTCGATGAACACCCGATACCGGCCTTCTTCATGGAGCCGGTCGATCGCCTGCGAAAAGATATGCTTGTAGTTCACTACGCCTGTCTTCCCATATGCTCGCGCGCTGTTTCTGTTTTGGACGCGCCCATCCTCTGCCTCATGAGGCCGCATTTACCTGCGTGGTTCCCCCATTACCAGCGATAACCGCTCGCAACTTTAGGGAGAAATACCTATCAGACTGATCGACGCGATTGGCCATTGGACAAATGGCCCATGGCTTTCAAAGCGCGTCGACCTGCATCAGGCCATAGCCGGCGAGCGCCGGGCGCAGCGCCTCCACCTGATCGTCGAGGCGCGTGAAAACCGCGGCGCCGGGCGAAGTTGCGTCAGGCCAAAGCTGGCCCTGGGTGAGGAAAAGGATGCGCCGGGCAATGCCAGCGCCGCCATGAACGAAACCGATCGGGCGTCCGGCTGCGGCGGCAAGTTCCTGTTCTACCAGCGGAAAGTGAGTGCAGGCGAGGACGACCATATCCATCCGGTCGCCATGGGGCTGATCCGTGAGACCGCGCAGGGCATCTTGCGCAATCCGTGGATCGAGCGGCTCGCCCCGCAGCTTCGCCTCAGCCAGTTGCACCAGCGCCGCCGACCCGTGGCGCAGCATGATGCAGTCCGCGCCATGTTCGGCGGCGAGCCGATCGACATAGGGCTGACGCACCGTCGCATCGGTGCCGAGCACGCCGAAGACCCGGCTTTTCGACAGCAGGGCGGCGGGTTTTATCGCCGGGACGGTGCCGACGACCGGGATGTCGAGCGCGGCGCGCACATGGGACAGGGCGATGGTGGAGGCAGTGTTGCAGGCGATCACCGCCAGGCGCGGGCGGTAGCGCTCGACCAGCCGGCCAAGCAGGGCGGGTACGCGCGCGGCGATTTCCGCCTCGCTCTTGGTGCCATAGGGGAAGCCGGCGCTGTCGGCGGCATAGATGATCGGGGCGGTGGGCAGGGCCGCGCGCGCCGGCGCGAGAATGGATAATCCCCCTACGCCGGAATCGAAAAGGAGGATGGGGGCATCTGGCGCGACCGTCATGGCCGCTGTGTCGCGGGACGGGGCGGGGCTGTCAACGGCCGATCAATGCCCGATCCCGTCAGTTCGCCTTTGTCGGCAATTCGCCGAGCAACGCGCGCAGCGCCGCGATGTTGGCTTCATAGTCCGCCTTGTCGGCCGGGTTGGCGGACATGCGCAGCAATTCCAGGTCGCCGCGCAATTGGTCGATGCGAGTGACGGCCATGTCGTGCTTCACCTTGTCGATCTTGTCCTTGAGCAAGGCGATTTCCTTGAAAGGCTTTACCTCCTGCGCATCGGGCTGTCGTTCGACCAGCACATCGACCGCGTCGAGCAACTTGCCCAGTTGCCGGCCATAGCTTTCCACCGCCACGATCGCTTGCTCTGTCTGCGGCGCGCTCGAATTATTGTCGTTGATGATGACATTGCCGAACGACCAGCCATTATTGAACGACTGCATCAATTTCTGCGGCGCCAGAGCCAATGTTGTCCAGGACTGGACAAAATTTTCGAGCGGATTGAAGAATGAACTGTCAGTCATGGCTACTCCAGCCATTTGAACAAGCTGATTTGCGAGCCTAACGCGGCGACAGGGCAAATCAAGCGCGAAGCCGAAGCTTGGGCATTGCTCCGTGCGCCCGTCACGCTATGGTCGCGATCCCATCCTATTGGCGAATTTCATGACCCCTCCCTGGCTGTTTCCCGCTTTCGTCCTGCTTCTGGGCTATCTGCTCGGTTCCATCCCATTTGGCCTGTTGCTGACGCGCATCAGCGGCGCCGGCGACCTGCGCCAGATCGGATCGGGCAATATCGGCGCGACCAACGTGCTGCGCACCGGGCGCAAGGGGCTGGCGGCGGCGACCTTGCTGCTGGATCTGGCCAAGGGCGCGGCGGCGGTGTTGATCGGTGCGTGGCTGGTCGATGGCGGTGGGCCGATGGCGGGGGCGATGGCCTTTATCGGCCATTGCTATCCGGTCTGGCTGCGCTTTGCCGGGGGCAAGGGCGTGGCGACGATGATGGGCGTCGTAACCGCGCTCTACTGGCCCGCCGGGATTGTCTTTGCGGTCATGTGGCTGGGCATGTTGTTCGGCACCCGCTGGTCGTCGGTGGGCGGCATGTCGGCCGGGATCAGCGCGCCGGTCGCGATGTGGGCGTTCGGGCGGCTTGACCTGGTTCCGGTGAGCCTGGCGCTGGCGCTGATCCTGTTGTGGCGGCACCGGACCAATATCGCGCGGCTGGCGAAGGGCGAGGAACCCAAGGTCGGGACGAAGAAGGGCGAGCCCGCCTCCTCATGAGCGACCAGGAGCGGTTCGAACGGCTGCGGCTCATCCGCTCCCCCCGGATCGGCCCGGTCAGCTATCGGCAATTGCTCGCGCGCTTCGGCACGGCGGGCGAAGCGTTGCGGGCGATACCGGAAATGGCCGCGCGAGGCGGCGGACGGGCGAGCGTCGCCGATGCCGGCGCGGTGGAGCGGGAGATCGCGGCCACCAGGGCGCTGGGCGCCCGCTATCTGCTGATGGGCGATGCCGACTATCCCGCCTTGCTGGGTCATATGGAAGGCGCGCCGCCCGCGCTCATCATGCGGGGCGACATTGGCCTGGCTTCGCGGCCCTGCGTAGCGATGGTGGGTGCGCGCAATGCGTCGGCTGCCGCTTGCCGCTTCGCCCGCACCCTGGCGCAGGAACTGGGGCAGCGCGGCGCGGTCGTGGTGTCGGGCCTGGCGCGCGGGATCGATACGGAGGCGCATCGCGGATCGCTCGAAAGCGGGACGAT
Organism: Sphingobium sp. C100; assembly: GCF_000508185.1. GTDB lineage: Bacteria > Pseudomonadota > Alphaproteobacteria > Sphingomonadales > Sphingomonadaceae > Sphingobium. The sequence continues at coordinate 134 of NZ_AYOY01000158.1, read as the reverse complement.
CGGCGTCATCGCGAGCGGCATCGACATCGCCTTTCCCCCTGAAAATGCAGCCTTGCAGGAACAATTGGCGCAGGGGGCGCTGCTGGCCACCGAACATCCGCCCGGCACCCCCCCGCTGGCCCGTCATTTCCCGG
>NZ_AYOY01000157.1 GCF_000508185.1 Sphingobium sp. C100 | reverse complement strand
GCCTTTGCACGGCGCACACCCATGCCAGACGCTCAGCGCGCGATTTTCGATCCCCAGCAGCAGACGTTCCGCTTTTTCGGCAGCTGTCGACCAGGCCCCGATCTGTCCGCTCCGGACAGCATGAACCAACCGATCGCGGGCATTCTGGTCATTCGGCGGCTCCGCCGACGACTGGGCGCCGCGGATCAAGCTCCTCCTGCTCATGCACGAACCCTGTCGTCCGCAGAGCTTCTGCGAGCGCGGCAATCGCGCTACCTGTCACGTCGCCGGGTGCGCTCGTTGCACCGTCCGATGGACGGCCCACTGCGGCGAGGAGCTGCGCGTCCATCATGTGCGGCTGCAACCGGACTCCGCCTTTCGCGAGTTCGCGTTCGATGTGGCGGAAGATGCGAACGCCGCCACTGTCCATGTCACCCCAATGGTATGTCGGCGCAAGCGCCTGCTCGGCCAGCCTGCGGATCGTCGCAAGCGCAGGCCTCGATGGGAAGCCGCCAGCGTAGATGATCAGCGCGTTGTCCAAGCGAGCAATTTCGCGCGCATAACGGACGAACGACGTGAAGTTCTCGATGGTGAGCACGTAGTCCGGACCGGACCGGAGACGCAGTCCTCCGACGATGTCGGCGGGGATGCCAACGTATGGCATGCTTGGGAACGGCGCACCGTGCAGATCGACGTCGCCGTGGACGAGGATCGGTTGGGGAAGCCGGGTGATACCGGCGGTGGCCAAAATCTCGTCGGGCTCCATCCCGATCAGCCTGTCGTCCGCGCCGTAGATCCTCTGCAACGCGGCAGCGACGGATCTCAGGTTCCGTTCGAGCGCCTTGCTGTCGGCGACCGACAGTCGGGAGAATGTGCGGAAGTCCTGATCGGCCTGGAACTCGCCGGAAAGTCGGCTCTGGACGGCGATCGCGAGGCCGATCACGTCCGAAAGCGTGCTGACCTCGCCCGGCCGGACGCCGATGTGCGAGACGCCCCTCCCCCACGCCGCGGCAACGGCGTCGATCAGATCTACGGCGCCGTGAGGCAGGTCGGGTCGCGACCGCAGTGATGCCACTGACTGAAGGGCAACGTGAACTGCCGGCCGCCGCCCGACAAAACCGTAGAGCACTTCCGAGCTTTTCAGACGCGCGCCCGTGACTCGCCGGTCCGTTTTGGGGCCCTTCCGGATCAGCTCGACGCCGCCATCCCGCTCGAGATCGGAGAGCGCCTCGTCGAAGGCGTCGCGCAGGTCCATATTGGCGAACCCGTCGTCGTCGATGGCGGCGATCAGCCCACGCGCCTCTGGGCTCCGTTCGTGCCGAGCGAGGAGGTCTTCGACGAGTGTGGCAATGCTCGAGAATCCGCGACGGCTCATTCGGCTGCCTTCGCCTCCAAGCCCAGTCGTTTCGCGAGCTCCTCATCTGTTGCATGCTGCGGATTAGCGGCGCGCATCTCCTCCCGTGCGTGGCCCTTGATACGTATCGACTCCGCCAGGGACAGGTCTCCGCTGCGGAAAACATCGATGATGCAGTCGAGGTTCTCGTAGACGACGGCCCGTTTCTCGGTCGGGGCGGCGATGACGACTTGAAGGCCGATGGCCCGGTAGAAGTCGAGCAGCGTCCGCTGGTTGGGGCCGTCCATCTTGCTGAACGCCTCGTCGAAGACGGCGAGGCCCATGCCGGTGGCGCCGGGCGTCGTCGCTTGGCGCGTACCGTGATACGCGCTAGCGAGCGCGGCGCCAATGACGACGTAAAACGGCACCTGCCGCTCAGCGCCACTCGCGACGCCGCGGCGCTTGTCGAAGCTATAGGTCCGGCCCGCCTTCTCGTCCCGCATTCGCAGATCGTAGGAGAAGTAGCTGCGATAGTCCTGGAAAACGGTGAAATCAAAGCTGTCGTCGGAGAGCAGCTGCTCGATTTGCCGGAGGGCGCGTCCATGACGCTCATCCCGCGGCTCGGCCCGTCCGAACAGCGCGTCGAGCACGGACTCGTCGGTCTCGCTCGCCTTGGCGAGGTGGTAGAGGTCGTCGAATTCGGGCTTCACCAGCTCGATCAGGCGGTAGGTTTCGCCGTGGAGCGGCCGCGTCCTGAGCGCGCTGGAGAGCTTCTCCATGTCGGAGTGGAGCTGGCCGAAGCGGCTGTTGAGTTCGTGGATGAATGTTGTCTTGAAGAGCCGCGACACGCGGTTCGCCGCCTCGTCGGCGTGCTCTCGGTAGCGGATGAGCTCGTTGCCCTCGAGCGTCGCGATCCCCTCAACCACCCAAGGCTTGGCCGTCCCGATGATCGGCACTTCCGCATAGCCTTCGAGCGGATCCGGGAAGTCGATTGCGTATCGGCCGAGCGCCGCCCTTATGTCGTGATCGAGAGCGCGATGCCCCTGCAGCGCGTCGATGGCGACCTTCGCCATGTCGGCGGCGATCCTCGCCGGCGTCCTGGCGGGATGCTTCGCATATCTTTCGCGCAGCGATCGGAGGTGGGCGGCCGACGTCACTGAGCCTCTGAACTGACGGCGGCGCACAGCCAGGCAGAGATAGGAGCCGACCGACTGTTCGCCGGCCTCGAGCCTGCCTCTGATCTCCGCGACCTTGGTCCTGAGCGAACCGCGGGCGTCGATGAGCTCGTCGCGGTCGATCGTCAGGCTGGCGAGAAGCGTCTGCGACCGCCGCTCGCTGTCGAGCAGCTCGGGATCGACCTGGGCGGAGATGCGGTCCAGCCGCCGATGCGCGTCCGCCCTCTTGTCCGCGAGATCGCCCAGCGCGAGCGCGAGAGCGTCGAGCCTGTCCGCATCGCCGACGGGCCGGCTGCAGTCCTCCAGCCGGCGGATCACGTCCTCGAAGAACCTCTTCCGCTCGGCGTGAGCATTGAGGTTCTCTGCTCGGCTCGCGATACGCTCGCCGAGCGTCGCCTCCATCAGCGGCGCGGCCGCCCTGCCGATCTTAAGGCCGTCCGGCCGGCGCATCTCTGTGATGAGGCCGTCGTAGTAGGCGCCATCGGCCATGACGGCGCGCCCGCCGGAGAGAAGCTCCTCCTGATCCTCCGCGAGGCTAACATTGCCGATCCGGAACACCACGAACGCCGTCGCGAGTTGGTCCTCGCTCCGGATCATGGAGGCGAGCGTGCCCGCCTGCGGCACCGCCGATCGCGACTGCAGCTTCCGCGTGTTCACGACGCGGCACCCGGGATAGGCGTCGCGCCCGTAGCGGAGGATCTCGGTCGCGCGGGAAGCGTGCTCGGGCTCGACGATGATCGCCTCGCGATCTCGGATGAGGAGCGATTCCAGCGCGTTGCGCCAGCGCTCGTCTACGACGTCGGCCACCTCGCAGAGAGTGCGGGGCGCCATTCCTTCGCGACGGAGCGCATCCATGAGCTTCGTCGTCGCGGAGTTGAGCGTGATCTGCCCCTTGCGCGCGTTCGCGAGTTGCTCGCGGTCGGCCGCCTGCTCCGCCTCGAGACGGCTTGTCCATACGATGGCGTCGTCGCGCCGCTCGGTCGCCTTCGGAACGCGGTCGGCGGCCGCGCCGGCGACGGTCTCGAGCAGAGCGTCCATGGCGGCCGGATCGCGGGGCCAGTTCGGCGGCGCCAGCCCCCGGCTCGCCTCCTCGATACGCTCCAGGGCCCGGAACAGCTCTCCCGGATTGATCACGCCCAGCCGGTCCCGCAGCTCGAGGAGCTGCATGGCCCGCGCCGCGCCGAGGTGGCGGACCTGGAGGCGGCCCATCACCGAGGCGTGATCGCGCTCCCAGCCCTTGATCTCCTGCTCCACCATGGTGCGCTGGCCCTGCGCCCCAGTGGCTGCCAGCTGCCTCTGGACCGATGCGAGGGTCTCCTTCTCGCGTTCGATCTCGTCCTCTACGCGCTTCAGCTCGTCCTGGGCCTCTTCGAGTTCCCGAACCTTCGTCCGCTGCTCGGTGAGGTTCGCCAGAAGGCCTCCCACACCCTCGACCAGCAGGGCGGTCCTCTCGATCGCGCGGCACGCCAGCTCCTCGGCGAGGAGGCGGTCGAACTCCTCGATCTGGACCTGGATCGCCCGCAGGGCCTCGAGCCTCCGGTTGAGGTCGGAGATCGTCTTCTGGATCTCGCGGTAGCGGCCGATCGAGTCCCGGAGTTCCGCGATGTCGATCGGCTTGGGCTCGAGCAGATAGCGATGGACGAACTGCTCGACGGAGGGGATGTCCGTGAAGGACAGCGCCGCCACGAAAGTGCGGACGAACCGGTCGGGATCCGACGCCCGCCGGCCAGTAAACAGCGCGCGCATGTATTCCCGGATGAAGGTCCTGGCGTCATCCGGCGTGAGAAGCTGACCGCCGGCTCCAGTGCATGCCTGCTCTAGCCGGCGTCGCACGGCAGGCCAGGCGGTCGGCCTCAGCGTGCCCTCTCCTGCGTCGAGCATCATGGAGGTGTCCACGGCGACGCCTTCGGCGACGAAGTGGCCGACGACCTCTGTCTGCTGCCCCCTGGCTGCTTCGATGGAAAGGCCGACGCTGACGGGCTTCCTGCCGCCATCCGCGTCCTCGAAGACGAGCGCGACATGGGTGCGCGCCTGGTTTCTGAGGAATGTGTCCTCGTTGAGCTGCCCGAGGCAGTAGCCACCCAGCGTGCGGTCGGATCGGCCGCCACCCTCGCCAGCCGAACGGTTGAAGCGGTAGAGCCGAGACGATCCGCCGGCCATCACGGCCTGGATCAGATCGATGATGGTGGACTTCCCGGACCGGTTCTGCCCCAGGATGGCCGCGTCGCCGGCAAGCTCGAGGTCCGCGCGGGGCATCATGTGCCAGTTGACGAGGGCGATGCGGCGGAGCTCCATCATACGTCGCGCTCCACTTCGGGCGCGTCTTCGGTCTCCGTTGCGCTAGCGACCGGTCGCGTCAGTATCTGCTCGAGTGAGGCGACGAAGTCGTCGCCCGCCACGCTGGTGACGAGGGCGCGGATGTCGAGGTCCATGTCCTGCGCATCCGGATCGAGATCGCCAAGCCGCACGACCGACCGCCGCTCGATTTGGCGGAGCACATCGCGGAAGTCGTTCGGGGAAAGCGCCGCACGGCGACTGCCGGCCACGGTCCCCTGGTAGGCCGCATAGGCCTCGTTGAGGGTGGTCCGCACTGTCCCGTTCGCGTAGATTTCGCCGAGCTGGAGGGCCTCTTCCCAGAGGCGACGCATGACGAGCAGCGCGATCGTCTCGTCGATACGCATGCGGGGAAGCGAGGTCCGCTCCGGGTCCGGGAGTATGCCAGCCCAACCCTCGCTCTCGCGGTGGACGAGCCGGTATCCCGCGACGTCGAAGTAGCCTTCAACCAGGCGCGCGAGCTCCGGCCGGTTCAACGTCTCGAGGAGCACGGCTGCCCCCCTGTCCTCGGCGTGGACGAACTGGTGCCGCATAAGTTGGGCAATGAGCTGGGTGACCCGCTGGAAGCCGCGCGGGTTGTTGGCCTCGAGGTTTCCGAACTCAACGAGCATATCCGTCCTCCAGCGTGATGATGTCGTCGAGGCGCTTCACTCGGAAGCCGGTGCAATCGAGCCAGTCGTTGGAGACGGGCTCTTCCGAGACCTCGAGCACGAAGCGCCCCTCCAGAGCCTTTGAGAGACGCGACGCTCCGTCGGTGCCCAGCCCCCCTGCAAGGAGCACGCGGACCGCCTCGAAGGCCAGGAAGTCGTCGATGGTTTCAATGCTTATGTAGGCTGCGGACGTCTCGCCGAAAGGCGGGACTTTGCGCTCGAGGAACCGGCTGACCTTGGCTGGCGAGATCGTGAGGCGGTCAAGGTAGTCGCGCTCGAGCTGGCGCCTAAACTCGCTTATCGGGTCGTCCGCTGGCAGGTCCAAATCAGCGTCGGCAATCGCGGGCCTCGCCCCGCGGGGCTTTGCCATCAGATCGGGTGCGAGAACGGATACCTTCGCCTCGATCATGCCTTCGATCGCGAGCGCGGTACCGGCGGACAGCGCCTCGTCCAGCGCGTGGATCACCTGCTCGCTCCGCTGGAGGAAGCTGGTCCGACGTCCGGCGTAGCGGACGACGTTGCGCAGGCGCGTTTCGAGTCTCGAGCGATGCTGCTGGATCGCCTCGAAGGACTCCTCGATCCTCTCGAAGACGCGTCGGATCCGGAAAAGGTCCTCGTGAACGAGATCCCGGGCGGCCTTACGGTCTTGGACGAGCCGCGCGTCGAGATAGGCGTCGGCCACGGCTGCGAGATCGATCTCCGAATCCTCCAGCTCGTCGAGCGACGCGACGATTGCCCGGCGATGGCGATACGGGTGCGCGGTCGTGGCGATGGACGTGTAATCTCGCAGGAGCACCTTCTCAACGAAGTCCTCGAAGTAGTGCCGGAGACGGTCGGCCAGTGTCTCCGACGACAGCACTTGCCGATCGACCTCACGGAGGGCAGAGAGCACGCTCCTGAGGTATCGGCCGAAACGCGCCGCATCCTGCGCCGCCTTGTTGAGCCCGAGGGCGTTCTCGGCCGGCTTCTCGCGCACCGCCCTGATGGCGTTCCTGACCTCGACGACGAGGCCGCCGAGCTGCTCCGCGCCGCCTTCCTTAAGCGTACAAAGGAACTCGGCGAGCCGCATCGGCCCCGCGGTCATCTCGACGGTGACCTTGAGCCCGTAGCTCGTCAAGTCGAGCCAGCCGGTCTGCAACATGCGGTTGTAGATGTGCCGCGAGCGGCTGATCACCGATCCGGTGGCTTGGTCATCAACACCGACGCCGCGGCGCCGCCGGACGCGGCGGCCGGACCGGGTGACCAGGCGGTCAAGGTCCACCGGGGCTTCGTCCTCGGTCCACACACCGGGCTCCCGCGCGATACAGTCGTAGATTACGCCAACGACCTCCGCTTCGGTCGGGTACAGAAGCTCGGATCTGTAGAGCCCGTCATAGACTGCCAGGATCGCGAGTTCGTAGAGCGCGCGGTTCCCGCCCGAGAACACCGCGAAGATGTCCGGAGGAAGTTGAGCGAAGAGCTGCGGACGCTGAGCGTCTGGAATCGAAGTGGTCGCGGAACCTGCCAAGAATACCCCCGTCCAAGAAGCTGGCGGTGATGTTTGCAAGGGTCAAGCAATCAAAGAAAATGGCCAGATTTTTCGCACCGAAGTCGACCCAATCGTCGGCCGCGTTACCAGGATCGCTCGCGTCGGTTGAAGCCCTGCAAATTTTCGCGACGACCCTCCCGCGGATTTCTACTATGCACCTCGAAATTGGCTGAGTATCGCTTTCTGGGTCAAGCAGAGATCATGGGCGCTGTCGCTATACGCGTCTGCAGCTGAGGGGTGAACGACCACAATTTTCGATCAGTTCGCCGAAAGCCGTGGAACGGCAACGGCGAAGCTTGGTCATTCGAGAGCGGGAAACGGCAAACTTTGGCTTGTCCGCTCTTGCCAGAAGCCGACCATCGCCGCAGGGCTTGCGAATGACGGCTTCGCCCCAGATACCGCCGATGTCGACCCATTCTTGCCGTTTAGCCGTGAAATTCCGATGCCCGGCTGCGGCCCGTCCGCTTTTCCGGCAGCTCGCGACCAGCTCAAGTCATTCGGCGGATGGCCAATGAACGGCAGGATCTATCCGAACCTGCCGTTTGACACGAACTAAGCCGTCAATTTGCTACTCGCCACTTTCTGCCATTCCGGCAGTACGGTGCGTATCCTATCGTTCGATTGACCTTATGGGATTAGGAGCAGCTTCCCAGTAGAGCGTCGAGATTCCATGTCTGCATGCGCTTTCGCTGCGTCGGTCAATCCGTACACTCCGCCCATTTCAATCCGCAAGTCCCCTCGCGAGACCCAGTCGAATAGGCGCGCCGTCCGATCGCGCAGTAGTTCGGGTGTTGGAATATGGTCGGAGAAGACGGCATAGCCCAGTTTGATGCTCCGCGGCAGGCTCATGATGTCGATCGGTTCGGGACCGCCCAGCACTGGCCCGTACCAGCAGAAAGTACCCGAGCGCCGAAGCGCTTCGAGCGAGCCGGCAAAGGTAGAGGGACCAGAGCCGTCAAACACCACATGGACGCCTTCGTTATTGGTCAACGCCAGCACCTGCTCGGCAAAATCACCGTCCCTATCGACAATGACATGATCGGCGCCGGCAGCGCGCGCGGAAGCCACCTTGGCTTCGCTCGACACACGGCCGATCACGTTGCCGCCGCGCAGCTTCACGATCTGGCTGAGCAATTGCCCAAGCCCGCCTGCGGCGGCATGGATAAGTGCCACATCGCGCGGTTGGACGGGATAGAAATCGGTAGCGAAATGGCTGGCGGTAAGTCCCTGCATCATCAAGGCAGCGGCTATGCGGTCATCGATCGAATCGGGAATCGAGACCAGTGCGGCGGCGGGCGCTACGATCTGCGTGGCATAGCTGCCGGGCACATACACCCAGGCAACCCTGTCGCCGACCGCAAAGCCCGATACGCCTTCGCCAAGCGCGGCAATGCGGCCAGCGCCCTCGACACCGAGAGCCTTGGGATTGGGCACATCGATCCACGCGACACCACGCCGTACGCCAATGTCCATGAAATTGACGCCTGCCGCCGCCACGTCGACCAGCACCTCGCCAGGACCCGGAGTGGGAACCGGCCGCTCCACCACGTCCAACTGATCGACCTCACCAGCGCCGTTCATCATTACTACCTGCACAATCTAATTCCTTTCTTGAATGATCATTCCAAATTCGCTTAAAAAAAAGGCTCTACCCAAGCGATCGCAACGCCATGCGCCCGAGACTCTCCAGCGCTTTCGGTTCGGCCCCGCCACGCGCGGTAAGGCGAATGCCAGCGAAGCTGGCGATGAGAAACGTCGCCACGTCGTCGGGATCAAGCGTTCCTGCAATATCGCCATCCGCCTGCGAAAAGCGGATCTTATCGATCATGGCGGTCCGCAGCGAATGACCAACCGCAGCGTTGATTTTGGCCAATTCAGGCCGAGAACAACCGAATTCCGCAATAGAGCCGACGCCGAGGCAAGGCGTGGTCGCCTCCCGCACCACCCGGTCGATCATCGCGCGGATGCCGTCGATGGCCCGCTCCCCCGACCCAAGCGCCTGCCGATGCGCGTGTCCTTCAGCATTGGCATAGCGCTGCAACGCCTTCTGATAGAGCAACCATTTATCGCCGAACGTATCATAGAGGCTCTGGCGCCCGATCCCCATTGCATCGACGAGCATCTGCGCTGACGTTCCCTCGAAGCCATGCTCCCGGAAGACGGCGATGGCGCAGTCGAGAGCGAAATCCACATCGAAGGTCTTTGGTCTTGTCATGAAGCGTAAATAAGTGTTATGGAACGATCATTCAAGTAGACTGTCTCATCTAACCGAAGGCCCTGAAAGACCATGTGATCCGATCCTGACCGCAACGCCGTACCGCTTTGCCCTCAGGGAACAGGATATCTTATGCCTTCGCTTTCGCTCGCCCATGTCGCCTGGTCCACGCCCGATGGACGTCCAGTTCTTTCCGATCTTTCGTTCGATTTCCCGACGGAGCGGACGGGACTTGTCGGCCGCAACGGCGTCGGCAAGACAATATTGCTGCACCTTCTTTCCGGGTCGATCGAGCCAGGCCGCGGTCGCGTGGTCCGTTCTGGCTCCGTCAGCACTATGCGGCAGATCGCACGGGTCTCACCCAGCGAAACTATAGCCGATCTCATGGGCATTGCCGCCGCCGTTGGGCTGTTACGACGTGCGGAGGCAGGCACCGCCTCGCTTGACGAATTCGCCGAGGCCGACTGGACGATCGAGGCACGCGCGGCCGAAGCCCTCGCGAGGGTTGGGCTTGAGGCGCCGCTTCATGCACATTTGGTCGCCTTGTCGGGCGGCCAGCGAACTCGGGCCGCACTGGCGGGCGCCGTGTTCGCGCAGCCCGATTTCCTGTTGCTCGACGAGCCGACCAACGACCTCGATCGTGATGGTCGGCGAGCGGTGCGGGAATTGCTGGAAAGCTGGACCGCTGGCGCGATTGTCGTCAGCCATGATCGCGAATTGCTCGAAGTGATGGATGCGATAGCCGAACTAACGACGCTGGGCGTTGTACGCTATGGCGGCAACTGGACGGCATATCGTGCTCAAAAGGCGGTCGAATTGGCCGCCAGTGAACAGGATCTTCTCGCCGCCAAACGGCGGGTGAGCGATGCGAAGCACAAGGCACAGCAGACCGCCGAGCGACAACAAAGGCGCGACGCTGCGGGTGCGCGCAAGGGCGCACGGGGCGACATGCCTCGGATCCTCGCGGGCGCCCGGCGCAACCGGGCGGAAAACAGCCGCGGTGACGCCGCCCGTCTCGCCGACCGACAGCGGGCTGAAGCGGACCAGTCGGCAATGGTAGCCCGCAGCCGGGTCGAACATCTGGAACCGTTGACGATTGCGCTTCCCTCCACCGGCCTCTCGTCGTCGCAACGTATCCTCCAGGCGAACGACCTGTCGTTCGATCATGCGCCAAGCGAGACTCTGCTGGAAAAGTTGAACTTCACGCTGACTGGTCCGGAGCGCGTTGCCATCACTGGCATCAACGGCTCGGGCAAATCGACTCTGCTGGCACTACTGGCCGGCGATCTCGTGCCCCACCGAGGCACCGCGCGCATCTTCGTACCGTTCGCCTTTTTCGATCAACGAATGACCATCCTGGACCCGGCGCTATCGATCGGCGACAATTTCGCACGGACGAACCCGCAGATGGATGAGAACGCCCGCCGTGCGTCGCTAGCCCGGTTCCAGTTTCGCGCTGCCGCTGCAGATCGTATCGTCGGCACATTGAGCGGCGGCCAGACCCTGCGCGCAGCGCTGGCATGCGTGCTGGGCAGCAACCAGCCGCCGCCTCTGCTCATCCTCGATGAGCCTACCAATCACCTCGATCTGGACTCGATCTCGGCCGTCGAAGCAGGTTTGCACGGCTATGACGGTGCCCTGATCGTCGTCAGCCATGACGAACGCTTTCTCGATACGATCGGGATCACGCGAACGATCGGCCTCTAGCGGGGGGTTCGTCGGTCAGGGCGGCAAGGTCGTGGTACGCAAGGCGCTCCCAGGCGCGGGCGCCTTGCTCACGGGCCAACGCAATTGAGTCCCGCAGCAAGGCTTCGCTGGTGACGACATCCCCATCCAGTCGATGAATAATCCTCGCCTTGATCCGCAGCAACTCAGGAATGGCGAAACGCTCACCGATTGCCTCGCAGCGCGCGAGTGCCGGAGCGACCAGATCGCGCGCCTCCCCAAAGCGCAATGCGAGCAACAGGTCCTGCGCTAGCGTAATGGTGAACGGAGTGACGAGAAGTTCGTACCGGGCGGCACGCAATCGGTCGAGGCTCTCCGAAATCGCGTCGAGCGCGCCGGGCGCGTGATCCCGCTGAAACGACAACTCGCCGCGAAAGCCGTTGGCCGCGGCGATATAGGGATCGAGCGCGTTAGTCTCTGCGCTGGCCGCAAGCGCATCCAAAGCTTCCTCCGCAACATCGAGATCGTGCATCCAAAGATGGATGACCAGTGACCAGACCAGCGCGATCGATTGCGTGACCGCGTGCTGGAGTCGCGCTGCCTCCAGCACCGTCTGGCGGGCGACGCCGGCAGCCTGTTCCGCCTCACCTAAAAGCCAGAGTGTGAAGGCCAGCGCGATGCCTGTGCGGCTCCGGTTGTCGAACCCGTAACGGATCGTCCGACTGCGGAGTGATGGCCCGCATATTTCCATCGCGCGTTCGAGTTCCTGCCGCGCCCGCGCCAGATCGCCTGCGAGGTAGTTGGAAATTCCGGACAGCGATAGAGCGACGCTGAGCGCTTCGTCATCGCCAATGCGCGCTGCAACCTCGATGGCTCTTTCCGCATGGGACCGAGCAACCCCATAGTCGCCAAGGCGCTTGTGGAAGATGTGGAGCCTGGCTAGCATTCGTAGCTGATTCCAGCGATCCTCGAGCTCGGTGGCCAGTTCGAGTGCACGGTCGAGAGCATTTCCCGCTGTCCCGATGTTCCCATGCGTGAACATGAGCGCAAGTCCAAGCGCGCCCTGCAGCTCGAGTTCCAGTTCTGGCGAGCGGGAAACCTCCTTCACATCCAATGCGCGGGTGCACCAGGCACGGCATTCGATCAGGTGCGACAAGTTCAGGAACACGGGGGCGCTGGCTGCCGCCAGACGCACGCCGATCTTCAGATCTCCATCTGGGCTGAAACTCCAGTCCAGCGCGCTTCGGATATTGCCGAGCTGTTGGCGTAGCGATTTCAGATCCTCCAGCGCCGCCTCATCCTGATCGGCGATCGCCTCCAGTTCGCGGAGATAAAAGGTCGCGTGGCGGCTCGCGGCCGTGCCGTAGTCGATCTCACCAAGCTCGCGCAGCTTGCCCCGGCCATAGGCACGGGTCATTTCGAGGAGCCGATACATTCCGGCACCGCTTGAGCGATCGGCGTTGACCAGGGACTTGGACGTCAGTTCACCGAGCGCGACTGCAACCTCGTCCAGCCCAATCCCGTCATCCGAAACGACATCGAGCGCGGCGTCGATCGAGAATGGTCCCACGAAGATGGCGAGGCGCGCGAACACAGTCCGTTCGACGTTTGAGAGCAGATCATAGCTCCAATCAAGCGTCGCCTGCAGCGTATGCTGTCGCGGCCCGGCCGTGCGCCGACCTGGCCAACCCAGACTGAAACGATTACCAAGCTGACGGGCGGTCGCCGGGATTCCGTGTGTCGCCGCGCGCACAGCGGCGAGTTCAATCGGAAGAGCCATGCCATCGAGTTGCCGACACATTCCAGCGATGAAGCGGACGGTCTCCTCGTCCATTTCGAGAGCGCTGTAAGCGGCGGCGGCGCGCTCACAAAAGAGTTCCACCGCCGGATAGGCGCGCAATTGCGCCATCGTCAACGCGCCAGGATCGGGCGGATAGGCCAACGCATCGAGGCGATGAACATGCTCTCCGCGCACCCTGAGCGCCTCACGGGATGTGGCGAGAACGCGCATATGGGGCGCCTGGTCAATGATGCATTCGACCCCTTTCGCAGCTGCCTCGATCACATGTTCGCAGTTGTCGAGCACCAGAAGAAACGACCGGCCGCGGACATGCGCGATAATGGCAGCCAGAGGATCATCGCTCTGGGCGGCGACGCCCATTGCGCCGGCGATCATGGAGGGCACGATAGCCGGGTTTTCCAGCATGCTGAAATCGACGAACGCGACCCTGCCGTCGAAGTCATCAGCAACCTGATGTCCGCTCTCAACCGCGAGCGAGGTCTTGCCGACTCCGGCAGGGCCGACGATTGTCAAGAGCCGCACCGCCGCGAGCCGTTCCTTGAGCAGGGAGATATCGCGTTCGCGCCCGAAAAGATGCGGCAGGCGCGGCGGTAAATTATTGGCGCTGGCGGTTGTCTTGATCGCGATTTCGCCTGCGTTCGGAGCGACTGCGGCTTGGGCCACTGACGCCAACCGCTCGACGGGCGCGACGAAGGCATAACCGACTCCGACCTGCGTCGCGATATAGCGGGCACCACCCTTGCCATCGCCCAGAAGTTTGCGAAGGCCAGCCATGTGGAAGCGCAAGCTACCATCCTCGACCACAACGTCAGACCAGACCCCCTTTAACAAGTCGCGCTTCGACAGGACCTGCCCGGGCTGTTCGGTCAGGGCGACAAGGATGTCGAATGAACGGCCGCCGATTTGCACGGGCTTGCCGTCTTGAGTCAGCAGCCTTTCGTGTGGTGACAGGCAGAACGGTCCGAAGGACCTGCGCTCGCCGTTCTGTCGGTTGTCCTGATCGGCCACTATTCCGCTGTTCCCCCACTCCCTGGCCGAACCGCACCGCGCGATTCCGGTGGAGCGGTATGTCCAGCATCCGCCAGGGTGGTAGCATTTACAACATTCGAGTGCCCCCGTCTTTGTCGAAGTCGGTCGAGACGCTCAACCAGCGCCAGCGGTCCAACTCCTCCAGACGAGTGCGATCACCGCTCTCGATAGCGACAATCGCGTCGCTGCCAAGCGGAAGGCGCAGCGGCGGATTGCCTGAGCCGACCACCTCCAGGATCGCCTTCGCGCCCCGACGCGGATCGCCCGGCTGACTGCCGTCATAGGCTTGCTGCATCCGCGCCGCCTCGCCAACAACGGCGTCATACTCGGACCGCCCCGCGTTGATGGTGGTCGAGGCACCGGCGAAATCGGTCCGGAAGCCGCCGGGTTCGACGATGGTGACGTGTACGCCAATCAGCTTCATCTCTCCCGCGAGGACTTCCGAAAACCCCTCGACACCCCATTTCGCCGCCGAATAGGGCGCACGGCCCGGTGCGCCGAGGCGGCCGCCCACTGAGGAAAACTGGATGATATGGCCACTACGGCGCGCGCGCATGTGCGGGATCGCGGCCTTGGTCATGATGATGGTACCGAACAGATTGGTTTCGATCTGCCGGCGGAACGACGCCAGCGTCGTGTCCTCCACCGACCCGATATCGCCATAGCCAGCATTGTTAACGAGCACGTCCAGCGCCCCAAATCGCTCGATCGCGGTCGCAACCGCAGCACGCGCTTCCGCTTCGTTCGTGACGTCGAGGGGCGCAGTGGCGAGCGTATCGTGTCGACCGAACGAGGCGAGTTGTATCGGATCGCGCGCCGTCGCGACCAGATTGTCGCCCGCCTCCAAAATGGCGGCGCAGAGTGCGCGGCCGAACCCGCGCGAGCCGCCAGTGACCAACCATGTCCGAGCCATCGCCAATTCTCCCGAAATTACGATTATAAACGGTCATTTCCAAGGGCGTCGGGCTCTGCGTTCACCCAAAGGTGAAGACATAAGCCCGCAGGCCCGGCCGCGAAACCTCGACCGTGATCGTGCGGTCATTCGTCACACTTCTCTGCCGGACGAGCTGATAGAGGCGGTCTTCCTTCACCTCCCCCCAACCTTCGGCGTCGATGTCTGCGCCATGGTCCCTGCCGGGGGCTGCACCATCGATCTTGACGCGATAGCGGACCGGCCGGCCATCGGGCGGGCCGCCTAGGACAAGGTGAACGTCGCGCGCATGAAATCTATAGCGGATTGCTCCGGCGGAGCCATCGAGCGTGGCGAACTCGCGCCCGACTGTCCATTTGCCCGCCAGATCCCAGTTGTTAAGCGGCAGGCTGGCGGCGGCATTGCCAGCCGACACATCCTTGCGCAGTCCTCCCGGCGAGCGGAAATTCTTCGCCTTCTCATAACCAACATAGGCTTCGGGCGATTTCAGGTCAGCCCAGTCCGCTTCGGCTTCAATACCTATGCCCTTGACCGATGCCAGCGGTAGGCTCGAGGGATCATGCCCCGCCTCAGCCAACAGCTTGCGGATCAGTTGCTCGGCACTGGCATAGTCGCCCTCGCCGATGCGATAGTCCCGGACCTGCCCGTTGGCGTCGATGAAATAAAAGCCCGGCCAGCCCTGATTGGCGAATCGCTGCCAGACCGCATAGTGATTGTCCTGCAGGTTGGGATAGCGCACGTCGAGCTGGCGCGTCGCCAGTCGCACCCTGGCCGGATCATGCTCGAACTGGAATTCGGGGGTATGGACGCCCACGACGACAAGACCCTTGTTTGCATAGCGCTCGCTCCACGCCCGCAGATACGGCATCGCACGCAGCGAATTGATGCATGAATAGGTCCAGAAATTCACGACGACGACTTTGCCACGCAGGGCCTTCGGGCCGCCCGGAATCGCAGTGAGCCAGGGTTTCGCCGTGCTCAGCACGTCCAGCGGCCTCGACGTCGCCCCGGATACACCGGCTTGGGCAGGCAGGCTGTTGCCAGCCTCACCGCAGCAGATGGCGACCGTAGCGCCAGCGGCGACGAGCGCGGCGGCAATAAAGCCAAATGAGCGTTTCCGTGCCATGCTGGTCATCTCCATCGCAACCTATGCCGGTTGATTGTCCGGAGCCGATGTAGGCCCGTCTGCGCGAGCGGCACGTTAGTCGTCGATGGACTTTGTTAGTTTGCCTGTTCGCAAACACTAACACGGCATCACCACGCCTAACGCGCATCCCCTCACGATCTCGCTATCTCTCCCTCGATCAGTTCATGTCAGTCGAGGGGACGATCTTTGTTCGGCAATTTTTCCACTTCACGTCGTCAGTTTGTGGCTGGTGCCGCAGCCATCGGCGCAATGGGTACCATGCCGTCGATCGCCCTCGCTGGCGATGGCAGCACCGCGATCCGGCGATTCAAAATCGCCATCCCCGATGCTGACGTTGCGGCGATGAAGCGACGCATTGTGCAGACGCGCTGGGCCGACGTGGAGCCGGTAGCCGACGACAGCCAGGGTGTGCGCCGCCAGACGCTGGAGCCTTTGATGCACTATTGGGCCGGCGACTACGACTGGCGTAAGGTCGAGGCGCGGCTGAACGCGCTGCCGATGTTCATGACCGAGATCGACGGGCTGGATATCCACTTCATTCACATCCGTTCGCGACATGAAAACGCGATGCCGATGATTCTGACGCACGGGTGGCCGGGCTCCATCCTCGAGTTCATGCGGGTGATCGATCCACTGACCAACCCCACTGCACATAGCGGCAGCGCGGAGGACGCCTTCCACCTCGTCATTCCCTCGATCCCCGGCTTCGGCTTCTCCGCCAAGCCGACAGTGCCGGGTTGGGGTTCGGATCATATCGGGCGGGCATGGTCGACGCTGATGTTGCGGCTTGGCTATGAACGCTATGTCAGCCAGGGTGGCGATTGCGGCTCCGTCATATCGCAGCGGATGGCGTTGCAGCATGTGTCGGGGCTCATCGGTATTCACCTAAACATGCCTGCCGTGGTGCCGGTCGATATTGCTCACACACTCGCAGCAGGTGATCCGGCTCCAACCACACTGACTACGAAAGAGCGCGCCGCGTTCGGGCAACTCCAGGCCTTCTACCGCGATAATTCGGCCTATGCCGCGATGATGAACAGCCGACCGCAGACGATCGGTTACGCGCTGGTCGACTCGCCGGTGGGGATGGCGGCGTGGATGTACGAGAAGATCGCTCAGTGGGTGTACGCCGACGGCCAGCCCGAGCGCGTCCTTGGCCGCGATGCGATCCTCGACGACATCTCGCTATACTGGCTGACCGGCACCGGCGCCTCTGCCGCCCGGATTTATTGGGAGGATCATTCCAACAATTTCAACGCGCGCGGCATCATCGACATCCCGGTCGCGATCAGCGTCTTCCCCGGCGAGATTTTTCGTGCGCCCAGGAGTTGGGCGGAACGCTGCTACACCAACCTCTTCTATTTTAACGAAGCCAGCGACGGCGGCCATTTTGCCGCTTGGGAACAGCCGCAACTTTTCGCAGCAGAACTTCGCTCGGCCTTCCGCTCGCTTCGCTGATCTCCCCCCATCTTGTTCAAGAAGGAGGACATCATGTCCGATACCCAGACCCTCTATACCGCCGACGTGTATGTGACCGGGGGCCGCGACGGCGCCGCGAAGAGCAGCGACGGCCGCCTCGATGTCAAACTATCGTCCCCCGGTGGTCGCGGCCAGGGGACCAATCCTGAGCAGCTGTTCGCGGCGGGATGGTCCGCCTGCTTCCAGGGTGCGATGGCGATTGCCGCAAGAGCGAAGGGCTTGACCCTGCCCCCCGAGCTGGCGATCGACGCGCAGATCGAGCTTCGCCAGGGCAATGACGGCTTTTCGCTCGCAGCGCGCTTGACCGTGCATGTGCCCGGCGTCAGCCCGGAGGTCGCCCGTCAAATTATCGAAACGGCGCACAGAACTTGCCCTTATTCAAAATCGATCAAAGGCAACATCGACGCCGTCGTCGCGCTGGTCTGAACCCGGCAACAAGGACAATGACATGAAGAAACTCATCACCGGCGGCCTCGTGATCGCCGCCGCGCTGCTCGCCACCGATGCGCAGGCTGAGCCGACGTCGGCCAAGCCGACCGTGGTACTGGTCCATGGCGCGTTCGCAGATTCGTCGAGCTGGAACGGCGTCATCACCATTCTCGAACGGGATGGTTACACGGTGGTGGCCGCACCCAACCCGCTGCGCGGGGTACGCGTCGATGCAGATGTGGTCACCTCCGTCGTCAAGAGCATCGATGGGCCAGTGGTATTGGTCGGCCATTCCTATGCCGGCTCGGTCATCAGCGAAGCAGCCGTCGGACAGTCGAATGTGAAGAAGCTGG
Organism: Sphingobium sp. C100; assembly: GCF_000508185.1. Classification (GTDB taxonomy): domain Bacteria; phylum Pseudomonadota; class Alphaproteobacteria; order Sphingomonadales; family Sphingomonadaceae; genus Sphingobium. The sequence goes on along the minus strand of NZ_AYOY01000157.1, from coordinate 19,150 downwards.
TCTACGTGGCAGCCTTCGCGCCCGACGCTGGTGAGACCGCGCTCGGTCTGACCGGCAAGTTTCCCGGAAGCACGTTAGGCCCCGCCCTTGCGCCGCCGGTCCAGCAGATTTCGGGCGGCAATGACCTCTACATTCTGCAAGCCCGCTTCCCTGACCAGTTCGCGGCCGATCTGCCTATGGCTCAGGCGCGACTGATGGCCGCCGGTCAGCGGCCCATTTCTGAATCCGCCCTATCGGAAGCTTCTACCGAGGCGGCATGGCGGAATGTGCCGTCCTGGTTCATCTATGGCGACAAGGACAAGAATATCCCTCCAGCGGTTCAGAGCTTCATGGCGGCGCGCGCGAAGGCGCGGCAGACTGTGGTGGTCAAAGGTGCGTCGCACGTCGTGATGGTGTCGCACGCCCCTGAAGTCGCCGGCCTGATCGAACGCGCCGCCTCCGCGCGCTGAAAGATTGCCGCACCGATGTCCCCTGCCCCCGGGACACCGGCGCGCAAGCCCACGACCGGCTGCGCTTTCGCGTGGCCGGTCGTGCGGTAACGTCCGGTGCCTGAGCCTTAGCAAGCCGTCACCGCGAATAGCCGGTGAACACCAGATCGGCGTCTGGCTGGATAGTCTCCAGCTTCTGGTGGCAAGCGAAGCAGGACTGGAGGAGGGACCGGTCCTGATTGGGCAAGCCGTCCTCGAACTGGCCGTAGCCCCAGCCCCCGGTGGCAGCATAGCGTTGCGAGTCCTTGACGCTGACCTGCACGTTGGTCGGCAAACCTGCCACGAAAGACTGCGGCGCTGGGAACACCCGGTCGTTTCGGGGCGAGGACTCGTGCTGCCACGCGAGCCGAACGATGATCGCGCCATCGGGGAACGGCCGTTTTCCCTCTCGAAAGGCCCTGACCGCCACTGCATTGCCCAGAATGGCGCGAATGTCGTTGTTCCGCCCCTTTTCCTGCGCGACGCTGATCAGGGTCCAGTCGCGATAATCCGCAGGAAGCCTGACTCCGTCGATCGGCAATTCGCGCGTCTCCTGCCGTTGCGCGGCGACGCCGGCCGACAAGCCCAGCAACAGAATAGAGCCGATCAAGGCTAAACCGCTCGCCTTGCTCATGTCGCGAGCTTCGCCGCATCCAGCACGGCCTGCGCGAACGCCGCCGGTGCTTCCTGTGGCAGGTTGTGGCCGACGCCGCCGGTAATCAGCCGATGAGCATAAGGGCCGGTGAACCTCGCGCGATATTGTTCTGGTTCTGGATGGGGCGCACCGTTGGCGTCGCCCTCCATGGTGATCGCGGGTATCGTCACCGGGGGCGCTGCGGCCAGCCTCGCTTCAACAGCGTCATAGTGACGCTCGCCGTCCGCGAGACCCAGACGCCAACGGTAATTGTGGATGACTATGGCAACATGATCGGGGTTGGCGAACGCAGTCGCCGAGCGATTGAACGTGGCTTCGTCGAACGCCCATTTGGGTGAGGCGAGCTGCCATATCTGCTTGTTGAAAGCAGCGGTGTTCTCCGCGTATCCGGCCTTTCCACGCTCAGTGGCGAAGTAGAATTGGTACCACCAGCGCAACTCGGCAGCAGGCGGCAGCGGTTTGGAATTACCTGCCTGACTGCCGATCAGGTAGCCGCTGACGGACACCAGAGCCGTGCAGCGCTCGGGCCACAGCACCGCCATGATGTCCGCAGTGCGCGCGCCCCAGTCGAAGCCCGCAACGACCGCTTTGTGGATGCCCAATACGTTCATCAGCGCGATTCCGTCGGCAGCGAGTGCCGCCTGCTGTGCGTTGCGCGGGGTCGCGTCCGACCGGAACAGCGTCGTGCCATGCCCGCGCAGATGAGGGACGATGACCCGATATCCTTTGGCCGCTAGCAGCGGCGCCACCTCGGCAAAGGCGTGGATGTCATAGGGCCAACCGTGGATGAGCAGGACGGGTGGCCCCGATACAGGACCCAGTTCAACATAGCCGATGTTGAGGACGCCGACATCGACTTGCCTGACCGGGCCGAACGACGACAGCGTCCGCCCGGCTGTCCCGGACGTCACCTCTTTCGCCAAGGCGTGAGCGCCGCCGCCAACAGCTATGGCGGCGATAGCGGCCGTGCCGAACACAAAACCTCGCCGGGTCGGATTGACGGTCCTATCCGATGTTTCAGTCATGGGTCTTCCTCTTGCCAATTTGCTGGAGTACCCATAGCCCTGCTTCACGGCAAAGGGTCGTTAGTCGCTGTGATGTCCTGTGAGCTTTCAGCGTGAATGTAGGTCGCAAACCACCTTGCGCGGCTCAATGGCGGACCGTCGCTCCGCGTTCAGATGGATAAGGCCGCTACCGGTCTGGCTAGGCGATTTGGTGCGGGAACGTGTTAGTCCCGGCAGCTACGACCAGACCTGGCCGTCGCAGACGGTGTCCGCGCCGCTCCATGAACGACAGGTTTCGTCGCAATCGGCCATTCCAGGTATAAATGGCGATCGGCAGCAATGTCCCACTTCAAGGCGATCGCGGAACCGAAAAATGCCGACCCTTTACGGACGTTGAACGGTCAATTTTCGCCGCCCAGATGCAGTCCGTCCGCTATTGGCGAAAGCCGTCATTCTCGCTTTCTGTGGCGAATAACGCCTTGTCCCTGGACTTGCTCGTCGCCACCGACCCATTCCCGCTGTTTAGCCGGCCATTTTCGAGTCCTAGGAGCGAAAGGTCGGGCTTTCCAAAATGTTTGATTGAGATTGGCCGATAGGCGGACGACTAGGTCGGAGCTAAATGCAGTTGCGGCCGCCACTCGCGTGGGCAGATCAAAGGCGGATTGCGGCTAGCCGTTTTCGGCGCATGCCTTCAGGCGGCGGACATTGCTTACATCTGCCGCGGGGGAACGTATGGCAAGCCGAGCTACGATAACGAGAACATTCCTATGGCTGGCAGTGCTTGTCGGCGGACCGCTGGTGGGCGCGAAGCTGTTCGACCTGCTCGTCCTAGCCGGCGCATGGAGCGCTAATCCGCCCCAATCACTCGCGATGATGCCCTATGGAAAGGCCTGGCCTGTCGATACGGGCGCATTTTTCATTCCGTTCTCAGCAGCCATGTTGATCGCGGGGTTCGGTGCTTTGACTGCCGGATGGACAACGCCCTGGCGCTACCGGTGGCTTCTTTGCATTCCTTCGCTGGGTATCTTGCTCTTACTCGTCCTGACCGTTGTATCCTTTTGGCCGATGAACGCAGCTCTGTTCTATCACGGCATGGGTTCATCAAAAGACACAATTACCGACGCGCAATCCATTGAGATGGCCCGACGTTGGGTTGCCCTCGATTGGGTACGGGTCGCTGGAGCGACGGCTGCATTTGTCGCCGGTCTGAGAGCTCTTACGCTCCCGTGGCCGACTGAAGTAGTGGCGAAGGATGGGATAATTGTGCGCGTCATACTTCTTATCGCGCTCGCAGGAGTAGCCGGCTTTGTCATATGGTTTGTGGCTAATTTGTAACGCGATTTGACGCACAACGACCCATTCTTGCCGTTTAGCCGTGAAATTCCGATGCCCGGCTGCGGCCCGTCCGCTTTTCCGGCAGCTCGCGGCCAGATTAAGACCTTCGCTTATGGTACACGAACGCCCGACCCTGCCAATAGCAGTCATCCGGATTAAGCGAGACTGTCAGGCAGGAGCCGCCAACAAAGCCGCCGTTTCGCGACCAAAATCCGACGCTCGTTAACTGCTGTTGGGTCATAAACCCCTGCCGGCTTCCCGAGGACATCGAGAAACCGCTGAGGAACTCGACCCAACGAAGCTGGTCAATCGCTCTGACTGCTGAGATTGGCCAGACGATAGCCAATGCCAGGTTCGTTCATCACCAACCTTGGATGTGAGGCGTCACGTTCGATCTTCTTGCGCAGGGAGCGAATTGCAACGCGCAAATAGTCGAGATCGCCGCGATGTGCCGGCCCCCAGACCGTTTCGAGCAAGACCGTGTGGGTCATCACGCGACCCGGCCTTTCCGAGAGTGCCCACAACAGTTCGAACTCGCGCGGCGTCAAGGCGACCCGCGTTCCCTCTATCAGAACGGCGTGCTTCGCCCGGTCGATGCTGCCGCCTTCGAATTCTCTCCTTAGCGGATCGACGATTGCGCCGGCCTTGCGTCTCAGCGCCGAACGGACGCGCGCAAGGAGTTCGGCACTATCGAAGGGTTTGGTCACGAAATCATCGGCCCCCAGATCAAGGGCGGTAACTTTCTCCTCGGTCGCATCCCGCGCCGTCAGTACAATGATGGCGATGCCCATCGCCGCGAGCTGCGGCACGATTTCGAGCCCGTCACGATCGGGCAAGCCGAGATCGAGCAGTGCGACCGCGGGTGCCTGCGGCCCTGCGGCGAGCCGCAACGCCTCTCCGGCACTGGCAGCTTCGATGTGACTGAGCCCGACGCGGTCGAGCGCTCCAACAAGGAGCCTTCGGATCGCAGGTTCATCATCGATGATCAGTACGTCGCTATGCATGGGAAAGACCATGGTCCGTTTCTTGCCCCGTGGCGACCGGCAGCGAGACGGCGAAGGCCGCACCGCCGCCTTCGCGATTGCCCGCCGTTATAGTTCCGCCAACCGCCTCGACGAAGTTCTTGGCAATCCACAGCCCGAGTCCGGAACCGCCTACCCGATCGCCGCCTTCGAGCCGGTGGAAGCGCTCGAACAGCCCTTCCATGTCTTCGGGCAGACCGGGGCCACGATCAAGGACGCGGCACAGAGCCCGACCTTCGGAATAATCGAGTTCCAGGTCAACGGGCGATCCGGCCGGAGAGAATTTCAGCGCATTGTCCACTAGGTTGATCAATACATGGCGTAGAAGCAGCGGGTCGCTGAACACAAACGGACAATCGCTGTCGATCCGCGTAGAAACCCGTGCTTCCGGCCCATCCTGGCGCAGATCGCGGACGACGGACGTGACGATGTCGGTCATGTCGACGCTTTCCCATCTGGGTTCGATCGTTCCGTGCTCGATCCGCGATGCTTCGAGAAGATCGTTCAGGAAACGCTGCAGCCGCCGGGACTCGGCACGGGCGATGCGGACCTCCTCTGCATAATCGCCGTCGACCGGAATTGCCTCTGTTGCGGCGATGACGGCCGTAAGGGGGGTGCGCAAGTCATGGGCGATGCTGCCCAGCAGTGCGCCGCGCAAGCGGTCTCGTTCGTGTAGCGCATCCACTTGCCGCGCCTGTCCTTCAAGCACGATCCGCTCGTGCGCAAGCGCGGTCTGATCGACTAGCGAGGCCAGCATCACCGCATCATCGGGGCGGATCACCCGCTCCTGCGAAGGGCGCGCCAGGCCCAGGGCACCCATCGTGCCGAGCGACGTCTTCAAGGGATGGAACTGCCAGTCGGAGGCGTTCAGCGTGCCCGTATCGCGTCCCGTGGCAACGCCATTCTCGATGGCCCAGCGGAACGCCGCCTCGTCGACGACGTCGATCCGCCCATAAGCGTCGTTCCCGCGGACGACTGTCCTATTGTCTTCCAGCGAGACGATGATCGCTTCGAGATCGAGAAGCCCGCCAATCTCGCGGCAGGCAACCCGTGCGGTTTCATCCCGACCGGAAAGACCACCCATGAGGCCGGCAAATCTGGCCAGAGAGGCATTGAGCCGGGCCACGCCTGCACTTGTCTCCGCTTGCCGCCGAACCTTTCCCGCCAGACCGCCGATGACAATGGCAACCACCGCAAGCACCGCGAACGTCACGATTTGCGCAGGACTGTGAATGAAGAGCGTATGGTAGGGTTCAGTGAAGAAGAAGTTGTAGGAAAGCGCAGCCGCCATTGCCGCCCACAGGCCCGCCCGCAAACGCAGCCGGGTGGCGGCAATGATCACCGGCAGAAGCAGAACAAGGTCGATGGCGCCCGGCGGGATCCAGGGCCTGACCAGATGCAGTATCCCGACGGTGATCGCGACGAGCAGCACCGCAACCGAGTTCTCCGAGACAGTCGAGACCTCTCTTCGCTTGTCCGGCTTCTCATCCGCCTCGTCGAGCGGCACGACATGCACGGCCGCACCCCTGGCCTTGCGAATGACCGACTGGGCGACAGACCCGTGTCGCCATTCGAACCAGCGCGTGCGGCGGCTCTTGCCGATCACGATCTGACTGGCCCGCAATTGCCTGGCCTGATCGACGAGCGCCGCACCGATATCGTCGGCAGCGACCGTCATCAGCGATGCGCCCAGCGAAGCCGCCAGGGCCAGGTTATCGGCGAGTTGCTCGCGCTGGCTGCCGCGGACGGCGCGCGCGCTGGCGCTTTCGATCACCACTGCAGTCCACGGCGCATGGAGCAGGTCGGCCAGGCGCTTGGCATGACGCACAACAGGCGCACCGCCCCTGCCGGCGCTGACGGCCACGATCAGCCGCTCGCCCGCCACGAAATCGGACTTCTCCCCACTGATCTCGAGTTCGTCGGATAGCCTTCGGTCGACGCTATGCGCAGCAAAGCGCAACGCCATTTCGCGCAAGGCGGCAAGTTTGAGGGGCGTGAAGAAATTGGCCAATGCCCGCTCCGCCGTTTCGGGCAGATAGACCTTGCCGGCTTCTAGCCGCTCGATCAGCGCCTCGGGCGGCAGGTCGACCAGGATCAGTTCGGCATGATCGAAAATACTGTCCGGCACCGTCTCGCGCACGCGGACATGGGTGAACCCGGCAACGACATCGTTGAGGCTTTCGATGTGCTGGATGTTGATGGTGGTCGCGACATTGACCCCCGCGACGATCAGTTCGGCCACGTCCTGCCAGCGTTTGGGGTGGCGGCTGCCAGGTGCATTGCTGTGGGCCAGCTCGTCCACCAGGATAAGACCCGGGCGCCGGGCAAGCGCTGCGTCGATGTCAAACTCATCTAGCGCGTGCCCGGCATGGTCGATCACGCACCGCGACAACACTTCCAGCGGCTCCAGCAAAGCTGCGGTTTCGCTGCGGCCATGGGTTTCGGCCACGCCCACGACCACGTCGACGCCTTCGGCGAGCCGCCGTGCAGCGTCCTGCAGCATGCGAAAGGTCTTCCCCACGCCGGGCGCCGCACCGAGATAAACGGTCAGCCGCCCGCGCTCTGCCATTTTGGCAATGCGCAGGAAGCGTTCTGCGTCACGATCGGACGTGGGATCAATCATCGTGACAGCAACCTATTGCGCCAGCCGGTCGAGCGCCAGATTGAGTTCCAGGACATTGACGATGGGCTCGGGCGCGAAAACGCCGCCGGGTGCGCTTGCCGTATCGCGGACGAGCTTGCGCACGAGGTCCGGACTGATATGTCGGGCCGTCGCCACCCGCTCGGCCTGGTAGAGCGCGCCGGCGAGGGATATGTCTGGATCAAGCCCACCGCCCGACGCTGCGACGAGGTCTGCGGGGACCGGATTGTCGGCAGTGGCGCCATAGCGCGCGACGGTTTGGGCCGCAAGCGAAGCGAGTTCCGGGCTGGTGGGAGACAGGTTGCTGCCACCCGCTCCCATGCCGTCGAAGTCGACTGCTGATGGACGCGGCCAGAAGTAGCGGGGCGCGGCGAAATTCTGCGCTACCAGTTCGCTGCCTACGGCTCGCCCGCTGATCTCGATGATCGAGCCATTGGCTCGGTAGGGAATGAAGGTCTGCGCAAAGCCAAAAACCAGAGCGCTGTAGGCCACGACGCAGACGAGCAGTGTAACCAGCCACAGGCGCAGCGAGGGAAGAAGATAGATCATCGGTCTGTTCCTATTTGGGTCAGTGCATCAGGGACACATGCTCGGCGATCGGGCCGAGGGCCGCTGCGGGGAAGAAGGTCAGCGCGCCGAAGATCAGGATGGTGATCACCAGCATCGTGCCAAACGTGCCGCCTTCGACGCTCAACGTGCCGGCGCTTTCCGCGCTGCGCTTCTTGGCCATCAACGAACCGACAATGGCCAGGGGCACGATGATCGGCAGATAGCGACCGACCAGCATGACCAGCCCAGTGGCGATGTTCCATGGTATAGTGTTGTCTTTCAGCCCCTCGAAGCCTGAGCCGTTGTTGGCGCCTGCCGAACTGAATTCATAGAGAATCTCGGAAAAGCCGTGCGCGCCGACATTACCCAGACTGTCCTGGCCCCAGGCGGTTGCAGCGAAGATCGCGGTGCCACCCAAGATCAGCACCGCATGGCTGAGGAGCGCAAGGATCGCGAGGCGCATTTCGCGACCTTCGACCTTGTGGCCGAGATATTCGGGGGTGCGGCCGACCATCATGCCCGCGATGAACACCGCCACCACGATGTAGAGGAACATGTTGATCATGCCCACGCCGACCCCGCCGAAAGTGGCGTTGAGCCACATTCCGGCCATCGGCATGAGGCCGGTCAGCGGATTGAGACTGTCGTGCATCGCACCGACCGAGCCATTACTGGTTGAGGTGGTGAGCACGGACCACAGCGGCCCGGTCGCAGCGCCCAGACGCAGCTCCTTGCCTTCGAGGTTGCCGACGTCCGCCATCACAGGCAGGTGCGCGAAAGCATGGGTCGGAACGCTTTCGAACATGACCGCGCCGCCGATCTTCACCAGCAGGAAGATTAGCATGACGCCGAATATGACGCCTGCATGCTTCATGCGTCCGATGATCCGTCCGAACATCCACACGCAAGCCATCGGGATGAGGATGATCGAGATCATCTGGAAGCAGTTCGCCCAGAAGTCGGGATTTTCGAAAGGATGCGTGGAATTGGGGCCAAAGAAGCCGCCACCGTTGGTGCCGAGTTGCTTGATCGCCACGAAGGCGGCGGCAGGACCGCGCGCGATGGTCTGGATCGTACCCTCCAGCGTCGTGACCGTCGCCGCGCCGTCAAACGTCATCGGGACGCCGCGAAGAGCGATGAAGCAGGCGACGATGATGGCCAGCGGCAGGAGCAGGCAGAACGCCGCACGCTGAAGGTCGAGGAAGAAGTTACCCATGCTCGCCTGCCCGCCGATGCCGCGTGCCAGGGCGACCAGCGCCGCGATGCCGGTGGCGGCGGACACGAATTGCAGCCACATCAGGCCGCCCAGTTGCGCCAGGTAGCTCCAGCTGCTTTCGCCCGAATAGTGCTGGAGATTGGTGTTGGTGGTAAACGACGCCGCCGTGTTGAACACCAGGTCGAGCGGTGCGGCGGATTGGCCGTCTGGATTGAGCGGCAGCAAGTGCTGCGTGGCCAGCAGCAGAAAGACAAAAGCGAACATCACCGCGTTGAAGACGAGGAGCGCGATCGAATATTGCTTCCAGCCCTGATCCGGCGCCGTTCCCGCAGCACGGATAAAGACGCTGTCGGCGCGTGCAAACCGGCCGGAGAACAGCGAGGCCATATATGTGCCCAGCGGCCAGGACAGCAGGCACGCGCCGCCCACGATCAGGGTTACGAGGAGAATGGGGGTGAGCATGTCTGGATCCTTTCGCGGTTTACGCGAGGCCAAGGCCGGCGACGGCGAGGTCGATGAGCTTGATGCCGACGAACGGGGCGAAGATGCCGCCAGCGCCGTAGATGGCGAGATTGCGCAGCAACTGGCTTGATGCAGGCATCGGGCGGTAGGCAACGCCCCTGAGCGCGAGCGGCACCAACAGCGGGATGATCACTGCGTTGAAGATGATCGCCGAAAGAATGGCGCTTGAGGGACTGGACAGCCCCATCACGTTGAGCACGCCCAGCGAAGGGTAGAGCACCACGAAGATCGCCGGCAAGATCGCAAAATACTTCGCGATGTCGTTAGCGATCGAGAAGGTGGTGAGCGCCCCGCGCGTCATCAGCAATTGCTTGCCGATGCCGACGATCTCGATCAGCTTGGTCGGATCGCTGTCGAGGTCGACCATGTTGCCCGCTTCGCGCGCCGCCTGAGTACCGGTGTTCATGGCCACACCCACGTCCGATTGCGCCAGCGCTGGCGCGTCGTTCGTCCCGTCGCCGCACATCGCGACCAGCTTGCCCTCTGCCTGCTCCTTGCGGATGTAGGCGAGCTTGTCCTCTGGCGTGGCTTCCGCCAGAAAATCGTCAACACCCGCCTCGGCGGCGATGGCGGCGGCTGTCAGGGGGTTGTCGCCCGTGATCATGACCGTGCGGATGCCCATGCGGCGCAACTCGACAAAGCGCTCGCGTATGCCGGCCTTGATGATGTCCTTGAGGTGAATTGCGCCGAGCAGTCGGCCGTTCTCCACCACTGCAAGCGGCGTACCGCCCGCCTGGGCGATGCGGTCGGTGATCCGCTTGAGCGCAATCACCGCCTCTTGCGAAAATTCGCCGAGCCTGAGCACCGCGTCGACGGCGCCCTTTCGGATGCTGCGCCCCGGCAGGTCGACCCCGCTGACGCGGGTCTGCGCGGAGAAGGCGACGGTTTCGGCCTCCGCTGGCAGCGCCTCGCCGCCGCCGGCCAGCACCACGATCGAGCGGCCTTCGGGCGTCGGGTCGGCAAGGCTCGAAAGCCTGGCAGCGGAAACCATATCTGCCGGAGCGACGCCGGGAAGCACGACGAACTCGCTCGCCTGCCGGTCGCCGATCGTGATCGTGCCTGTCTTGTCGAGCAGGAGCGTGCCGATGTCGCCGGCGGCCTCTACCGCCCGGCCCGACTTGGCGAGGACATTGAAGCGGATCAGCCGATCCATGCCCGCGATGCCGATGGCGGAAAGCAGGCCGGAAATGGTGGTGGGGATCAACGCCACGAACAGCGCGATCAACACCGGAACCGCAATCGCGCCGCCGGCAAATGACGCAAAAGCAGGAAGAGTGCCCACCGCGACGAGAAAGATCAGCGTGAGCCCCGTGAGCAGGATCGTCAGCGCGATCTCGTTCGGTGTCTTCTGGCGGCTTGCACCTTCGACCAGCGCGATCATGCGGTCGAGGAAGCCGCTGCCCGGTTCCGCCGTCACCTTCACGCGGATTTCATCGGATATGACCGTGGTGCCCGCCGTTACCGCCGACCGGTCACCGCCCGCCTCGCGGATGACAGGCGTACTTTCACCCGTGATCGCCGCCTCGTTGACCGAAGCGACGCCGGCCACCACTTCGCCGTCGGCGGGGATCTGCCTGCCCTGAGTGACCAGAACGACGTCACCAAAGCGCAATTGCGTCGCGGGCACTTCCTCGGTCGCGCCATTTTTTCCGATCCGTAGCGCGACGAGCTGATCCTTGGTGGCGCGCAGACTCTGCGCCTGCGCCTTGCCACGGCCTTCGGCCAGAGCTTCGGCGAAATTCCCAAACAAAACCGTCAGCCATAGCCAGAAGACGAGTTGCGCCTGGAAGGCGAGATCGTCACCGCCAATGGCAAGATTGCGCAGAAGGATCGCTGTAGCAGCTGCGGCGACCACCGCCGTCGTGAACATCACCGGATTGCGCAGCAGCTTGCGCGGGTCGAGCTTCAGAAAAGCGTCGCGGATTGCCGGAACCACAAGCTTGCGTTCGAACAAGGAGGCGCTCTGCATCAGAAGCGCTCCGGCTTGAGGAGAACGGCAGTCAGATAGGCCAACAGGCCCAGCGCTATCAGGCCGGCGAGGACCAGGTCGAACGTCATGCGAGGCTCCTTTCAACGGGACTTCGCACTGCCAATTTTGCGCGTGAAAATTCGATGGGCGATCTGCTCGACCACCGTTAAATCTGCGTGAAAATGGATTGGGAGGGCAATACGCTCGGAACCGGGATCTCGATAACCGCATAACGGGCGCAAAACTATACCCGCTAGAATGGGCTGGAGCGTCAGTTATTTTCTTTGTCTGCCGCCGAAGGAGCCATTCCGGAATATCAGCGGCATGCGACCGCTAGCGTCAGTCTGACATGCCCTGCCGAACGGCAACATTTGGAAAACCTGTTGCTTGCCACATGCTTGGGAAACGACCGGAAAGTTGTCTAATTGATTGTGGCATTTCTTTTCCTTTTTCCCGTTCGCCAATGGTTGTCTTCGAGGTCATCGGATAGCTGAGGCAGCTTTTCGTCCGAGCCTTCATGATCGCGGCCGAGCGGAATAGGTGGACGTCTCTGTGTCCCAAACGAGGTTTAACCCCCTACTTTCCTGACGAGATCGTCCTGGGCATGGCTAATCGGGAAGAGAACGCCGGGCACAGGCCCAGCGGAACTCCGTCTCTTTCAGCCAAAGCGAATGGAGTAATGCGGCAAGCTTGCGCGCGACCGCCGTTCTGGCACGCTTGGCGCCTTTGGCTTCTGCCATTTTCCTGCCCCAAGCCTGAAGGGCGAATGGCCTCTTCACTTGTGACAGCGCGACGTTGGCGGCTTCATAGAGCGCCTTGCGCAACATGGGGTCGCCAGCCTTGGAGATGTGCCCGCTAGTGTCGCGTTCTCCTGATTGGCTACGTCGGGGCACGAGCCCTGCATAGGCGCCGACATCGTCGCTTCTCGCAAAACGGTGTGGATCCTCGATGGTCGAGGTGTAGGTGAGCGCAGTGATCGGTCCAACGCCAGGAACGCTCATCAGTCGAGCGCAAACCTCATCCGCCTTTGCCCGGTCAGTGAGCAGGCGATTGGATGCCCGCAGCTGCTCCTCAACGGCTTCCATGGATGCAATGAGTGGGGCGAACAGCGCCTTCAGGTCAGGGCGCTGGGCATAGAAGGCAGTCAGGCGTTCGGCACGCCGGCCAGGTGTTCTGGCTGTGCCCATACGAAGGCCGAATAGCTTTAAAAGTCCCCGCAGTTGGTTGGCCATGGATGTCCGCGCGGTGATGAGCTGGGCGCGGATGCGCAGCGCGGCCCTGTCGATATGCGTGGCGGACGCCTTCATATGGACACGCTTGAACCAGCCGGTGCGCGCCAGCTGAGCAAGTCCTTCTGCGTCGTGGACATCGCTTTTGTTCATACGTGCAGAGAGGACGCCCTTGGCGTGTCGCGCACATATACACTCGACCGCGACACCACGTTCGGCCAGTCCATGGTAGAGGAAGGTCGATAGCGTTCCGGTTTCCAGCACCACGCGTACGAGGTCCGGGCAATGCCGGGTGAGCCACTTGGCCAAAACATCTGGATCGCTCGCGACAACACCGCGCCGCAAAACCTTACCATTGGCCTCGACCACGCAGATATGCGTCGTCTTGTCACTCACGTCTAATCCTGCATAAATCGACATCGGTCACCCTCCTGCATTGAAGCGCCAAGGCGACTTCGTACCATGCACGAGGGTGGCTACATCAATTACGCGATGTCCCAGCCCCTGTCCTTCATCGTATTCATCGCTGCGTCTCACGAATGACCGGTTGCGGGATCGCCAGCGAGGCCGCTGAACGACTTGCATTGGCGCGTAGCCGCCGCGCTGTATGTTCTGGCTCCTCGCAACGGCAAGGAGCCAGGAAAGCTCATATTTCGGTGCCCTCGGCTAACGTTAAAGCGTCCTCCACGTCCACTCCAAGGTATCTGACCGTACTTTCAATCTTCGTGTGCCCAAGCAAAATTTGGACTGCGCGAAGATTTCCAGTCGCCTTGTAGATGATCGACGCCTTGGTTCGGCGCAGAGAGTGAGTCCCATAATCTTCGCTGGGCAAGCCGATCCCCGTGACCCATTCATCGACAAGGCGAGCATATTGCCTGGTGCTTATATGGGCAGCGTGATCGGTGCGGCTAGGAAATGCAAATTCTTCCAAGGACCCACCCCGCAGTTCGAGCCACTTGAGCAGGCTGGCCCGAGCATCAGTCATCAGTTCAAACTGAACCGGTCTGCCGGTCTTTTGCTGTACGACCGTTGCTCGCGTTCGAATTTTCCGATCACAAATGATATCGCTGATCCTGATCTTCACCAGATCGCATCCGCGAAGCTTGCTGTCGATGGCTAGATCAAAGAGGGCACGGTCCCGGACCCGCCCATGCTGGTCGAGAAAGAAACGGATCGCCCATATTTGACGGGGCTTGAGCGCTCGCTTCGCGCCGACCTTGCGCCCAGCGTTCCAAGACACCCGCTCGCGAGCAGCGGGATCAAACTCTGATAATCCCATGACACTTCTCCTGTGGCCCTGACGGCCATAGGTAAAACGCTTCAGAGAAGATCGACCCAAATCGGCCATTCAGTGGCCAAATTTTCATCCCCGGCAGCAGACCTTCCGCTTTTGCGATTTTCATGATTGGTGCGTGACCGCCGCAGCCCAGATCCTGGCTCCTCGCAGCGACAAGAAGCCAGGCGAGCTTAGATTTCTGCGCCCTCTGCGAGAGTTAAAGCGTCCTCCACATCAACTCCGAGGTATCGGACCGTGCTTTCGATCTTCGTGTGCCCAAGTAGCATCACCTCGGAGACGCCGAAATAGGCAGCGATGATGCGCCGATCGTTTTCGTCCAGTTTGCGCGGCGTGCCGCGCCGGATGAATTGCTGGATATAGGCCGCATTGCGACCGATCAGGCGGGAGATATCGGAATAACCGATACCGGCCTCGGCGATCATTTGGCCAAGAGTAGCGCGAACATCAGTGGTCATCAATGTTCTGTCACGGGCTGGACGGCTTTAAACCCCATCGCGTCGCTGACGAAAAGAGCGATGCGCTTCCACATCGCGATGCCATCCTGATTGTCCGCCGTTGCCAGCCTGCCAATCTCGATGGCGACCTGCCTCGGTGCATCACGCCCCGTAGATTTGGATCAAAAGCGTCGCTTAGGCTTGCAAATCCTCGTCGGTCAGATCGTCTATGATCCTGCGTACCCGGCTTATGTGTCCATCACGGCGGAAGGATCGGTATCGGAGCTGTTCTCTTCATCGTTGACAGTGTCGGCCGGAATGGACTCCGGTTTTTCGGACGCGGAGGATTTTATAATTCTGGCTTGTAAATCGCTCAGACGCTGATCGGCGCTTTCCTCTGTCTCGCCTGCCGCGACAGCGGCCTTGAGATAGCGCCCGGCTGCCGTCTCGTTCTCGAACCATGCGGTTTCCTTGTCGAAGCCCGTGGCATCGCTATCGCCAAGATCGCGAACGGCGGCCATGTCGAACGTGCCGCAGATATCGAGTTTATTCCAGCTGAAATGACGGCCAAGGGCATCGTAGCAATTCTGGCTATAGATCATTTCGCCCGGCAGTCCCTCGACCGCCGCCTTCTTCAGGTTGGCTTCGCCACCTTTGACGCTGGAACCCTTGAGTGCGAGCACCGGCGGGGGAGCCTGTATGGCGATAGCGTCACTGATTGCCGCCTGCGCCGTATTGGAGGCTTCCGTGGCTGCGCTTCCGGCGGTGTTTGATGAGGAACATTGGCCGATCACCGCGAGCAGGGCGATCACACCAACGCCCGCCCAGATCATGATCGAAGTCTGTGGAGCTTTGGCCTCATCAGATGCCGCCTTGTGGTGATGACCTTTAGGATGGTTCAAGACAATGCCCCTAACATTGCAACCATGCTTACCAAAGCATAGCTACGGCGCAAGCCACACAAACACATGCAATCGGACGCATTTATGCTTGTGGTGATGCAGGATGTTCCATACCGAATTGCAAAAGACGCTTTCGGGGGAAGCGATGGGGCAGACGATGATAGCACGCCGAACAGAGGCGGCATTTGCGGCGGGCGACGATGCGGCGGCATCATGGATCATGGCGACCTACGCAGGAGTGCAGGTCAATCTAACCGATACCGCGATTGAACTGTCAGGAGTGACCGATGCAGACAGCCTGCTCCGGATATGGCGCGCGGCGCTGCTCAATAGGAAACTGCTCGATCAGGCCTGTTCCCGGCGTGCTATGCTGCTCGAAAACCTGCTGTCATGAGTTTCCTGCCGCTCCGGTCGCGGGCGCTGCCTGACGGGGAGACGATTTTCGTCAATGACAGTGGGCGCTTTTTCCTTGGGGCCGATGGTTTTGTCGGGCGACTGATCGATGGTGCCGAAACGGAAGGCGACAGAATCAGCCTGCGGGCGGGTGGACACCTGATTGAGGACGCTGACAGCCTCGCGTTCGCGGCGCATAGGCGGGCGGTGGCGCGGAGGATCGCGCCAGCCGCGCCGCTCGATTATCTGATTCTCGTGCCGACGCTCCGCTGCAACCTCGATTGCAGCTATTGCCAAGTTTCGCGGGTGAATATCGACCGCGCCGGTTTCGACTGGAGCGAAGAAACTCTGGCGGCGGTTCTGGCGACGATTGACGGTCTTGCCTGTGACCGCCTCAAGATCGAGTTTCAGGGCGGCGAGCCGACATTGCGCCCGGACCTGCTCCGGGCGGTGATGGAGAAAGCGGAGCGTTTTGCGCAGCGCCAGTTCGTCATTTGCTCAAACCTCCAACATATTGACGACGAGTTGCTGGCCATCTTCGACAGGCCCGATGTGTTTATCAGCACATCGCTCGACGGCGATGAAGTCACGCATGGTCGTCACCGCACAAAAGACGCAGAAACGACATCGGCCTTTTTCCGCAACCTGCGCTTCATCGTGGACCGCTACGGCCCAAGCAAGGTATCGGCGCTGCCGACGATCAATGCGGCAACGCCGCCAGCAGCTGACGACCTGATCGACGCTTATGTTGCCTATGGCATGGACAGCATTTTCCTGCGCCCGATCAACTATCAGGGTTTTGCCCGCAAGCGGCACAAGCAGGCGCGCGAGCAGGACGAGGCTTGGCGCAGCTATTACGAAGGCTTCATCCACCGCCTGATCGCACGCAATTGGGCGGATCAGGACCGGGTGCTGGAGGAAACCTATTTCAGCATCGGTTTGCGGCGGATATTCCAGCCGGGACGCGAGCGCCACGTCGATCTGCGTAACCCGAACCCGATGGGCTACGACTATATCGTGGTGGACCATGACGGGGCCGTTTATCCGACCGATGAGGCCCGGATGCTGGCGCGCTCCGGCGTCATCGACCTGTCGATCGGCACGATCGAAATGGGCTGGGACAGCGAGGCACGGGAATTGTTGAACAGCCACGCGACCAACCAGTTCGATCCGGCCTGTATGCGGTGCGTCTACCAGCCTTATTGCGGGCGCGACCCGATTGACGATCTCGCCCGTTATGGCCGGATCGACATGCCCCGGCATGACACGGCCTTCTGCCGCCGCCATATGCACCTGTTCGATCTTATCTTCCGGCTGCTTTATACCGATTGCGAGAAGGTACGCTACTCGCTGGCCCAATGGCTGCGGCTGCCCTCGATTCCCGACAGTTTCGGCGAGGTGATGGCATGATCCCGCTGCTGCTCTCGGCAGAAGCGGAAGCGGATGCGCCGTTCGTCACGCGCCTGCGCGCGACCGGGACGTCAATGCACAGCGCCGACGCGAGCCTTGTCGAATCCGACGCGCTGGGTGCGACCTTTGCAGGCAAGAGCGGCCTGTTCGCAATCGACGGGGCGACGGCGGATGACCTTGACGGCGATGTAGTGCTGGTGCGCCCGCAGGCCGGGCGAGTGGAGCGGCTGTTACGATCCGGCTCTCCGCATAACACGCTGCTGGTCACGGAACGCTGCGACCAGCTTTGCGTGATGTGTTCGCAGCCACCAAAGAAAACCCATGACGATCGCTTCGACCTGCTGGAGCAGGCCTGCTTGCTGGCGGAGCCGGATACGCTGATCGGCATATCGGGTGGTGAGCCGACCCTCTACAAAGATCAGTTACTGGGCATGGTCGAGCGAGTGCTGACGGCACGGCCTGACCTCCGGTTCCACATCCTGACCAACGCCCAGCATTTCGACGCTGACGACATCTCCCGCTTGCGCGCGTCGCTCTATCGGCAGGTCAGTTGGGGTATTCCGCTCTATGCTGCCGAACCGGCGTTGCATGACGAGATTGTCGGCAAACGCGGCGCATTCGCGCAGCTTGAGGAAGGGTTTGCCCACCTCATCATGGCAGGCGCACGGGTCGAGTTGCGGACTGTGCTGGTCACGCCCAATCATCACGCACTGCCGGACCTTGCGCGCTATGTCGCAGCGCGCCTGCAATTCGTTGAGGCATGGTCAATCATGCAACTGGAGAATATCGGCTTCGCTAAAGGGCGCTGGTCGAACCTCTATGTCGATCATCGCGCGGACTTCCGGCCGATCGGCATGGCGCTGACGCTCGCAACCTTGCATAACGTCCGTGCGCAGTTATTCAACTTCCCGCGCTGCACAGTGCCAGCGGATTTCCGCAAATATGCGATTGCCTCGATTTCGGACTGGAAACGGAAGTTCGCCAGCGCCTGCGAGGCATGCCGCGAGCAAAGTCAATGCAGCGGCTTTTTCGAGTGGCATCCTGACGATCATGCCGAAACCTGCGTGGAGCCTTTATGAAGCGAGCCAGATATCTCATATCGAGCCTGATGGCGGCAGGCTTCACGATCCCGTCGCAGGCGCAGGCGGATTTCATACGCGCGACCACAACCGGCACTGACGATCCCAATGCGGGCAAACTGCTCAGGCTGTTTGCACAAGAACATTATGTGACGCTGGCAAGCCACCGGAGCCATAGCAGTCACAGGAGCCATTCCAGCCATAGTTCGGGCTATGGCGGCGGCGGGCATTACAGTCATTCAAGCCATACCAGCCATCGGTCAGGCTCGGGCGGGTACAATTACGATCCGCCGACCTATTCACCTCCACCGCCGCCAAGGCCCGCGCCATCGGCCCCTTCGGTCGCACCCTATCGCCAGCAGCCGCTGTTCGATTCGACAAACCGGGCGGTCGCCCCGCCGCCTGACGGTCTGCCCGCGCTGTCGGGGCGGACGAGCCGCTTCAAGGCGATCGTGCGCCGGGTCGAAATCGCACTTCTGGCGCAGGATTACTATTCCGGCGTGATCGACGGCGTGGTCGGCCCGTCGCTTCGCTCTGCCTTGCGCCGGTTCCAGAAAGACCGGGGCCTTGATGTAACGGGGACGATCACACCTACGACGCTCGATGCCCTGATGATTTCGAGCAACTGACAGGTTTCACTCGTCCGGAGACGATCCACGCGCACGAATGCGCTTGATCGTGGCGGGCGCAACGCCATAGCGCTGGGCCAGCACACGCACCTGCGCACCATCGGACAGGGCTGCGACGATCTCTGTTTCTGTGCCAAGGTGGAGCGCCGGTGCCGTCCCAGAGGTCCCCCGCACGCACGCGCGGCATTTCCCCCGTTGCGCACACACGCTCGCTGGTGGTTTCCGCTTCTAGCTGCGCCCAGACGGCAGCGAAGCCGATCATGGCCCGGCCATAGGCGGTGGCGTTGTCGAACCGCTTGGTCAGACTGCGCAATGTCGCGCCGCTGGCAGTGATGCGTTGCCCCGATCGCGTAAAAATCCACCACATTCTGGCTGATCGTAACCGTCCGATTGTTAC
>NZ_AYOY01000156.1 GCF_000508185.1 Sphingobium sp. C100 | reverse complement strand
TCCGCAGCGGCCTCAGCTTCCGGCGCAAGGGTGGCGGCTGGTGCCGCAGCTTCGACGGGCAGGTGGCGGGCGTCGCCTGCCGCGAGGGGGCGGGCTGGCAGGTGCAGCAGGCGCTGCCGGGCGCGGGGGCCACGCCGGCCTATCGGCAGGCGTCCTCCAGCGATGTGCGGGTGATGGCTACGGTCGAGGCGCTGATCGACGGCGCGCCGCTGGATGCCGCCGGCGAGGAAAGCGCGCGCGCGGCAGGCTGGCGCTAGAGGCGGACGACCTGGGATTGATGCACTTCGTCATTGCGAGATCATTGCGAGCGCTCGCAATCATGATCCCGGTTGAAGTCGTCCGACGCTAGAAGCTCAGCGACAGCTTGCCATAATAGAAGCCGCCGCTGATGCCGTAGGGCGAATAGGCGTTGTAGAGGGCGAAGCCGGACGTCCCCTGGTTCACCGCGCTCAGCTTCGTCGGATAGATGTTGAACAGATTATTCGCCCCGGCCGCAATCTTCACGCCCCGCGCCAGGGCATAGCCCAGTTCCAGGTCGAAAATCACCTTGGGCGCTATGGTTTCGTCGGGATAATAGCTGTTGCCGTCCACCGTCACGGTGCGCGCGGCCCTTTGCGTCACGTCGCCATAGCGCGTCGCGCGCAGGTTCATGGTGAAGGCGCCGAGCGTCCAGTTGACGTTGCCGATGAACTTGCTGCGCGGCGTCCCGCTGGTGAAGTCGCCCTGACGCGCCCGGTCGATCAGGCTGACGCCGATGTCGGCCAGCACATCCGGCACGTCCAGCCGGGTGAAGATGGTTCGGTTGAAATTGCCCGACAGGGTGAAGACCGCGCTGCCGAACTCTCCCAGCGCCGCGCGATAGAGGCTGACGATGTCCAGGCCGCGCGTGCGGGTGCTCGCCGCGTTGGAGAAATAGAAGCCGCTCTGATCGGGGGCGAGGCCGGCATTTATCAACAGATCGCCCAGCCCGTTGGCGCCGCCGGTCAATACGCCGCTCAGCAGGATGCGGTCCTTGATCCGGATCTGATAGGCGTCCACCGTGATGCTGAAACGCGGCGCTGGCGAAAGGACGATGCCGGCGGAGACATTGGTGGATCTCTCCGGCTTCAGCGGCTGAGCGCCCCAGGCGACGGCGACCGGATCGCCGACCTGCAACGCCCGCACCGGGGCAAGCCGGGTGGTGGTTTCGCCGGGGAAAAGCACGGCGATGGTGCTGGAGGATGCATAATATTGCTGTTGGAGCGTGGGCGCGCGAAAGCCGGTGCTGGCGGTGCCGCGAAGGGCGATTCCCCGGATCGGCTCGATCCGGGCCGATGCCTTCCAGGTGTTGGTGGTGCCGAAATCGGAATAATCCTCGTGCCGGCCGGCCAGCGCGATTTCGAAACCGTCGACGATCGTCTGTTCCAGGTTGAGATAGGCTGACCAGGCGCGGCGCTTATAGTGGCCCGCGGCATCGGGCGCGAAGCCGGTCACGCCCTGCGCGCCGGGTGTGCGGGTGACGCCTGCAAAAACCTGCCCGGCCGGCGCGCGATAGCCCCCGTCGCTGTAGGAGGCGGGATCGCCCGCCATGATCCTGTAGCTATTTTCCCGATATTCGGCGCCCAGCGCGATGGACAGCGGCGCGGCCAGGCCCAGCGCCACATCGCGTTGCAGGTCGAGATTGCTGGTCCATTCGCTCGCCCGGACGGTGCCGATGTAGAAGCGCGTCGGACTGGCCGGGCCAAGCGAGACGTTGAGCGAATTTTCCGCATATCGGCTGCTGTTTCGCGACCAGGAGGAACTGAGGTCGACATGCCATCCCGCCGGTCCGTCGCCCCGCGCGCCCGCGGTCAGTTGGGTATCGCGGTCGTAGATGTGGAAATGGGGGATATAGCCTTCGGGGAAGATGTCGGTGATGTTCAGGACGCTGTTGGGCGTGCGGTAGGTCAGGAAGGCGTCGGCATGGCGGCGCGACCAGGTGCCGTTGCTGTAAAGCTCGACCGCCGCGCCCACCGGCATCATGGCGTTATAGGCTAGGTTGACGCCATCTACCTGGGGCTGGCCGGGCTTGTTGCGCATCCGGTCGGCGGTCGCTTCGCGCGGGTCGGCCGCGAAATAGAGGCTGGAGGTGATCGGCCCGCCGCGGATCGTGCGCCCCTGAAGAGAGGCGTCGGCGGCGACATGGATCATGCCCTGGCCGATGGCAAAGCCGTTATCGACCTGAAACCGGCCCTGTTCGCCGCCCCCGTCCGCCGTGCCGCCGCCCAAGATCGACGCGCCGCCATGGGTGTCGCTTTTCAGGATGATATTGACGACGCCGGCGATCGCATCGGACCCATATTGGGCCGAAGCGCCGTCGCGCAGCAGTTCGATCCGGTCGATCATATTGGCCGGGATCAGGTCCAGGTCCGGCGGCGACTGGCCGTTCTGGGTCGTGCCGTTGATGAAGAGGGTTGCTGTATTATGGCGCCGCTTGCCGTTCACCAGCACCAGCAACTGGTCGCCCGCCAGGCCGCGCAGCGACAGCGTCTTGATCGCGAAACTGGCGCCCGCGCCGCTGTTCGACACGTTGATGGACGGGACCAGCGTGCCGAGCAGGTCGCGGACCGACTGCTTGCCGCTTGCCTCCAGATCCTGCGCGTCCAGCACGTCGATCGGCGCCATGCTGTCGGCGACGGTGCGGGTGGTCTGGCGCGTGCCGGTGACGATGATCGGGGTGGATTGCTCGATCGGGTCTGGCCCCCGCGTCAGACCGGCCGGCGCGGCGCCGTCGCTGGCCTGCGCGAGTTGAAAGGACAGCGGGCTGTGCCGCACCACGCTGCGACTGGTGGGCGCGGCCAGGGCGATGACCCCGGCGCCGGCCTGCGCCACTTTGAGGTTCGTGCCGGCGAGCAGGCGATCCAGCGCCTCGGCTGTGGAGAGCCATCCTTCGACCCGGCGGCTGCGGATCGCGGCGACCTCGTCATAGGGAAAGAGGATGCGCACGCCCGATTGCGCCGACAATTGCCGCAGGGCGCTGCTGAGCGGCTGGACATGGATGGCGAATTTATGCCGCTGGGTCAGCGCTGCATCGACCGGGGCGGCGGCGCGCAAAAGGCTGGGCGAGACCAGGCACAGGGCGAGCGCGATGGCCGCCATGACGTGGCGATGACGCATGATGATGTCCCCCGATCGACGGCTTTTCAAAGCTGCCTCGATCAGGAAAACGAAGGAATATCAGCAATCCGCCATGCGCGCCCCATGCGCTCACCGCGGGTCAGAGGCGGGGGAGCGTTACCCCCTGCTGCCCCATATATTTGCCGGCACGGTCGGCATAGCTGACCTCGCACGGCTCATTGCCCTGAAGGAAGAGGAACTGGCAGGCGCCTTCATTGGCGTAGATTTTCGCGGGCAGCGGCGTGGTGTTGGAAAATTCCAGCGTCACATGCCCTTCCCAGCCCGGCTCCAGCGGCGTCACATTGACGATGATGCCGCAGCGCGCATAGGTGGATTTGCCCAGGCAGATGACCAGCACGTCGCGCGGCACGCGGAAATATTCGACCGTGCGGGCAAGGGCGAAACTGTTGGGCGGGATGATGCAGCAGTCGGTCTTGCGATCGACGAAATTCTTGGGATCGAAATCCTTGGGATCGACGATCGTGCTGTCGACATTGGTGAAGATCTTGAAATCGTCGGCGACCCGCGCGTCATAGCCATAGGAGGACAGGCCGTAGCTGATGCAGCCTTCGCGCCGCTGGCTCTCCACGAACGGCTCGATCATGCCCGTGCTCAGCGCCTGTTCGCGAATCCATTTGTCGGAAAATATGGCCATGTCTGTCAGCTCTTGTTCGTGGGACCGATGCCCAGATCCGCCGGACCAAAGGCATGGGGAAGGAGGTCTGCGACCTTGAGGTCGAGGATGCGGTCGCCGCTGGGGGTGGCGCAATAGATGGCGAGGGTGCGGCCGGCCATCTGCTCGGCCTCGTTCATGATCTGGCGGCAGCGGCCGCAAGGGGTGACGAGCGCTTCCTGCGCACCGTCCATGGCGCCGCCGACCACGGCGATGGCCGCTACATCGGCCAGACGACCCTGCGCATTGACGTTCGCCAGCGCCACCGTTTCGGCGCACAGCGACAGGCCATAGCTCGCATTTTCGAAATTGCAGCCGGCAACGATGCTGCCATCGGTCAGGCGCACCGCCGCGCCGACCGCGAAGCGGCTATAGGGCGCATGGGCGTTGGCCATCGCGGCGCGCGCAGCGGCTATCAGGTGCTGGAGATCTTCTTCTGCCATCAGGGCGTCACCACATTCCATCGGACCGGACCATCGACGCCGTCGATATGCCGCATGTCGGTGGCTGTCCACATCACCCAGGGGCGGGTGGCGTAATCAGGCGGGAAGAAATTGCCGTCCAGCCACAAGGTGCGGTTGATGCCGGACCCGATGTCATACGCCTTGTCGAAATCCTCCGTCACGTTGAGCAGCGCGGGCTTGCCCGCCTGCCCCTCGACCAGGTTGATGAGCGTGTTGAGGTTCGACAGCAGCAGGTCGCGGCCCGGCCGCTTCGTGCAGGTGGGGGCGAACGCCAGGCGGATGACCGGGGGCAGGGCGGCATTGTCGCGCGGGACCGTGGTCATGAACCCGGTCGCCTGGTCGATCGGGCTGCGGCAGGCGCTGAACAGGATCATCGCGCCATAGCGCATTCCCGCCGCGCGCGCCCTGCGCCAGTTGGTGGCGAAGGCGGGGTCGCGCGCACCCGACGGCCCGACCGCGCGGATATAGGCGAAATCGGCGCCCTGCGCCGCCAGCGTGCCCCAGTCGACAACGCCCTCATCGGCGCTGATGGTGACGCCCTGCACTGGATAGCGGTCGCGATCGGGCGCCCAGGCGCGCGCATAGAGCCACAGCGCCAACGCCAGCACCCCGACCAGCGCCAGTCCCGCCCCGACCCGGACCAGCATCCCCCCGAAAGTCAAACCCCTGATACCATTACCCCTTGATATGCAGCACGCAGATGAGCGTGAAGAGCCGGCGCGCCGTGTCGAAATCGACCGCGATCTTCCCGTCCAGCCGCTCGATCAACTGTTCCGCCGCATCATTGTGGATGGCGCGGCGGGCCATGTCGACCGTTTCGATCTGCTGGGGCGATGCATTGCTGATCGCCTGATAATAGCTGTCGCAGATCGCGAAATATTCGCGGATCGGGCGGCGGAACCGGCCCAGGCCCAGGATGATCGCCTCCAGCGCGCTGTCATCCTGACGATTGATTTCGATCACCAGCCGCCCGTCCTCGACCCGCAGCACGACCTTGTAGGGGCCGGCATAGCCGTCGGGGTGTACGCGCTGGGGCGCGAAATGATTATCCTCCAGCAGGTCGAAGATCGCGATGCGCCGTTCCTGCTCCACGTCGGCGTTGCGCCACAGGATCGTGCGCTCGTCGAGTTTGATGTCTATGATGCGCGGATCGGCCATGGTGAAGCGCATAGTCAGTGCGGCGGCGCGCGTCCAAATGCAAGCGGGACTTATCCACAGATGGTTTCCGCATGGCCCCTTGCGCGGACCGGGCCGGGAGAGGAAAGAGGGCGCATGGTCGAACTGCTGAAAATCAACGCCGCCGAGAGCGGCGGCACCGAATTGCCGCGCAACGTCGAAGCCGAAGCCGCGCTGCTGGGCGCCATCATGATCGACAACCGCATTGCCGAGGATGTGCAGCTTCGGTTGAAGGCCGAACATTTTTTCGAGCCGCTGCACGGCCGCATCTATGACGCGATCATGCGCCTGCTCGACAAGGACATGGTCGCCAATCCGGTGACGTTGAAGCCGATGCTGGAGCAGGACCCGGCGCTCAAGGAACTGGGCGGCCCGGCCTATCTGGCGCAATTGACCGGCAGCGGCGCGGCGCTGATCGGCGCGCGCGATTTCGCCAGCCAGATCTACGACCTCGCCCTGTTGCGGCAGCTTGTCAGCGTCGGGCGCGAACTGGTTGAAAATGCGCTCGACACCAGCGAGGACGTCAATCCGCGCGAACAGATAGAGGCGGCCGAAGTCGCGCTTTACAAGGTGTCGGAGGGCGAGGGCGAGGGTGGTTCGGTCAAGAGCTTCCTCATGGCCTCCACCGCGGCGGTGCAGGTGGCGGAGCGCGCGCTCAACAGCGGCGGCCATGTGTCGGGGATCACCACCGGCATCAACAGCCTCAATGCCAAGATCGGTGGTTTGCACAATTCGGACTTGATGATCCTGGCCGGCCGTCCGGGCATGGGCAAGACGTCGCTGGCCACCAACATCGCCTATAATGCCGCGTCGCGCTGGGTGCGCGACAATGCCGACGGGATCACGCCGGACAAGAATATGGGCGCCAAGACCGCTTTCTTCAGCCTGGAAATGTCCGCCGACCAGCTTGCCACCCGCGTTCTCGCCGAACAATCGGGCATCAGCGGCGAAGCGCTGCGCATGGGCAAGATCAGCCGGGCCGACTTCCAGAACCTGTCGCGCGCGGCGCGGGAATTGCAGGATCTGCCGCTGTTCATCGACGATACGCCGGGCCTCACCATCGCGGCGCTGCGAACCCGCGCGCGCCGCCTCAAGCGCCGGCACGACATCGGCTTCATCGTCGTCGATTATCTCCAGTTGCTTCAGGGCACGGGCCGGGGCGATGGCAATCGCGTCAATGAGATCTCCGAAATCTCCCGTGGC
Organism: Sphingobium sp. C100; assembly: GCF_000508185.1. Classification (GTDB taxonomy): domain Bacteria; phylum Pseudomonadota; class Alphaproteobacteria; order Sphingomonadales; family Sphingomonadaceae; genus Sphingobium. The sequence continues at coordinate 32,083 of NZ_AYOY01000156.1, read as the reverse complement.
CTCAAGACCTTGGCGAAGGAACTTCATGTCCCGGTGCTCGCCTTGTCGCAGCTCAGCCGTGCGGTCGAACAGCGTGAGGACAAGCGTCCCCAACTGTCCGACCTGCGCGAATCAGGCTCGATCGAGCAGGATGCGGACATGGTCTGGTTCGTGTTCCGCGAGGATTATTACGAAGCCGCCAAGGAGCCCAAGCCCGACGACGAGGCCGCCTACGCCACCTGGAAGGAAAATATGGAGCGCATCTACGGCCTGGCCGAAGTGATCGTCGCCAAGCAGCGCCACGGCTCCACCGGCCGCATCCGCATGAAGTTCGACGCGAAGATCACGCGCTTCTCCGACGTCGCGGACGACAGCTATCAGGATCTGGATTACGAATAATCCCACCTGAATCCACCATCATCCCCGCCCGCGCGGGGATGATGGTCAAAATGGGTCAGGCCTTTGCCGCCTTCGCCCGCGCCGCCACGCGCTGTTCCAGCATCGACAACGGCATCGCGCCTTCCTCAAGGACGGCGTGGAACTGCTTGAGATCAAAGGCGTCGCCCAGATCCGCCTGCGCCGCCGCGCGCGCCTTGGTCCACACGCCATGGCCCACCTTGTAGCTGGTCGCCTGCCCCGGCTGGGTGCAGTAACGCTCGACCTCCCGCTGGCAACGGGGGCGGGCAAAGCCGGTCTTTTCGACCATATAGTCGGTCGCCTGTTCGCGGGTCCATTGCTTGGCATGGAGGCCGGTATCCACCACCAGCCGCGCGGCGCGGAACAGGAAGGACTGGAGATAGCCCGCCCGGTCCAGCGGCGTCGCATAGCCGCCCAGCTCATCGGCCAACTGCTCGGCATACAGCGCCCAGCCTTCGCTATAGGCGCTCATGAAGGCGGTCTTGCGCAGCATCGGAATGTCGCCCGCCGTCTGCGCGGTCGAAATCTGGAGATGATGCCCCGGCACGCCTTCATGATAGGTGAGCGCGCCCAGTCCATATTTGGGCCAGTCGCCCACATCCTTCAGGTTGATGAAATAGATGGCCGGGCGCGATCCGTCGAGCGCGGCGCGGTTATAATAGCCGTTGGATGCGCCGTCCTGAATCTCCACCGGCACGGCGCGAATTTCCAGCTTCGTGTCGGGAATGGTGGCGAAGGCCTGGGGCAGCTTCGCCTTCATCGCATCGACGTCGCGGTTGAGTTGGGTGATCAGCGCGGCGCGCCCTTCGGGGCTGTCGGCATAAAGCTGCGACGGTTCGACATTCAGCTTCGCCAGCCGCTCGCCGACCGTGCCGCTGGTGTAGCCGGCGCCCTTCAGGATGCTCTCCAACTGCGCGCTGATGTCGGCGACCTGCTCCAGCCCCATGGCGTGGATCTGATCGGCGGACAGGTCGGTCGTCGTGGCCTGTTTCAGCGCGGCGGCGTAGATTTCGTCGCCGCGCGGCGTGCGCCACACGCCGTCGCCCGCCGCCGTCTTGCCCCTGAGCGCTTCGATCGCCGCGATCTGTTCGTCCAGCGCGGGATAGATCGCCTTTTCCACCAGCGCGCTCGCCTGGCCCTGCCAGTCGCCCGTTATGCCCTTGGCCGCGGCGCGCTTCACCAGCGACTGGACCATCGAGCTGTCGGCCGCCTTCTGGCTGCGCAGCGCCTTCAACTGGCCAAGAGTGAGTTCCAGCGACCAGCCGGGCGCCAGATAGCCGCGCGCCGCCTCGTCCCGCTGAAGCGCGGTGTCGGTCCGCAGATTGTCGGCAAAGGCGTCCAGCCGGGCGACATAGGCTTCGCAATCGGCGCTGTTGTTGATGGTGTGCGCGGTGTTGAGGAAATCGGGCGTGCGGAAATAGCTGCCGCCCTGCTGGAAGATGCGATAGGGACGCTGCACGCTGTTGAGGCCGAAGCGCGCGGGCGCGACCGTCTGCTGCCCCAGCGCGTAGAGGATGACGTCCAGGTTCAGCCGCTGCGCATCGGACAGTTTGGCGCCCTCGAACCCCTCCAGTTCCTTGATCGCGGCCTGGGTCGCGGCCAGTTGCTTCATCATGCCCGACTTGCTGTTGTCGTCGAGCTGGCTCTTCGCCCCGGCGCGCGCGCCCTTGTCCAGGCCCAGGCTGGTCACGAACATCGGCGAAAGGTCCAGCGCGCGCTCGAAGATAGCGGCGAAGGCGGCCGACAGGCGGGCATCGTCATTGCCGCTGATCTGCGCCAGCGCGCGCGGCGCGGCGGTGGCGAGCGCGACGGCCCCGGTGGTGGTCAGAAACTGGCGGCGGTCCATGGCAACGACTCCCTGCTTGTTTTCAAGCCCTTGTCTTAGCCTGCCGCCGCCCGCCGTCCAGTCCCCGCTATAATGTCCCCTCGTCGCTATCCGCCCGCATAGCCCAGCGCGAGCCCGGCCAGCGCCGCAGCGGCGAGGGTGGACATCACCCCCTGTTTCAGCCGGAAGATCATCGCCGCCGCGCCGATCGCGATCAGCGCTATCCGCCAATCGAAGCTCACAGGGTCCGGCAGCGACAGGGTCAGGCCTACCGCGTCCACCCGCTCGATCCGGGTGAAGAGGACATGCAGCGCGAACCAGAGCGTCAGGTTGGCGATCACGCCGACGATCGCGGCGGTCAACGCGGCGAGCGCACCTTGCAGGCGGGGCGCATGGTCCAGCCGCTCCATCCAGGGCGCCATGGCGAAAATCCAGAGGAAGCAGGGCGCAAAAGTGACCCACAGCGTGACCAACGCGCCCAGCACCCCGGCGAACAGCGGTGAAAAGGGCGCGGGCGCGCGGAATGCGCCCAGGAAGCCGACGAACTGCGTCACCAGGATCAGCGGCCCCGGCGTGGTTTCGGCCAGTCCCAGCCCGTCGGTCATCTCGCCCGCCGACAGCCAGTGCATCGACTGCACGGCCTCCTGCGCCATATAGGCCAGCACCGCATAGGCGCCGCCAAAGGTGACGACCGCCAGTTGCGAGAAAAAGGCGCCGATCCTCCAGAGAATATGATCCGGCCCGAGCAGGAGCAGGATGATGGCCATGGGCGCGGCCCAGACCAGCAGCCAGAGCAGGATCGTCCGCGCCGTCCGCGTCCATGGCGGCGGCCCGTCAGGCGCTGCGCCGGGCGCCGCGCCATGAACCTTGAGCCATTCGGGACGCCACCGCGCCAGCACGAAGCCGAGCGCGCCCGCGCCCAGCACGACGAGGGGGAAGGGCAGGGCGAAGAGGAAGAGAGCGAGGAAGGCGGCAACCGCCAGCCCCTGCTTGAACCCGGTGTCGAGCGCGCGCCGGCCGATGCGGATCAGCGCCTGGGTCACGATTGCCAGCACCGCCGCCTTGATCCCCATGAACAGCGCCGCCACGGGCCGCAGGTCGGCGGCATAGGCATACAGGATCGACAGGCCCAGCATCACCGCCGCGCCGGGCAGGACGAACAGCAGCCCCGCGGCAAGGCCCCCCTTCGTTCCATGCAATCGCCACCCGATCCAGGTCGCCAATTGCTGCGCCTCCGGTCCGGGCAGAAGGTGGCAGACATTGAGCGCCCGCAAAAAGGCGCCTTCCTCGATCCAGCGCCGTTCCTCCACCAGTTCGCGATGCATCAGCGCGATCTGCCCGGCCGGCCCGCCGAAGCTGAGCAGGCCGATCCTGCCGAAGAGGCGGACCAATTCCGAAAAACCTGGATGCGACATGGACGTTCCCCTGGGGCCGTGAAGCCCGATGAAGCCGCAATGCTTGGGCGGGGAACGCCTGAACGGGGGATTGCCTTGCCCCGTTGCGCCATCATGCGATGGCTGGGCCGTGCGATCAAGCCTCTTCAGGCGGGGAGGGGCGCGTTCCCGTCATGCGCGCGCCGCGACGCCATGATGTCGCCGACATGATGTTCGGCCCAGCGGGCGATCTGGTCCAATATGCCGATCAGGCCGCCGGCCAGCGGCGTCAGGGCATATTCGACCGTCACCGGCACGGTGGCGAAGGCGGCGCGGCTGACCAGCCCGTCGCGCTCCAGGCTCTTGAGCGTCTGCGACAGCATCTTCTGCGAAATGGCGCCGATCCGCCGCCGCAGGTCGTTGAACCGCACCGGCCCGTCCGTCAGCGTCAGCAATACCAGCACCGCCCATTTGTCGCCGATCCGGTCCAGCACCTGCCGGGTCGGGCAATCGGGATCATAGGCGTCGCCCATGCGAATGGGCTGGGGCGGGGCTGGGGACGGAGAAATGGTCATGGGGGCGGTATCCTCGACGTAACCAGATGAAGGCAAAGTGCCTTCTAGTGAGCATGATATCCTAATCGCTATCTGGTTTCCATCAGTAACCAACAGGAAAAACGGTCATGAAGGTAGCGATCATCGGCGGCACCGGCCGCGCGGGCAAGGCCATCAGCGCCGAACTGGTGCGACGCGGGCATCAGGTTACGGCAATTTCGCGCCACCCCGAAAATGCCGTCGCGGCCGACGGCGTCACTGCGGTCGCCGGTGACGTCAGGGAAGCCGACGCACTGACCGCCGCGATCCGCGGGCATGACGTGGTGGTCAGCGCGGTCATGTTCTCCGACACCGACCCGGCTTCGCTGGTTGGCGTGGTCCGGGACTCGGGCGTTGCGCGCTATCTGGTGGTTGGCGGTGCCGGCAGCCTGGAGGTCGCGCCCGGCGTCGCCCTTGTCGCCACGCCGGACTTCCCCGACGCCTATAAAGCCGAAGCGAGCAGGGGCGCCGCCTTTCTCGACTATCTGCGGGGCGTCGCGGACATTGACTGGACCTTCCTCTCGCCATCGGCCAATTTCTTCGAGGGCGATCGCAAGGGCAGCTTCCGTCTCGGCAAGGACGAATTGCTGATCGACGCTCAGGGCGACAGCAGCATTTCCTACGCGGACTATGCCATCGCGCTGGTCGATGAGATGGAAACGCCGCAGCACAGCCGGGCCAGATTTACGGTGGGTTACTGACGGGCGTCCGGTCGTTGCCAGCGTGTCGATGCTGGAAACGACCGGATATTTCCGCAGGGCGCGCCGTCAGGCCGCCCCCTCCAGCTTGTCCTGCGTCTTCGTCGCGAAATCGCCCGCGTCGTGGCGCTCGTGCAATTGTTCTTCCAGCGGTCCCGACGCTTTGTTGACCATGCGCCCGCGCGTCACCGCCGGGCGCGCGTCGATTTGCTCGGCCCAGCGCAGGACGTGTTTATAGCTTTGCGTGTCCAGGAACTCGGCCGCTTCATAGGCGCGGTTCAGCGCCACCCCGCCATACCAGGGCCAGATGGCGATGTCGGCGATCGAATAGCTGTCGCCCGCCATATAGGCATTGTCCGCCAGATGGCGGTCGAGCACGTCGAATTGACGCTTCACTTCCATGGCATAGCGGTTGATCGGATATTCGTATTTTTCCGGCGCATAGGCATAGAAATGACCGAAGCCGCCGCCCAGCAGCGGCGCGCTGCCCATCTGCCAGAACAGCCAGCTCATGGCCGCAGTGCGCGCGGCCGGATCGGCAGGCAGGAATTTGCCGAATTTTTCCGCCAGATAGAGCAGGATCGCGCCGGATTCGAAGACGCGCTGGGGCGGGGAGACGCTATGGTCCATCAGCGCGGGAATCTTGCTGTTGGGATTGACCGCAACGAAGCCGCTGGAAAACTGGTCGCCATCGCCGATGCGGATCAGCCAGGCGTCATATTCGGCGGCGCTGACGCCCGCCTCCAGCAACTCCTCCAGCATGATTGTCACTTTCTGCCCATTGGGCGTGGCGAGCGAATAGAGCTGGAGCGGATGCTTGCCCACCGGCAGCGCCTTGTCATGGGTCGGCCCGGCGATCGGCCGGTTGATATTGGCGAACTGGCCGCCATTGGCCTTGTCCCAGGTCCAGACGCGGGGCGGGATATAGGGGGTATCGGTCATGTGGCTGGTCTCCAGGCGGACGGGTGTGGCCGGAAGGTAGGAAGCCGCAACGCCGGCCGCAACGCCCCGCCCGCAGGAGCGCGCCTATCGCTTGCCCGCGCGTACGACCAGTACGCTGACCGGCGATTGCTGGACGATGGTCGACGCGTTGGAGCCCAGCAGCTTGGATGTCATGGAAGGCTGATGCGAACCGATGACGATGAGGTCGGCGGCGTGTCTCTCCGTCGCGGCGATCACTTCGTCGCGCACGCGGCCGCGCCGGGTTTCGATATTGATGTCCCTGGGATCAAGGCCCAGATCCGCGCACCATTGGTGCATCGTCCTGAGCGCTTCCTCCTTTTCGGTGAGGTCGAAATTTTCGGCGATCAGTTGGGAATAGCGAGTCGGCAGATAATAACGGACATAGAGAAGATGGATCTGCCCTTCCGCGCCGGCGATGGCGGCCCCGCGCGCCAGGGCGGCCCGACCATTTTCCGCGTCATTCACGTCCACGGCGATCACGATATTGGCAAAGCGCATGACCATTCCTCTCTTTTGCTTTCAGGGACTTTCATCATCGGCCCGCGGCCTTGATGATGAAAGGGGCAGGGCGGCAGGAAACCAAATGAGGGGATCGGGAAACAATCGGTAAATGCCCCTAGGGCCGCCGCCGATGCGCGCGCGATCAGGCGCGGCGCTGTCAATGCGCACCTGCGCCCATGAAAATTTGTCGTCGGCCCCCTTGACGGCTTCTTCGCACAAGCCATATTCGCGGCGCTAGCACTCTTGATGAAGGAGTGCTAACACACACAAGTTCATCGGGAGACGGACAGGCGGGCAGGGCAGCATGAGGGCATCCTCGGCTCTATCCGCCGCACCCATCCCAAGAAGCTAGGGAAAGGCACATAACATGGCATTTCGTCCGTTGCACGACCGTGTTCTCGTCCGCCGCATCGAAGCGGAAGCGAAGACCGCCGGCGGCATCATCATCCCCGACACCGCGCAGGAAAAGCCGCAGGAAGGCGAAATCGTCTCCGTCGGCACCGGCTCGAAGGCCGAAGACGGCAAGGTGACCCCGCTCGACGTCAAGGCGGGCGACCGCGTGCTGTTCGGCAAATGGTCGGGCACCGAGGTCAAGGTCGATGGCGAAGACCTGCTGATCATGAAGGAAAGCGATATTCTGGGCGTCGTCGGCTAAGCTGCGGACCCGATAGGCTTTTCTGTTTTCGGCGGAAATTCATGCCCTGTGACGGTGTGAACTTCGCAAAATTTGCAATTTCTCATGAAGAGGTGAAAGATCATGGCAGCGAAGGACGTAAAGTTTTCGCGTGAGGCGCGTGAGCGCATCCTGCGTGGCGTCGACATCCTGGCCGACGCGGTCAAGGTGACCCTTGGCCCCAAGGGCCGCAATGTCGTCATCGACAAGAGCTTCGGTGCGCCCCGCATCACCAAGGACGGCGTCACCGTCGCCAAGGAAATCGAACTGAAGGACAAGTTCGAGAATATGGGCGCCCAGATGGTCCGCGAAGTCGCTTCGAAGACCAACGACATCGCCGGTGACGGCACCACCACCGCCACCGTGCTGGCCCAGGCGATCGTGCGTGAAGGCATGAAGTCGGTTGCCGCCGGCATGAACCCGATGGACTTGAAGCGTGGCATCGACCTCGCTGTGACCAAGGTCGTCGAGGACATCCAGGCACGTTCGAAGCCGGTTTCGGGTTCGTCGGAAGTCGCCCAGGTCGGCATCATCTCGGCCAATGGCGATCGTGAAGTCGGCGAAAAGATCGCCGAAGCCATGGAAAAGGTCGGCAAGGAAGGCGTCATCACCGTCGAAGAGGCCAAGGGTCTCGACTTCGAACTGGACGTCGTCGAAGGTATGCAGTTCGACCGCGGCTACCTGTCGCCCTATTTCGTGACCAACCCGGAAAAGATGGCCGTCGAGCTGGCTGATCCGTACATCCTGATCCACGAAAAGAAGCTGTCCAACCTTCAGTCGATCCTGCCGATCTTGGAAGCCGTGGTGCAGTCGGGTCGTCCCCTGCTGATCATCGCCGAGGACATCGAAGGCGAAGCGCTGGCGACCCTGGTCGTCAACAAGCTGCGTGGCGGCCTGAAGGTCGCTGCGGTCAAGGCGCCTGGCTTCGGCGATCGCCGCAAGGCCATGCTGGAAGACATCGCCGTCCTGACCAAGGGCGAAGTGATCTCGGAAGACCTCGGCATCAAGCTTGAGAATGTCACGCTCGGTATGCTCGGCACCGCCAAGCGCGTCACCATCGACAAGGACAACACCACCATCGTCGATGGCGCCGGTGAACATGACTCGATCAAGGCCCGCACCGAGCAGATCCGTGCGCAGATCGAAGTCACCACCAGCGACTATGATCGTGAGAAGCTCCAGGAGCGTCTCGCCAAGCTGGCCGGCGGCGTTGCCGTCATCAAGGTTGGCGGTGCGACCGAGATCGAAGTCAAGGAGCGCAAGGATCGCGTCGACGACGCGCTGCACGCCACCCGTGCGGCCGTTGAAGAAGGCATCGTTCCTGGTGGCGGCACGGCGCTGCTCTACGCGACCAAGGCGATCGACGGCCTGACCGGCGCCAATGACGACCAGACCCGCGGCATCGACATCGTTCGCAAGTCGCTGACCGCTCTGGTGCGCCAGATCGCCAGCAATGCGGGCCAGGACGGCGCCGTCGTTTCGGGCAAGCTGCTGGATCAGGACGACACGTCGTTCGGCTTCAACGCGGCCACCGACACCTATGAAAACCTGGTTGCCGCCGGCGTCATCGACCCGACCAAGGTCGTGCGCACCGCGCTCCAGAACGCCGCTTCGGTTGCCGGTCTGCTGATCACGACCGAAGCCACCATCGCCGAGCTGCCGGAAGACAAGTCCGCTGCTCCCGCGATGCCGGGCGGCATGGGCGGCATGGGCGGCATGGACTTCTAAAGCGATCATAGCGGGCCGGGTTCGTCTGGCCCGCTGTTGGTCGCGACCTCCAGCAGGTCCAGCCTTCCACATCGGAATGAAGAGGCCGGCGCAGCGATGCGCCGGCCTTTTTGTCGCGACCCTCGCTTCAGCGCGTCACGACCGCCATCGGCAGCGCCGCGCGCACCTCAAATCCCAGCGTGCGGTAGAGCGCGATCGTCCTGTCATGTTCGGCATAGGCATGGAGAAACGGCGTGTCGCCCCGCTCTACTATCGCTTGCATCACGATCCGCATCAGATGGCCGGCAAGGCGCCGGCCACGCCAGTCGGGATGCGTGCAAACGCCACTCACCTCGGCAAAGCCCGGCATCCGCATCCGTTCCCCTGCCATGGCGATCAGCCTGCCATCCTCACGCACGCCAATGAAACGACCCAGCCTGTGGGTGAGGGGGCGGAATGGCCCCGGTTTTGTCAGCAGGGCGAGGTCCAGCATTTCCGCTGCATCCGCTTCCCCCAGCACGACCCAGTCCACCGCGCCCGGATCGGCCGGCGCCGGGCGCGTCGCCATCATCTGCGCGAGCGTCGCGGTGCGCGCCAGCCTGGCGCCGGCAGGCAAAATGGCCCTGGCATCCTGCCCCAGCAGCCACAATTCGCCATCGTGCGGGATCAGTGGCAGCAGAGCGGCCATGGCTTCGGGATCGGCCGTGGCGGTCGCGGCGAAGGGACCGTGGCGCTGTTCCAGCCGCAGCGCATGCTCTCCCCCTTCAGCCAGCGCCGACCAGCCCGAATGCAGGCTGTTCCAGATGGGATGATCAAGCGGATGGATGGGACGCCTCCGGGCCAGCATGTTGACCAAAAGCCATTGCGGATCGCCGACGTATCGTCAACCGATGGGCGTGGGCGGCGGGTCTGCTTCGTGGTTCATGACGGCGGATCGGTAGCCGGGCATCCTAGTGAATGCTACCGATGAAGCGTCTTCAAGAGGGCAAGTCCTCACCCGGAGTTGATATAGTTTAGTCCGATTTTCAGGAACACCTCATCGTCTCCCGGATTATGTCTGTACCTCAAAGGAAGGCTTCACCGTGGCGACCCGACTTGAACACCATGAATCGCAATTTCTGCAAGATGCTTTTCAACAACAGCTTAGTCGCTGGAACAGAACGCGCCTGGCTCCCGCCTTCCCCGAACATATGACGCGCGAGCGGTTCAATGATGATCAGCGGATGCTGCGCCTGGAATATGGGTTTATCGAAGAGTTGCGCGCCGATGTTCGGGACGAGGCGGCCAATGTGCCGACGGATGCCGATGGCTTCGTGAAATGGTTCGAACGGCTCAAAGCGACTGGCCCAGGGCAGCATGACCGCCTTTTCCCCTGGTTGGCCGAAACCGCGCAGATGGATCATATTCGGTGGTTCCTGTCGCAGGAGGCTGCGGGCGAGGCTGGGTTCGACGACCTGGTGGCGATGACCCAGGTGAAACTGCCCGCGCGCGCGAAGTTGGAACTGGCCCGCAATTACTGGGACGAGATGGGGCGCGGCAACGCGAAAGCTATGCATGGCCCGATGCTCGGGCAACTGGTGGACCTTCTCGACCTCGACACCCGTATCGAAAATACCGTGTGGGAAAGTCTGGCGCTGGCCAATGCCATGACTGCCATGGCGACGTCCCGCGGCTACACCTGGCACAGCATCGGGGCATTGGGCGCGATCGAACTGACCGCGCCCGACCGGTCCGCGCACACGGCCAAGGCGCTGCGGCGGATCGGCCTGTCGGGGAGTGAACGACGTTATTTCGACCTTCACGCAGTCCTGGACGTCAAGCACAGCCGCGATTGGAATGAGGAGGCCATCCGCCCGCTGGTCGCGGAAGACCCGCGACGGGCGACGGCGATGGCGGAAGGTGCGCTGATCCGCCTGCATTGCGGCGCACGCTGCTTCGAGCGTTATCGGGCGCATTTCGGGCTGGAGTGACGCGCGTGTCTGACGCTCGGCGCATTCTGGTTGTGGAAGACGATCCGTTGGTGGCGGCGCTGATCGCTGAACTGTTGGAGGGCGCGCAATATCAGATCGACGGGCCTTATGCGACGCTGGGGGACGGCATGGCGGCATTGGCCGCTCATTTTCCGGCCGGGGCGGTGGTTGACGTGTCGTTACAGGATGCCGACGCGGGCCTGCTGGCGGACGATTTGCAAAGCTACGACATCCCTTATCTATTCTGTTCAGGATCGACCGCGCATCCGGTGATGCGCGCCCATCCAACGGCGCCCGTCATATCCAAGCCCTTTGGTTTTCGACGACTGGTTCCTGTTCTGAATGGTCTGCTGCATTGAGGGGTGGTTCGAGAGGCGCCGCTGCCGGATGTCGAGCAAGAGCGAAGTGCGATAATGACCAGGCTGCATACAGAAGCTAGCGCAGGAGAGAGGCGCGTTTTTGAGCCTCGAATTTGCTATTCCGGGATGCGGTTCGTTCGCTTCCGAAAAATGATCGACGAGACCGGCTAGCGATCGTCGGTTCGCTGTGATTGCAGGAGAATGGATTAATATAGCCGCGGCGCACCGCAACTGTGACCGCGTGGGTGCGATCCTGAACGCCGAGCTTTCCGAAGATGGTCTTGAGCTGCGCCTGGATCATGTCGTTCGACAGATTCAGCCGCCGTGCCATCTTCTTGTTGGCGTGGCGCAGTCGGCGTCCAACTTTTTACCCTTATTTATCCCGGGCCGAGACGCTCCTGATGATAGCCCGATGTCCGAGGTGCTGATGTCCACCTGCACCCATTTCGGAAAGGTAAGGATCATGAAGAACCATCTCGTTAGCGCCATCGCCATGCTTGCGGCGATCAGCCCTGTGGCAGCCTACGCCGCTTGCGCGCCAGCCCCCACGACCATCGCAGCCAAGGCGGTTCCCGTCATTCATTACAGGAACACGACCATCGATGGCGTGAAGGTCTTCTATCGTGAAGCCGGGCCAGCGGACGCACCCGTCCTGCTGCTGCTGCACGGTTTCCCGACCTCGTCACATATGTTCCGCAATCTCATTCCACTTTTGGCGGACCGCTATCGGGTGATCGCGCCCGACTATCCGGGCTATGGCCAAAGCGATGCTCCCGACCACGCCAAGTTCGCCTACACATTCGCGAACCTGACCAACATCGTCGATCAGTTGACCGACAAGGTCGGCGCAAAGCGCTACAGCATGTACGTCATGGATTATGGCGCCCCGATCGGATACCGGCTCGCGATCAAGCATCCCGAACGGGTCGAGACCCTCATCGTCCAGAATGGCAACGCCTATACCGAAGGGCTCGCCGCTTTCTGGGATCCGATCAAAGCCTATTGGGCTGAGAAGACACCCGCCCGTCGCGAGGCGTTGGCTGGCCTGCTGACGCTTGAGACAACCAAGTTCCAATATACCGACGGCATGGGCGACACCGCCAGGATCAGCCCGGACAACTGGGTGGCGGACCAGGCGCTACTCGACCGGCCGGGCAACCGGGAGATCCAGCTTGATCTTCTGGGCGACTATGGCAGCAATGTCCCGCTCTATCCCCAGTTCCAGGCCTTTTTCCGTGAGCGCAAGCCACCGACACTGATCGTCTGGGGCAAGAATGACGTAATCTTCCCCGAGGCTGGAGCGCATCCCTATCTGCGCGACCTGCCCAATGCGGAGATGCACATCCTCGACAGCGGCCATTTCGCGCTGGAGGACAGGCTGGACGTGATGGCGCCGCTGATCCGCGACTTCCTCGACCGCAACCTCTGCGCATGACACGCGGGGCGGGGCTTCGGCCCCGCCCGTATGGCCTGAAAGGAATAGATATGACCGCTCCCGTTCCGGGCGCCCAGACCGCTGGCGCGCCAACCCATTCTGTCGTCCTGGTGCACGGCGCATTCGTCGATGGCTCCGGGTGGCAGCAGGTCCACAGCCGACTTGTCGCACGCGGCTTTGACGTGCTGGTCGTTCAGCACCCCACAGTCACGCTCGACGGGGATGTCTGCGCGACCATGCGCGTGATCGAAGCGGCCCGTCATCCTGTCCTGCTGGTCGGCCACAGCTATGGCGGCGCCGTCATCACGCAAGCAGGCAACCATCCCAAGGTGGAGGGACTCGCCTACATCGCCGCATTCGTGCCCGATGCTGGCGAATCTGTGGCCCAACTGAACGACGCGCCGGCCGAGAAAGGGGAAAACAAGGCGCCGGTGCTGCCGCCACAGGACGGCTACCTCATCGTGGACCCAGTTCAGTTCCCGGATGCATTCGCAGCGGATGTCGACCCCCGCACGACACGGTTCATGGCGTCCGCCCAACTTCCTTGGAGCCTAGATGCCGCGACGGCGACCATCAGCCAGGCGGCCTGGAAGACAAAGCCGAGCTTCTACCTGGTGGCGTCGGCCGACAAGATGGTCCCGCCGAGCGCGCAGCGCCGCATGGCTCGTCGCGCTGGCGCCGCGCTCACCGAGATCGACAGCAGCCACGCCGCGATGATGTCGCATCCGACGAAGGTGGCCGATTTCATCGCGGCCGCCGCCGCGACCCTGGCTTGAACACGGAAGAAAGATCATGACCCAGCCTGTCACTTACCATCGCACCGCGACCGTGGACGGCATCGAAATATTCTATCGCGAGGCCGGGCAGCGGGGACGACCCGTCGTGCTGTTGCTCCACGGCTTTCCCAGTTCCTCGCACATGTATCGCAACCTCCTGCCGGCGCTTGCCGATCGCTATCATGTGATCGCGCCTGACCTGCCGGGGTTCGGGCTGTCCGCCATGCCGTCCCCGGCGGACTTCACATATGCGTTCGACCGCTTCGCCGAGATCGTCGCCAGCCTGCTCGTTCATTTGGGGGTAGACCGTTTTGCGCTTTACGTGATGGATTATGGCGCGCCCACCGGCTTTCGCCTGGCGTTGGCGTATCCCCAAATGGTGCGCGCGCTGATCATCCAGAACGGCAACGCGTATGAAGAAGGCATGGGCGATTTCTGGGACATCACACGCGCTTACTGGGCGGACAACGGCCCAGCGGAACGCGACGCCATGCTGCCTTTTTTGACTATCGAGGGAACGCGCTTCCAATATCTTGCCGGCGCAAGCGATCCGGCGCGTATCGATCCGGCCGCCTGGCTTTACGACCAGATGTTTCTCGATCGTCCTGGCAGCGTGGACATCCACTTGCGCATCATCGCCGACTATCAGACCAACGTCGCACTCTACCCGGATTTTCATGCCTATTTCCGCGAGCATCGGCCGCCAGCGCTGATCCTTTGGGGGGAAAATGACCCCATCTTCCTGCCCGACGGCGCGCGCGCGTTCCTGCGCGACCTGCCCGACGCGGAGCTTCATTTCTTTGCGACCGGCCACTTCGCGCTCGAGGAGAAGGCCGATGAGATGATCCCCCTTATGCGCGATTTCCTGGCGCGCAACCTGGCCCAGTGACCGAAACCCCAACAACGGAGAATGACCATGTATAACAGCAAGTCCAAATCGAGCGTCGTGCCCTCAGGTGGCGGCGCCGCGCTGATCGATCCGTCCGACGCCCTGATCCTGCTGCTCGACCATCAATCGGGCCTGTTCCAAACGGTGAAGGATATCGCGGTCGCGGATCTGCGCCGGAATGTCGAGATGATCGCCAAGCTCGCGACGCTGCTCAAGATTCCGGTGATCACCACGGCATCGGAGCCTGCGGGTCCCAACGGCCCGCTTATGCCCGAGATTCATCACCACGCTCCCCATGCCGTCTATGTGCCGCGCAAGGGCGAGGTTAATGCCTGGGATAATGACGACTTCGTTGCGGAGGTTCGATCAACGGAACGCAAGACGCTGATCATGGCGGGTGTCTGGACAAGCGTCTGCGTCATGTTCCCGGCGCTGGATGCACGCGCGGCGGGCTATGAAGTCTACGCCGTCCTCGATGCTTCGGGCGATCCGAGCGAGATGGCATCACGCGTGTCGCTGGCTCGCTTCGTGCAGGGCGGGGTCAAACCGACATCGACCAACGCCCTGCTGTCCGAACTCCACCGCACCTGGGCGCGACCGGAGGCGGCAGACCTCGGCATCCTCTACGGCCTGGTGGCGCCGAACTATGCCGCCGTGGCAGAAAGCTATGCCCGAGCACAACAAGCCGCGAGAGAAATGGTCTAGACTCTCTCCTTTCCATCCGGCGGACGGAGGACGACCAGCGGAGTGTCGGCCATGGTTTCATGGGCATCGCGCTCACGCCCTCCGTTCGCTTCAACTCGACGGTTAGTTCGATGCCCTTGTCCGCCCAATGGCTGACCCGGCCCCCATGGCCTGCGCCCATCGAACGGATTTTTCCAGAAGGCGTTCCGCCTTTTCACCGCATCCTTTTCTGCCTTCGATCACGCCAGCAACACGCAAGAGTTCGGCATGGCACCAGCGTTCCTCACGCAGGTGAGCTTGCCTGAGCGCTTGCTTGAGGCATTGTTCTGCCTGCTGCACGTTTCCTATTTTTAGCCAAGCGTCTGCGAGCAGACATTGGTAGAATGCCACCCGGGCCAGCCAATTATTTGCCTCGAGTTCAATAATGCTCTTTTGCATGATCCCAAGGCCGGCGTCATCGCCTTGAGCCGCAAGGATCGCGCCTGAGAAGAACTGGCTCGTTCCTTCGTAGATGCCGATATTCTCGCGCTTGCTCACTTCCGCCAGTTGCTCCTGAAGAAGGGAAGCCGTCGCCAGGTCGCCGTTCAAATAGGCAACCGGCAGGCCCGCAAGGCAAAGCGCATTGCCCAGCGAGATCATATGATTGAGTTCGGCCGCCCTGGCGATCGCGCGACCCGCAACCTCAGAAGCACGCGCCGCCTCTCCCTGTAACCAGAACAGAAAGGCATGGGACAGGCCGATCGCGACGGGCAAGTCCACCTGGAAGCGCGACAATCGACGACCATCGGTCAGGTGCCCACAGGCCGCAGTCAATTCCTCCAGCCGGACCGATGCAGACGAAAACCGCCCGGCATAAATTTCCGCATGTGCAAGAAAGCGCTTGCCGTCGGGCACGGCGTCCCAGTTGAGGCCCGTCACGGCTGCATAATGATACATGCTTCGCACGGCTGTGAGCGGCCGGCCGGAATAGGTGAGGAATACCGCCTGACCACAGACTGCCGGCAGCTCGAACTCCGGGTCTCCAGCTTCGCGGGCATGATCGATACTGTTACGCCATGCTAAATCGGTCCTTGGATGCATTTTGCGGGCCAGCGTCATGGCCCAGGCCTTGGCTGTCGAAAGCTTGACGCGATCGACTGGCGACAGAGCCGCCATTGCGGGCCCGGCCGTTTCAGCGGTCTCGATAGCTGCAAGCATTTCCTTGAATGCCGGCAATTCCTGCCAAAGCGGCAGGGCAGCAACGACAACAGCCGCGCCGACTTCAGCATCGCCGGCCGGATCAAAGGCCCAGGCAATGACGGAGCGAACATCGTCAATGAGCGCCCGATATTTTCCCAGCCATTGTCTGGAGGTCTGAAGCAACCATTCCCGCTCCGCCTTCTGCAACTTGGTGCAGATGCTGACGGCAAATTGGCGTCTTGCCGTTTGACGATAGGGGGCTCCAAAGAGTCGCTGGGATGCATAGGCTGATGTGCTTTCAGGCAGCCTGTAGAGTAGCGTCCCTTGACTGAACTCGGTCGTAACGAGCGACTTGGCCGCCAGCTGCGACAAGGCATCACGCCCTTCCATCGGTTCTATCCCGCCGGCACCATATAGCGCCTCTACGTCATCGGCACTGAAACGCCCGGAGAAAAGCGAAAGCAGTTCCAGCAGAACCGCCTCCCGTTCGGTAAGAAGCCGATAGCTCCAGTCGAGCGTGGCTTCCAGCGTCTGATGGCGAAGCGGTGCATCTCTCGGACCACGGCTCATCATGTCGAAGCCATGTTCAAAGAATTGCTTCAGCGCGGTGGGCTCAAGCGCGCTGGCGGTCCCGGCCGCCAGCTCGATCGCAAGCGCCAGGCCCTCCAGTCTCGCGCAGACCGAAGCGATGTTGCGGACATATTCGTCGGTAAGTTCCCCGACGCCCACATTCTGGACTTTTGCCAGGAAGAGCTGAATGGCAGGGTAGGCCAGGGCATCGTTCGCGTCTATCTGCGCCGAGCAATCGGGATAGTGAAGACCCGGCAGGAAATAGACCCGTTCATGCCGGGTTCGCAAAGGTTCACGGCTCGTGACGACGATGCGGGCCTGTGGAAGTTCCGAGGAAATTCGCTCGATCACCGAAGCTGCCATTGCAACCACATGTTCGCAATTGTCGATGATTACGATCATGTTGCCCCGGCGGAGACGGTCGATCACGCCTGCTATCGGATCGTCCAGCCCCAGCGAAACTCCGACACCCGACGCCATTGCGGGTACGACAAAACGCGGATCATTCAATGTCGAAAGGTCGACGAATGCGACAGCGTCATCCGAACCACGACACATTTGCGCCGCAGCGATGGAGATAGATGTCTTTCCAACGCCTCCCGGGCCAACGATGGACAGGTAACCGGGGTGTATAAGCTGTTCGCAGATAAGCCCGATCATCTCGTCACGGCCGAAAAGACGCGGCACATTGGGCGGGCTGATATGATGACCGGTTACTGCTATGCGCGTCGCAGCCATCGGCTCTCCGCCAATTTCCACGTTTGCTACGAACTTATATCCGCGGCCGGCGATCGTGGCGATATACTCCCCGTCGGGATCAAGCTCCGCCAGGCTGCGGCGCACATTGCCGACGTTGACCTTCAAATTATGATCATGAACGATGTAATCAGGCCACACATGTGCAAACAAATCGGCTTTGCTGACGACCTCCCCCGCCCGAGACACCAGCAAGGTCAGGATATCAAATGCGCGGCCACCAAGAGCGACAGGCTTTTCCTGGAAGAGAAGGGTTTGTTGTTCGGGCAGCAGACGAAAATCGCCGAAGCCATAGGCTGACCGCTGCGACAATGCGCCAAAGTCACCGCTGATCGACACCGTTCCCCCAGCGTAACGTGATTGCCGCCGACGTTAAGTCATTCGCGTCCGTTTGCAAGAGTCGCTATGATAGTTGCGGCGGTCGCTTCAGGCCGCGCCGCCGGTAGTGACCCAAACCGGACGCGTTCAGCCTCCATTTCGACCTCCCCGCTGCGGTACGTGCGCTTTTCCCGATCGACCGTGCAAGACTGACGTCAATTCCCATCCGACCTGCTTCGCGCAACTCTGCGCGTTTCGCCCTGTATCCCGCTGAATGCTCCGGTGATTTTGAACCGGGGCAACCCGCTCATCGATAAAGGCCTCTGCTTCATTGCCATGATGACGTCCCGGACCATCTGTAATGCAATGCGACCTCTTGAACCGGAACGACATTCCATCCATCTGCTTCCCGCAATTCTAGCAAATTCGAGAGCCAGAGAGACGATGACGACGGACACTGTTACCGCCCCTGAAACGCGGGCCTTCGAGGCTGATGTTTCAAAGCTCCTGCACATGATGGTCCACTCGGTTTATTCAGATAGGGACGTGTTCCTGCGCGAGCTTATCTCCAATGCAGCCGATGCCTGCGAAAAGCTGCGTTATGAAGCGATCTCGAACCCGGCGCTGCTGGATGAGGACCCCAAATCGCGGATCAGCCTGACGCTGGACAAGGAAGCCGGCACTCTCGTCATCGAGGATAATGGCATCGGCATGACCGCCGCGGATATGAGCGAAACGCTGGGCACCATTGCACGGTCGGGCACCAAGGCGTTCATGGATAAACTTGCCGCAGACAAAAATGGAGAGGGGCAGCAACTCATCGGGCAGTTTGGCGTCGGCTTCTATTCTGCATTCATGGTGGCGGGGAAGGTGGAGGTTGTGTCTCGCCGCGCCGGCACGACCGATGCAGCGACCTGGTGCTCCGATGGCCTGGGTACTTACACGATCGCATCAACCGATCTCGCAGCGGCGCCCAAGCGTGGTACGCGCGTCACGCTTCACCTTCTCGACGACGCCAAAACCTATGTCGAGCGCTACACTGTGGAGCGGATCGTCAAGGCGCAGTCGGGTCATGTCCCGGTCCCCATCTTTCTCCAGGAAGTCGGAAGCGAGGAGGCGCCAGGGCAGGTCGCCGATGGCGTTGCGCTGTGGACCAAGGCCAAGTCCGACATCAGCGAGGACGATTATGCCGACTTTTACCGCAGCGTCGCGGGGCAGTTCGATAAGCCAGCCCTGACGCTGCATTATCGGGCGGAGGGACGTCACGAATATTCCGTCCTGACCTTCATCCCCGAAACCAAACCGTTCGATCTGTTCGACCCCGACCGCAAGGGCCGCATCAAACTCTATGTGCGCCGTGTGTTTATCACCGACGAGGCGGAGATTCTGCCGCGCTATCTGCGTTTCGTGCGCGGTCTTGTGGATTCCGCCGATCTTCCACTCAATATGTCGCGCGAGATGATTCAGGACAGTCCGGTTCTGGCGGCCATTCAGAAGGGCGTCAGCAACCGCATCCTCTCCGAACTGGACAAAATCGCGACCAACGACCCGGAACGTTATGCCGCAATCTGGGAAAATTTCGGATCAGTGATGAAGGAAGGCCTCTATGAGGATTTCGAACGCCGCGAGGCATTGCTGGGCCTAGCCCGGTTCAAGAGCACGACATCCAATGGCGCGTGGCGTTCGCTCAAGGACTATGTCGGCTCCTTGCAGGAAAACCAGACGGCGATCTACTACGCCACCGGCAATGATCTGGATCGCATTGCGCAGTCCCCCCAGATCGAGGGGTTCAAGGCCCGTGGCATTGAAGTCCTGCTGCTCCCCGATCAGGTCGATAGTTTCTGGACGACGATGGGCGTCGACTACGAGGGCAAGCCCTTCAAATCTGTCACGCAAGGCGCAGCCGATCTGAGCCTCATCCCCCTGGCCGAGGGGAGCAGCAGCGCGGCCGGGCCGAGCGAGGAGGCCAATAGCTTTATTACCTTTGCCAAGGAGGCGTTGGCAGACGAGGTGTCCGATGTTCGTATTTCGGACCGCTTGACCAGTAGCGCGGTCTGCATCGTTGCGGCCGAGAACGCCATGGACTTGCAACTGGAAAAGATGCTGGCGTCAGCCGGCCGTGCACCTGAGCGGGCGAAGCCGGTCCTGGAGGTGAATGCGGGCCACGCTCTCATCGCGAAATTGGGTGAGGCCTGCGGCGATGTCGACGGGCGACGCGACCTCGCATTTCTGTTGCTTGATGAGGCCCGGATTGCCGAGGGTGAACCCCCGGCCGATCCAAGGGCCTTTGCCGAGCGGTTGGAGCGCTTGATGACGAAAGCCTTGGGATGATGTTGCGGGGAGCCTACCGGCTCCCCTGGCTTTGAGGCGGCTCGGCGGAGTCCTCCGGCGTCGATTTTTGATCGCCCAGGTGCAGACAGGCTGCTTATGGCCGCTACGCGATGGAACGCGAGGGGCTTCTGCCTGCCCAGATCGCGATAGTTGATCCGCCGGTAGCGCCCGCGTTTGGACGTGTCGAACAAACAGTCGCTTAGGGAATGTATTGACACCTTCTTGGAGACGAAGGTGGTGACCCCTACGGGAATCGAACCCGTGTTTCAGCCGTGAGAGGGCCGCGTCCTAACCGCTAGACGAAGGGGCCATGCGCCGCATCGGCGGCCGGCAGGGGGTGCGCTTTAGCACCCCCGCCGTTTCCGTCAAGCGAAAGCGCGATCTCTCACATCTGCATCAATAAAAAACCACCCCATGCAAGCATGGGGTGGCCAAGGTTCAGGGAGGAGACGCCTCCAAAGGGGGAGGCGCCCATACGACACACCCGAAAGGGGGGCAGGTGCGCCGTATGTTCAGTAGATAGGGCAGGTCGCATCGCCTTTCAAGAGGGAAGCGACGCCCCTTCTACCAAAGAGCAAGGCCGCCCGAATCTAATCGGGTTCAGCCTTCGGCGGGCGCCGGGGCGCCGGGCGCGTCCGGCGCGGCGATCGGGCCTTTGCCCTGGCCGATCTGGCTTTCGAAAATTTCGCGCATCAACTGGAGCGAGAAGAGGTGCGCATAGATGAGCGGCAGCATCCCGCTCTGGTTGATCTTGCGCAGCTGGTCGCCGCGCAGGTCGCGCAGCTTGTCTTCGTTGACCATGCGGAAACCGCGATAGACGAACGGCTGATCGGTGATCGGCGTCTGGATCGACACTTCACCGTCCATCAGCAGGTCCATTTCCTGCAATTCGCGAACGAACTGGCCGGTCCGCGCAGCCGCCTGCTCGAAATCCTCGCAGAATTTGAGGACGCCCTGGGTCAGTTCGCTGGGCTTGCCATCCTCGAACAGGGGCGTGCCTTCCTCGAAAGCGCCGACCGCCGGGCTGGTCGGATCGAAGCAGAGCGAAAGCTCCTCGCTGTCGGGACGCAGCTTGGCCAGCATCCAGGGATAGCGGCGGACATAAGCGGGCACATAGGCGGGGCCGCGCAGCTTGCCTTCATCGTCCAGGAAGACATTCACGCCTTCGTTGAGGCCCATCAGCAGCAGTGGCACCGAATCAGCGCCGGCCGAGAAGATGATCGGCGCGAAACGCTGCGCGGTGACAAATTCGTCAATCGTCAGCGGGACCGCATGCTGGCTGGTAAGGAAGGGCGCGGCATCGACGCTGCGGCTTTTATAGTCGGCATGATCCATGGTGCTGAGCGGCAGCAGGTCGTTGTAGAAGATCGGCAGGTTGTTCGCGGGCGCAGTGGCCATGGTCAGGTCCATTCTCTCATATGGCGGCGCTTTTGCGTGCGCCGCGGGCCGGAAGATTGGGGCAGGGCGATAAAGGCCTTGCTGGCCCGGTGCAATCGCTTTGTCGGCGGCGGCGCGCTCTTGGCTCTGTTCAGCCTTCTTCAGGCAGCGGGATCAACTTGCCGGGGTTGAACAAACCCCGAGGATCGAACGCCGTCTTGATGGCGCGCAGCGCCGCGATCCGGGCGGGGCTGGCCAGCCGGCCGAGTTCGGCCCGTTTCATCTGGCCAATGCCATGTTCGGCCGAGATGGAGCCACCGGCCGCGACCACGGCATCATGGACGAAGCCGTTGATCGCCTGCCCCTGCGCCGCGATCCAGGCCGGCCCATCGCTCGTCCCCTTGGGCGCGCGGACGTGGAAGTGGACATTGCCGTCGCCCAGATGGCCGAATGAGGAGGCGGTGGTGCCGGGAAAGCGGCTTTGCGCCGCCGCAGCCGCCTCGATCATGAAGGCCGGCATCTTCGCCACGGGCACGCTGATGTCATATTGCAGCGCCGGCCCCTGCGCCCGTTCCGATTCCGACAGCGATTCGCGGATGCGCCAGAAGGCTTCCGCCTGCGCTTCGTTGACGGCGATGGCGGCATCGACGGCGATGCCTTGTTCGAAGGCGTCGGTCAGCGCCTCTTCCAGCCGGTCGGCCGGGCCGGGGTCGGAAAGATCCGCATGATCGACCTCGACCAGCACATGCCAGGGCGTGCGCGTCTCGATCGGCGATCGGGTGCCGGGCACATGGCCCAGGACGAAACCGAGCGTGTCGTCGGCGATTACCTCAAACCCCTCGACGCTGTTGCCCAGCCGTTCCTCCGTCAGGCGGAGCAGGCGCAGCGCCTGCGCAGGACTATCGACGCCGACCCAGCCGACTGCGCGCACGGCGATGGCGGGCACCAGCCGCAAGGACGCGGCGGTGACTACGCCCAGCGTGCCTTCGGCGCCGATCAGCAACTGCTTGATGTCATAGCCGCGATTGTCTTTTCTGAGCGCATCCAGCCCGTCGAAGATGCTGCCGTCGGGCAGCACCGCCTCTATGCCTTCGACCAGCGCGCGCATGGTGCCGTGGCGCAGAACCTGGGTTCCGCCGGCATTTGTCGATACCAGGCCGCCGATGGTGGCTGAACCCTTGGCTCCCAGGCTGAGGGGGAAGCGTCGTCCTGCCGCCTGAGCCGCGTCATGCAGCACGCTCAGGATCACCCCGGCTTCGCACACCGCCAGATTATCGTCCGGCGACAGGCTGCGGATATGATTCATGCGTCGCAGCGACAGGATGAGGGCGGAGCCGTCGGCCGGTGGCGTCGCGCCGCCCACCATCGACGTGTTGCCACCCTGCGGCACCAGCGCGACGCCAAGTTCGGCAGCCAGTGCCACGGCTGCGGCGACTTCCCGCGTCGATGCAGGAGACAGCATCGCCGCCGCCGCGCCATGATAGCGGCCGCGCCAGTCATTCACCCAGGGCGCCAGGTCGTCCTGGTCGCTGGTCACGCCCTTGGAGCCAAGAAGGGCGGCGAAGCGGTCAATAATATCCTGTCCAATCATGGGACGCACCTATGCCCCGGAATTCATCGACGGTTCAACCATCCTGCGATAGCGTCCATTTCCCAAAAGGGGTCCCACTTGCTTCATTCCGTCCTGCTGCTCCTCGCCGCGCCTGCCGCAGAGCCCGTGCAATGGGCACAGTTGACGATCGAGCGACGTGTCATCATCCGCGTCCCCATGGTGCGCAAAGGGAAAGCGCCGGCGCGGGTCACGCCTGAAGAGGGCGATGACTGGGAAGAGAAAAAGGGGCCGCGCTGCATCGCCTTGCGATCGATCCGGGGGGCGAGCATCGTCGTGCGCGACGGCGTGGATCTGTTGCTGGCTGACCAGCATCGCTATCGCGCGCGGTTGGGAAGAGGGTGTGATTCGGTGGGCTTCTATTCCGGCTTCTATGTCGAACCCAATGAGGATGGATCGCTCTGTTCCGGGCGGGATGAACTACAGGCGCGCAACGGCATGAGCTGCGCGATCGACAGTTTTCGCCGCCTTGTCGCAGCCGATCCCGAGGACTGAGCGATAATATGGCTTAAATTGCGCGAATTTCTTGACAAGGGGCCAATATTTCCGCAAATCGCGGCCGATTTCCGTGCTGCGGACGCGCAGTGCGGACACCCCTCCTGTCCCGGACATCTGAATGACTTTTGCCGATCTCGGCCTCTCCGATGAATTGTTGAAGGCCGTCACCGAGGCCGGTTACGACACGCCGACGCCGATCCAGGCGCAGGCGATCCCGTCGGTGCTGATGATGAAGGACATCATCGGCATTGCGCAGACCGGCACCGGCAAGACGGCCAGCTTCGTGCTGCCCATGATCGATATCTTGGCGCATGGCCGCGCCCGCGCCCTGATGCCGCGCAGCCTGATCCTGGAACCGACGCGCGAACTCGCTGCCCAGGTGGCGGAGAATTTCGAGAAATACGGCAAATATCACAAGCTTTCCATGGCGCTGCTGATCGGCGGCGTGCAGATGGGGGACCAGGTCAAGGCGCTGGAAAAAGGCGTCGACGTGCTGATCGCCACGCCCGGCCGCCTGATGGACCTGTTCGAGCGCGGCAAGATACTCCTGAACGGTTGCAGCATGTTGGTGATCGACGAGGCGGACCGGATGCTCGACATGGGTTTCATCCCGGATATCGAGCATATCTGCACCAAGCTTCCGGCCCAGCGACAGACTCTGCTCTTTTCGGCCACCATGCCGCCGGTCATCAAGAAGTTGGCCGACCGTTTCCTCAGCAATCCCAAGTCGATCGAGGTGGCGCGTCCCGCGACAGCTTCGATCAACATCGCCCAGCATCTGGTCAAGGTCGATTCGCGCAAGAAGCGCGATGCTTTGCGTGCGATGCTCGACGGGCAGGAAGTGCAAAGCGCGGTTATATTCTGCAACCGCAAGACCACGGTGCGCGAACTCAATAAAAGTCTGCAGCGCTACGGATATAAGTCGGGCGAGATTCATGGCGATATCGACCAGGCGTCGCGCATCGCCGAACTGGAACGGTTCCGCGACGGAACGGTCAACATTCTGGTCGCCTCCGACGTTGCGGCGCGAGGGTTGGACATCAAGGGCGTCAGCCACGTCTTCAATTTCGATGCGCCCTGGCATCCCGACGATTATGTCCACCGCATTGGCCGCACCGGCCGCGCCGGGGCGAAGGGCGTCGCTTACACGTTCGTGACCAACGAAGATGCCGAGGCAATCGACAATATCCAGAAGCTGATCGGCACGAAGATCGACTATGCTCCCCTGCCGGATGGATCGGGCAGCGATGCGCCGGCGCCGGAAGAAAAGCGGACGAAAAACCCCGATCGCAAGGTCGAGCGTCGAGACGAAAAGCCGGACGACAAACGGCGCGACCAGCCCAGGGAACGCGCCGCCGTTCCCGCTCCTGCTCCTGCTCCCAATGGGAAACGGCGCTCCGCACCGGTCGAAGACGGCCCGGACGAGGGGTGGAATGGCCCGGTGCCCGAATTTCTGTCGGTCGGCTTTACCGGCTGAGCCGAGCGGCCGCCCAGATGCCTTTTCCATTGCCGCGATGTGGAGCGCTTCTTGAGGGCGCTGCTCTGACGCTTGTTCCCTGAGCCCTTCTAAACTAGCCGAAAACTGCCGGAATCGTAGCATTTCCGTCATATTCTCTGCGGATTTGTAACATTGCGGCGCTAAGGATTCGCTCCCAAGGACAGTGTTTCTGGGGATCGTATCATGAACGCCATCACGCGCTTGCCCTTCCTTGCTGAGATGGAAGACGGCGCTGAAGACAAGCTCCTTATCCCCGAGCGGGAAGGGGAGCGTCATCGCTACCGCACCATCTGGATTTCGGATATTCATCTGGGGACGCGTGGCTGCAACGCGACGATGTTGATCGATTTCCTCGACAGCGTCGATAGCGAGACCATCTACCTGGTGGGCGACATCATCGACGGCTGGCGCCTCAAGAAGCGCTTTTACTGGCCGCAGGCGCATAATGACGTCGTCTGGCGCATCATGAAGCGGGCCAAGCGCGGCACGCGCGTCGTCTATATCCCCGGCAACCATGATGAAATGTTCCGCCAGTTCACCGGCATGAGCTTTGGCGGCGTGGAAATCCGGCGCAAGGCGATCCACATGACCGCCGACGGTCGCAAGCTGCTGGTGCTGCATGGCGACGAATTCGACACGATCATGCTGGCGCATCGCTGGTTGGCCTTCGTCGGTGACGCTGCCTACACGATGATGATGCGCCTCAACGTGGTCGTGAACGCGGTCCGTCAGCGCATGGGCCTCCCCTACTGGTCGCTCAGCAAAATGGCCAAGAACAAGGTCAAGAATGCGGTCGAGTTCATTTCCAAGTTCGAGGATGTCGTCGCGCATGAAGCGGCCACGCGCGGCGTAGACGGCGTGGTGTGCGGCCATATTCACAATGCCGAGATGCGTGAGATCGCTGGCATAGAATATTATAACGACGGCGACTGGGTCGAAGGGTGCACCGCGCTGGTCGAACATTTCGACGGCCGGATGGAAGTGCTCCACTGGGCTGACGAAATTGCTGCCCGCACCGACAAAGAAACGCCGAATCAATCTTCCCGGCTGGCCGCTTGACGGAGGGGCAGGTGCGGATCGCGATCGTTACCGATGCCTGGGCGCCGCAGGTCAATGGCGTCGTGCGGACGCTCCAGACGATCCAGACCGAGTTGGAACGGATGGGCCATGCCGTCAAGGTGGTCTCGCCCGATCTTTACGGCTCCATTCCATGCCCCACCTATCCTGAGATAAGGCTGGCGCTGGTGCGCTCCAGCGTCGTGGGGCATGAGATCGCCGCCTTCCGGCCCGATGCCGTGCATCTGGCGACCGAAGGCCCGTTGTGCGTGGCGGCGCGGCGCTGGTGCCTGCGCAGCGGCGTGCCCTTCACCACCGCCTATCACACTCATTTTCCCGACTATGTCGCACAGCGCACCGGCCTGCCGGCGTCGTGGTTCTGGCGCTATATTCGCTGGTTCCACGGACCGGCGCAGGCAGTGCTGGTATCGACCCGGTCAGTGCGCGAGCAGCTTCGCGTCCATGGCGTCGCCAATGTGCGGCCCTGGGGCAGGGGGGTGGACCTTGCGGCCTTTACGCCCGATGCGCAGCCGCCTGCCCTATTCGCCGACTTGCCGCGCCCGATCATGCTCTATGTTGGCCGCGTCGCGGTCGAGAAGAATCTTGAAGCCTTCCTTGCCGCCGACCATCCTGGCACCAAGGTCGTGGTGGGCGATGGCCCGGCGCGTGCGGCGCTGGAACGCGCCTATCCGCAGGCGCGTTTCCTGGGATCGATGTTCGGGACGGAACTGGCCGGCGCCTATGCCGGAGCCGACGTGTTCGTCTTTCCCAGCCGCACAGACACTTTCGGGCTGGTGATGATAGAGGCGCTGGCGTGCGGCACGCCCGTCGCCGCCTTCCCGGTCACTGGGCCGGTGGATATCGTGACGCCCGAAACCGGCGCATTGTCAGAGGATCTGGGGCAGGCCATCGCCGGTGCCCTGGGTAGGGACCGCGCGGCATGTGCCACTTATGGCCGCAGCTTCAGCTGGGAACGGAGCGCAAACGAGTTCCTATCGGGCTTGCACGCCATCGACCCTGAAGTCATCGAAAGCGCCGCCTGACGCTTTTCCTTGCCGCAAGGGCCGGGATGGATTATCTCCGAACCGTCGCGGCCGCCCTGCTTGGGCGGCCCTTATCGTTTTTACGTGCCGGAGAAGTCCCGTGTCCCAGCCTCTCATGCCCCATGCGACAGCCAGTTGGCTGATCGACAATACCGCGCTGAGCTTCGACCAGATCGCGGAATTTTGTGGGCTCCATATCCTGGAGGTGCAGGCGATTGCCGATGACACCGCCAGCATCAAATATACCGGCCGTGATCCCGTTCGCGCGCATGAGATCACCATGGAGGAGATCCACAAGGGCGAAGCGAACCCCGACTACAAGCTCAAGATGCTGAAAGGCCCCGAGCCTGTTCGCCGCACCAAGGGGCCGCGTTACACCCCTGTCAGCAAGCGTCAGGACAAGCCGGACGGCATTGCCTGGATCCTGCGCAACCACCCGGAGATTTCGGACGGCGCCATCGGCAAGTTGATCGGCACGACCCGCACCACGATCGCCGCGATCCGTGATCGCACGCACTGGAACATCTCCAACATCGTGCCCAAGGATCCGGTGACGCTGGGCCTTTGCTCGCAGCGTGAACTGGACGCGCTGGTGGCCAAGGCGGCGAAGAAGGCCGGCATCGAGGCGCCCACCGATTCGCGTCTGGATGGCGACCGCGAGGCGCTGATCGAGGAGCTGCGCCGGGAGCGTCAGGAGTCTGTGCGCCGTGCTGAGGAAGCGCTCAAGAGCGAGTCCGAACTGATTTCCGGCGCTGCCACGATCCTTGATCCCTTCAGCAGCAACAAGGGCGAAGTGTGATGCCGTAGCGTCATTGGCGGCGGGGTTGGACGCTGCTGCCATGCTGCTTTTCAAAGGGCCGTGCCGCTATGTGGCGCGGCCCTTTTTGCGGTGCTTGACGCTTGCGTAAAGTGCCTGATGGCCATACAATTCAGGGCATGGAGAGCATAGAACAGATCCTGAAGGATAATTATCGTCATCCCACGCCGTGGGATCAAAGCTTCCCGCCGCTGTCGATGGGGCAGATGGTCACGGACAGCGCCATGGCGCATCCTCGCGCTCCCATGGTCGATTTCATGGGGCGCAAGTTCAGCTATGGTGAGATGTTCGACCAGATCAGGCGCATCGCCTGCGGCCTGCAGGCGATGGGCGTCGCCAAGGGGGATCGGGTCGGCCTCTACCTGCCCAACACCCCCCATTATGTCGCGGCCTATTATGGCGCGCTGATGGCAGGCGCCATCGTCGTGAATTTCTCCCCGCTCTACACCGCCGCCGAACTGGAGCATCAGGTCGAGGACAGCGGCACCAAAATTCTCTTCACTCTTTCGGCCAAGGCGCTGCTGCCGACCGCGCTGGAGGTGCTGGAGCATAGTTCGCTCGAAACGCTGATCGTCGGGTCGGTCGCGGAGATGCTTTCGCCGGTCAAGTCGCTGCTGTTCCGCTGGTTCAAGGCAAGCGAAAGCGTGGCGCTTCCCGATGATCCGCGGGTGATCCGGTACGACCATTTCATGGCCAACAAGGGCGCTTGCGTGGTGGCGGAGATTGATCCCGTCAATGACGTCGCTTTGCTTCAATATACCGGCGGCACCACGGGCACGCCCAAGGGCGCGATGCTGACGCATCAAAATCTCACCGCCAATGCCCGCCAGGCGCAGGCGATCGATCCGCGTCAGCATGAGGCGGACCGGATCATCGCGGTGCTCCCCTTTTTCCATGTATTCGCCAATACCTGCACGCTGAACCGGACCGTGGTGAATGGCGGGGAAATGGTGATGCTGCCGCGTTTCGACGCCGCGCAGGTGCTCGCGGCCGTGCAGCGGGTCAAGGCGACGTCGCTGCCCGGCGTGCCGACCATGTTCCAGGCGCTGCTGGACCATCCTGCGATCCGCAATATCGACTTTTCGTCGCTGCGCGCCTGTATTTCGGGCGGCGCGCCCTTGCCACTGGAACTCAAGCAGAAATTCGAGGCGGCGACCGGCGCCCGGCTGATTGAAGGCTATGGCCTCACCGAAACCAGCCCGATCGTCTGCACCAATCCCTATGAGGGGCTGAACAAGAGCGGTACGGTTGGCCAGCCGGTGCCGGGAACGCATGTGAAGCTGGTGGATCGTGAGGATCCGACCCGTCCGCCGCCCGAAGGCGAGCCGGGCGAGTTGCTCTTTGCCGGGCCGCAGATCATGAAGGGCTATTGGAACCGGCCCGACGCGGATGCGCAGGTGTTCGTCGGCGACTATATCCGCACCGGCGACGTCGGCATCATCGACGAGGACGGCTATGTGAAGATCGTTGATCGGTTGAAGGACATGATCGCGGTTGGCGGCTTCAAGGTCTTCCCCAGCCAGGTGGAATCCGTCCTCTACCATCATCCCGCGGTCAAGGAGGCGCTGGTGATTGGCGTGCCTGATCATTATCGCGGCGAACAGCCCAAAGCCTTCGTGACGCTGAACGAGGGAATGGAGATTGACGGTCCAGCACTCAAGGGCTGGTTGAACCCTCAGCTTGGCAAGCATGAGCGCGTGAGCGAAGTCGAAGTGCGCCTCAACCTGCCCAAGACGCTGGTCGGCAAGCTGTCCCGCAAGGAATTGGTCGCTGAAGAGCGAGCCAAAGCGGAAGCCGCCGCCAAGGAGGCTGGAACGGCGGCCTGATCCTTCCTATCTGTGCGCTTCACAGAGACGAGGACGAAGATATGGCCGACGAAATCGCGACGCTTGCCGGCGGGTGCTTCTGGTGCACCGAAGCAGTGTATCAGAATCTCAAGGGCGTTAAGTCCGTGACGAGCGGCTATATTGGCGGCACCATGCCCGATCCGACCTATGAGCAGGTCTGTTCGGGCGCGACCGGCCATGCCGAAGCGATCCGCATCACCTATGATCCGGCTGTGATCTCCTATGCCGATTTGCTGGATATTTTCTTCGCCACGCATAATCCGACGACGCTCAATCGGCAGGGCAATGATGTCGGCACCCAATATCGATCCGCCATTTTCCCGCATTCGGCGGAACAGGAGGCGCAGGCGCGCGCGGGGATCGAGCGGGCGCAGGCGGACCAGAGCGACCCGATCGTCACCGCGATCGAGCCTGACGCCACTTGGTATCCGGCCGAGGATTATCATCAGAAATATTGGGAGCGGGTCGGCGATCAGAATCCCTATTGCATGGCGGTGATCCCGCCCAAGCTCGCCAAGCTGCGCAAGGGATTTGGCGAGCGCATCGGGGGCTGATCCCTGGCCTACGGACGATCGCCTTTCCCGCCGTCTCCGGTATGCGCGGCACATCGCCCTGTGCTAGGCAGATATCAACGGATAAGTCGGGGAATGGACATGAGGAAATCGTTGTTTTTGGCCATGCCGCTGCTGATGCTGGCGCTGCCTGGGTGCGTGCGGACGGTGGCCAGCGTGGTGACGGCGCCGGTGCGTGCGGGCGCGCAGGCGGCCGACTGGGCGACCACCAGCCAGGATGAGGCCGACCGCAACTATGGCCGCAAGATGCGCAAGCAGGACGCGCGCGAAGGCAAGGCGGCGAAAAAGGCTGAGAAGGACAGGCGCAAGCAGTGCCGCGAGGCCGGCTATGACAATTGCGACTGATGCCCTGAAACGGTCGAAGAGGCGCTAGGCCGCGGCCCGCTTCAGCCGGTCGTTGATGGCCGCGCCGATGCCGTCCGTCGGGATCGGCGCCACCGCGATTCGTGCGGCCGCACTGGCGTCGGCGATATGCAGGGCGGCGAACAGGTTCGCCCCTGCTTCCCGCAGATCGGCTTCGGGGCTGAGGTTGATGTGACAGGGCATCAAGCCGAAACCGATCATATATTGGTCCGCTTCCGCGCGCATGACGTTGAGGCGAACTGGCTTGGAGGGAGCATAATGGCTTTCGAGCTGGCCAGGCGCCTCGATCGCGACGTCGCCCTTACCCAGTATGACGGGCATACCCGTCGCTTCTTCCAGCATCGCCGCCGTCACCGGGCCGGGACGGAGCAAGCGGATGCAGCCCGCTTCCGGCGCCACAATCGTGGATTCCAGCCCCTCGCTGGTCGGGCCTTCATCCAGCACCATACGGACCCTGCCATCCAGGCTGGCGAGCACATGTTCCGCGCGGGTGGGACTGATCGCGCCGCTGCGATTGGCCGATGGCGCGGCAAGGGGGCGTCCGCTTTCCCGGATCAGCGCGCGCATCGCGGGATGGGCGGGCAGGCGCAGCGCAACCGTCGGCAGGCCCGCCGTGACCAGCGGCGACAGGCCGCTATCCGCGCGCACCGGCAGCACCAGCGTCAGGGGACCGGGCCAGAAGCGCTTGGCCAGCGTTTCGGCGACGGGCGAAAAAACAGCCAGTCCGCGCGCCATGTCGCTGTCTGCCACATGGACGATCAAGGGATTGAAGCTCGGCCGGCCCTTGGCGCTGTATATCGCCGCCACCGCATGGCTGTCGGTCGCGTCGGCGGCAAGGCCGTAAACTGTTTCGGTCGGGACGGCGACGGGTTCGCCGGCGCGGATGAGCAAGGCTGCCTCACGCAGCGCCTCGGCGCCGTAGCGGCAGAATTTAGTGGAATAGACTGGATTGGCGATAGTCACGGCCCCCGCGATATAGACCCCCGCCCGGTCGAGTAAAAGGCCATTGCGACAACAGAATGACATCGCTGCAAGTCACGCGACGGGCAGATCGACGACATGGCCCTGAGCGCCGCCATTTTCCGCGTTGCGGGCTATTTCCACCGCGCGCGAAAATGCTCTAAGTCCGCGCCATGACAGACGCACTTCTCATCCGCATTGCCGAGGCGCTGGAACGGCTGGCCCCGTCGCCGCCCGGTTCCGCCGATCTGGCCGCCGCACCGGCCTATGTCTGGGATGGACGCGCCATCCATGCAGTGGAGGCCTTCGCGCCTGTGGATTATGCGCTTCTGACCGGCATTGAGGCCCAGAAGGATGCGCTGCTCGCGAACACGCGCCGTCACGCTGCCGGTCATGCCGCCCATGACGTGCTGTTATGGGGCGCGCGCGGCACCGGCAAGTCGGCGG
>NZ_AYOY01000155.1 GCF_000508185.1 Sphingobium sp. C100 | reverse complement strand
GCGGGCGAATTCACCCGCCGCGCCTTTGCCCATGGCCGAATGGACCTGAACGCCGTCGAGGGACTGTCGGACCTGCTCGCCGCCGAAACCCAGGGCCAGCGCCGCGCCGCCCTGTTGATGGCGGAGGGGCATTTTTCCCGCCGGATCGATGGCTGGCGCGCCGCCCTGCTCGACCTGTCCGCCATGGCCGAAGCCGCGCTCGATTTTTCGGATGAGGATGATGTGCCTGACAGCGCGATCGAGGCGCGGATCGGGGACGGCATCGCCGCGCTGGCGCGCGAGGTGGGGACGATGCTTGCGGCGCCATCGGCCGAGCGGCTGCGCGACGGGGTGCGGGTGGTGCTGGCGGGACCGCCCAATGCCGGCAAGTCGACCCTGCTCAACGCACTGGTCGGGCGCGAGGCGGCGATCGTCTCCGACATTGCCGGCACGACCCGCGACCGGATCGAAGTGCCGGCTGCGATCGGCGGGACGGCATTCCTGTTCACCGATACGGCGGGCCTGCGCGGCGAAGCCGGCGACGCGATCGAAGCGATCGGTATCGACCGCGCCCACGCCGCGCTGGCGGCGGCGGACATCATCCTCTGGCTGGGCGACGCGGCCGACCTGCCCCGCGCGGACGCGATCCTGATCGCCGCCCAGTGCGATCGCGCCGCGCCCGACCGACCGGGCCTTCGCCTCTCCGCCCGAACGGGGGAGGGGATGGATGCGCTGGTCGCGCTGTTGCGCGAACGATCCGCCGCGCTGCTGCCGGGGGAGGGCGACTATGCGCTGCACCGGCGCCAGCGCGAAGGGGTTGCGGCGGTGCGCGATCATCTTCACGCCGCCGGCGCTCAGTCCGACCTGCTCGTCGCGGCGGAGGAGTTGCGCCTCGCCCGCGCCGCGATTGACGCGCTGACCGGCCAGGCCGGAACCGAGGATATGCTCGACCGTCTCTTCGCGGGTTTCTGCATCGGTAAATGAGCGATGTTCCACGTGGAACGCTTTTGACCTTGGCGCCCCGAATCTGATAAGGGCGCGCTATGCGAACAAGCTATGATGTGATCGTGGTCGGTGGCGGCCACGCCGGCTGCGAGGCGGCTGCGGCGGCGGCGCGCAAGGGTGCGTCGGTGGCGCTGCTCACCTTTGACCGGCAGACGGTCGGCGCCATGTCCTGCAACCCCGCGATCGGCGGATTGGGCAAGGGCCATTTGGTCCGGGAAGTCGATGCGCTCGACGGGCTGATCGGCCGCGCTGCGGATGCGGCGGCGATCCATTATCGAATGCTCAACAGCAGCAAGGGCGCGGCCGTCCAGGGGCCGCGCATCCAGGCGGACCGCACCCGCTACCGCGCCGCCATTCACGCAATGCTGGACGCGCAGCCCGGCCTCGCCATCGTCGAGGGCGAAGCGAGCGCGTTGATCCTTGATGGCGAAGCGGTGGCCGGTGTCGCGCTTGCCGACGGCGGTGCGCTGATGGCGCCCGCCATCGTGCTGGCGACCGGCACATTTCTGGGCGGCAAATTGTTTCGCGGCGATGAGCGGGAGACCGGCGGCCGCGTCGGCGAGCGCGCTGCGACGCGTCTGGGCGAACAGCTTCGCGCGGTCGGCCTGCCCATCGCCCGGCTCAAGACCGGCACGCCCCCGCGGCTCGACGGGCGCGCCATCGACTGGGCGCGGCTCGAAACCCAGCCATCGGACGGGGAGGGGTGGACCATGTCGCCGCTCACGCCCGCGCGCATTCTACCCCAGCTTGCCTGCGCCATCACCCGGACCAACGACCGCACCCATCAGATCATCCGCGACGGCCTTGGTCGGTCGCCTTTGTTCAGTGGTGCGATCGAGGGGCGGGGGCCGCGCTATTGTCCCTCGATCGAGGACAAGGTGCTGCGCTTCGGCGATCGTGACGGGCATCAGATTTTCCTCGAACCCGAAGGATTGGACGGTCCGCTCGTCTATCCCAACGGCATCTCCACCTCGCTGCCGACCGACGTGCAGCTGGAGATGGTCCGTTCGCTGCCGGGGCTGGAGCAGGTCGAAATCGTCGTTCCCGGTTATGCCGTCGAATATGACCATGTCGATCCGCGCGCGCTCGACGCCACGCTGGAAGTGCGGGCGGTGCCCGGCCTCTTCTGCGCGGGACAGATTAACGGCACCACCGGCTATGAGGAGGCCGCCGCCCAGGGACTGGTTGCCGGCGTCAATGCAGCGGCGCGCGCCCGTGGCGACGTCGCCATGATCCTCGACCGGGCCAGCTCCTATATCGGCGTGATGATCGACGATCTCGTTCTCCAGGGCGTGACCGAGCCTTATCGGATGCTGACGGCGCGGGCGGAATATCGCCTGCGCCTGCGCGCGGACAATGCCGAAACGCGGCTCGGTCCGGTCGGCCTTGCCCGTGGCATCATCGGCGCGGTGCGCGCGGCGCGGCTGACGGAACGCGCCATGCAGCGCGAACTGATCGAGGCCGATATGGCCCGACCGATGAGCGCTTCGGAACTGGCGCGGGCCGGCGCATCGGTGCGACAGGATGGCGCGC
This sequence comes from Sphingobium sp. C100, assembly GCF_000508185.1. Taxonomy (GTDB): domain Bacteria; phylum Pseudomonadota; class Alphaproteobacteria; order Sphingomonadales; family Sphingomonadaceae; genus Sphingobium. Next base: position 39,082 of record NZ_AYOY01000155.1, on the reverse strand, counting down.
GCCGCAGCCTGTTCGATTGGGCGCGCTTCCCGGAGATGGACAAGGCGCTGCTGCTCGACCTCGCGCCGGCCTTGCGAGACGCTCCGGCGGACCTGCGCGCCGAGATATTGGAGGATGCCCATTACGCCCCCTATCTCCAGCGGCAGGATGCGGAGATTGCAGAGCTACGCCGCAATGAGCGCGTCCTGATCCCCGCCGATTTCGATTTCCGCGCAATCGGCGGCCTGTCGACCGAGATGATCGAACGGCTCGACGCGGCTCGGCCGGATACGCTCGCCGCCGCCGCGCGCATCCGTGGCATCACGCCGGCGGCGCTTGCCGCCATTCTCGTCCATGTCCGGCGGGAGGCCGCGTGAGCGAGGAAGAAGCGCGCGCCTGGCTTCAGGCGCAGTTCGACGTTCCACGTGAAACATGGGACCGGCTGGAGCGCTATGTCGCCATCCTCCTGTCCGCCATGGATGAGCAGAATCTGATTGCCGAATCGACCCGCCCCCATGTCTGGGCGCGGCATATCGTCGACTCCGCCCAGTTGCTCTCTCGTGCCGGCACAGCGGGCGAAGGGGACTGGATCGACCTCGGGTCCGGGGCCGGCCTGCCGGGCATCGTCCTCGCCTGCCTGTCCGAACGGCCGTTGCTGATGGTCGAATCCCGCCGCAAGCGGATCGACTTTCTGGAGTCCGTCGTGGCCGATCTGGGCATCGGTCATGCCCGTGTCTTTGGCGGCCGGGTCGAAGCCGTGCCCGCCTGCCACGCCGCCGTCATCAGCGCCCGCGCTTATGCGCCGCTCCCCCGACTGCTCGCCTCCGCCCTGCATCTCACCAATAAAAAGACCCTATGGGTGCTGCCAAAGGGACGAAATGCGCAAAATGAACTGGAGGCGACGCGCCCGGCATGGCAAGGTGTGTTTCACGTGGAACCCAGTGTGACGGATGCCGACAGCGCCATCATCGTCGCGCACTCCGTCACCGCCGCCGGCCAGAGGAAGCATCGCCCATGATCCGTATCGCCATCGCCAACCAGAAGGGAGGGGTGGGCAAGACCACGACCGCGATCAACCTTGCGACCGGCCTCGCCGCCACTGGCCTGCGGGTTTTGCTGGTCGATTTCGATCCGCAGGGTAACGCTTCGACGGGCCTTGGCGTCGGTCAGGCCGAACGCGAACGGTCCAGCTATGACCTGCTGGTCGGCAATTGCGGGCTGGACGACACGATCGTCACCACCCGCGTGCCGAAGCTCGATCTGGTGCCCGCGACCCAGGATCTTTCCGGCGCGGAAATCGAGCTGATCGAATATGAGGAGCGCACCCATCGCCTGGAGCGGGTGCTGTCCGAAGCGCAGCCCGGTCGCTGGGACATCTGCCTGATCGACTGCCCGCCTTCGCTCGGCCTGTTGACGATCAACGCCATGGTCGCGGCGCAATCCTTGCTCGTGCCGCTCCAGTGCGAATTTTTCGCGCTGGAAGGTCTGTCGCAATTGCTGCTGACGGTGGAGCGCATCCGGGGCCGTTTCAATCCTGGCCTGTCGATCATGGGCGTCGCGCTCACCATGTATGATCGCCGCAATCGCCTGACGGACCAGGTGGCCGACGACGTCCGCGCCTGCCTTGGCGACCTGGTCTTCACTACGGTGATTCCGCGCAATGTGCGCCTGTCCGAAGCGCCCAGCCATGGCGTGCCGGCCCTGATCTACGACTTCCGCTGTTCGGGATCGGAAGCCTATATGCGTCTCGCGCGTGAGCTGATTGCGCGCCTGCCCCGACAGGAGGTTGCCGCTTGAGCGACGAAACGACCGACAAGCCGAAGATTGCCAAGCGTCCCCAGGGTCTGGGCCGTGGACTGTCCGCCCTGCTGGGCGATGTCGCGCGCGAAGAACCGGTCGCCTCCACTGCGCCGCAGCCCAATGGCAAGGCGGTGCAGGGGATTGAGGTGGCGTTGATCCATCCGCATCCCGAACAGCCGCGCCGCCATTTTGACGAAGGCGCGTTGCAGGAACTGGCCGACAGCATCGCCAAGCGCGGCGTCATCCAGCCGATCATCGTGCGCCCCCATGGCGGCGGCTTTCAGATCATCGCCGGTGAACGCCGCTGGCGCGCGGCGCAACGCGCCCAGCTTCATCGCATTCCGGCAATCGTCCGCGATTTCGATGAGCAGGAAACGCTCGAAATCGCGCTGATCGAAAATATCCAGCGCGAGGATCTCAACCCGATCGAAGAGGCGGAGGCCTATCGCAAGCTGATCGCGGAATTTCACCATAGCCAGGAAGCGCTCGGCCGCATCGTCGGCAAGTCGCGCAGCCATGTCGCCAATCTGATGCGCCTGCTGGAACTGCCCCGGCCTGTGCAGGATCAGGTGATGCACAATCGGATCAGCATGGGCCATGCCCGCGCGCTCATCGGCGCGCCCGATTGCGAGCGGCTGGCGCAGCAGGTGGAGGATAAGGGGCTGTCGGTCCGCGATACCGAACAGCTTGTGCGGCGGGTCAAGACCGGCGCCGACGTCCCCGCAACCAAGCGCGGGACCGGCGGCGCGAAGGACAAGGACCCCGACATCGCGGCGCTGGAACAGCATCTGGCCGACATATTGGGGCTGAAGGTCGAAATCGCCCATGACGGGGCATCGACCGGCGGCATCCTGTCGATGCGCTATTCCAACCTCGACCAGCTCGACATGCTGTGCCAGCGGCTGTCGGGCGAGCGGATCTAGGCGGGGCCACACACCCCTTCATTAGTCGTCCGCTGCGAAGTTCGGCGCAGCCTGAACCGCGCAAATCGGCGGCTGCGCCCGACTTTGCCATGCGCCACTCGCGCGAAGTTTCGTGCGCTCGCAATCCGAAGCCACTGGTCTTTTGTCGGGCCTCTCCCTAGGTTGCCGGCATGGCCGACATGCACTCCACCACCGCCGCCGCTCCCGCTGTCATTCGCCGCGCCGATTATCAGGCGCCCGACTGGCTCGTCCCCGACATCGCGCTCGATTTCGATCTCGACCTGGCGCTGACCAGGGTGCGCGCGACGCTATCCGTCGCGCGCAATGGCGATCATGATCGGCCGCTGCGGCTCGATGGCGATGGCCTCGTTCCGCTGGCGGTGCGCGTCGATGGCCGCCCGCTGGACGAGGCGGAATGGCATCTGGAAGCCGGCGCGCTCATCATCGCGCTGCCCGGCGGCGAGCATGAGGTCGAAACGCTCGTCGAGCTGGCGCCCGAAAGCAACAGCAAGCTGATGGGCCTCTATGCCAGCGGCGGCCTGCTGTGCACACAGTGTGAGGCCGAAGGCTTCCGCCGCATCACCTTCTTCCCCGACCGCCCCGACGTGCTGTCGCGCTACAGCGTGACCATGGCGGCGGACAAGGCCCGCTTCCCGATCCTGCTGGCCAATGGCGATCCGGTCGAACAGGGCGATCTGGACGGTGGCCGTCACTGGGCGCGCTGGAATGATCCCTTCCCCAAGCCCTGCTATCTGTTCGCGCTCGTTGCCGGCGACCTTGCCTGCAACGCCGACAGCTTCGTGACGATGAGCGGCCGGACCGTGCAGCTTGGCATCTGGGTCAAGCAGGCCGACCTGCCGCGCACCGCCCACGCGATGCAGGCGCTCAAGAACAGCATGGCCTGGGACGAGCGCGTCTATGGCCGCGAATATGATCTCGACGTGTTCAACATCGTCGCCGTTGCCGACTTCAACTTCGGCGCGATGGAGAATAAGGGCCTTAACATCTTCAATTCCCGTTATATTCTGGCGGACCCCGAAACCGCGACCGACATCGATTATGACGGGGTGGAAGGCGTCGTCGCGCATGAATATTTCCACAACTGGTCGGGCAACCGCGTCACCTGCCGCGACTGGTTCCAACTGTCGCTGAAGGAAGGCTTCACCGTCTTTCGCGACCAGAATTTCTCCGCCGACATGGGCTCTCACGCGGTCAAGCGGATCGAGGATGTCCGCATCCTGCGCGCCGGTCAGTTTCAGGAGGATAGCGGCCCGCTCGCCCATCCGGTTCGGCCGGAAACCTATATGGAGATCAGCAACTTCTACACGGCGACCATTTATAATAAGGGGGCGGAGCTGATCCGCATGATGGCGCTGATGCTCGGCCCGGAACGCTTCCGGGCGGGGACCGATCTCTATTTCGACCGGCATGACGGTCAGGCCGCCACCTGCGAGGATTTCGTCCTCGCCATGGAGGAAGGAGGCGGCATCGACCTGACCCAGTTCCGCCTCTGGTATGAGCAGGCGGGCACGCCCCATGTCCGCGCGCTGCTGTCGCATGATCCGGTGGCGCAGAGCGTCGAACTGACGCTGGAGCAGATGGTGCCGCCCACGCCCGGCCAGCCCGACAAGCAACCCATGGCGATCCCGCTGCGCACCGCCTTGTTCGATCCGGCGACCGGCGCCCATCATGGCGACGAACTGCTGATGCTGGACGAAGCGCGGCAAAGCTTCACCTTCGCCGGCTTTGCCAGCGCGCCGGTCCTGTCGATCAATCGCGGCTTTTCCGCGCCCGTCATCGTCGAGACCAACCGCAGCCAGGACGATCTCGCCTTTCTTTCGGCCCATGACGATGATCCCTTCGCCCGCTATGAGGCGATGCAGCAGTTGATGGTCAATGTGCTGATCGGCCGCATTGGCGGCCGGCTAGTGGAGGATGATGCGGTGGTCGCCGCGATCCGTCACATCGTGGCCGATCCAACGCTCGACCCGGCCTTTGTCGCCGAAGCGATCCGCCTGCCGAGCGAAGCCTATCTGGGTGACCAGATGCAGCAGGTCGATCCCGATGCGATCCATGCTGCCCGCGATTCGCTTCAGCGCAAGATCGGCGCCGACCTTGAATCGCTCTGGCGCGATGTCCATGCCGGGACCAAGGCCAATGGCTTTTCCCTCTCTTCCGCGGCCAAGGGCGCGCGGAAACTGCGCAACGCCGCGCTGCATTTCCTGGTGGCGTCGGGCGCGCAGGACGGCCCCGCCATCGCCTTCGACCAGTTCAGCGAGGCGGACAATATGACGGAGCGGCAGGCGGCGCTCGGCACGCTTGCCAATGGCGCCAGTGCGCAGCGGGTGGCGGCGCTCGACATTTTCTACAACCGCTATTCCGCCGATGCGCTGACGCTCGACAAATGGTTTCAGACCCAGGCCTTCGCCTTCCATCCCGACACGGTCGACCTGGTCGAGGAACTGGGGCGGCACAAGGATTTCACCCTGTCCAACCCGAACCGGGTGCGATCCCTCTATGGCGCCTTCGCCGGCAATCAATGGGCGTTCCACCATCGATCGGGCAAGGGCTACCGGCTGGTCGCCGATTGCATCATCGCGCTCGACAAGCGCAATCCGCAAACCGCCGCGCGCCTCGTGCCGCCGCTCGGCCGCTGGAAGCGGTTCGATGACGCACGCGCCGCGTTGATGCGTGGTGAATTGCAGCGCATCCTGGCCGAACCCGGTCTGTCCAAGGATGTGACCGAGCAGGCAAGCAAAAGCCTGGATTGACAAGCCCTCGCTTGCTTCGAGCCGACACGCCAGGCGGCGGCGGCTCGAAGCAAAGGACGGGGCTTATTCCTTCACGGCGGCCGCCCAGGCGGCGACATCGGCCGCGACCTTGTTCGCGGCGGCATTGAGCGGCGTGCCGACGGTGTCCGCCTCGATCTTCGCGCCCACGGGCACGCTGGCGGTAAAGCGCTGGCGCGCCAGCGCGACGCCGTTGGGCGTCGTCAGCATCGCGTCATAGGTCACGACCGCGCTCTGCCGGGCCGCGTCGATGGTGAAGTCGATCAGTTCGCCCGACAGGCGCTGGCCGCCATCGCCCGAAAACTGGCCCGCATCCAGCACGACGCGATCGGTCGTCGCGGAGATCGTCTCGGCCAGCAGGCGGCGGAACATATGGCGCGGCGTGTCCGACCACTGCACCTTGGTCACATAGGCGACCGATGTCGGGCTGGTCTTCACCGGTATGCGCACGGTGTCCAGCATCTTGGGCGCTTCGGGTTCGGTCACGATCAGGGTGCGCCCGCCGCCAGCCACGCGCGCGGAGCCGGCCGGCACCTTTTGCGCTGCATCGAGCGAGAGCAGGCGTTCAGGCGGCTTCGCGCCAAAGGATACGCAGCCCGACAGGAGGAAGGCCGCCGCCAGCGCCATGGGGACGCCTTGTGGTTTCGCGTGGAACATACGCCTCATCCTTCTCATCATCATGGCTTGTAATCGGGCAATTTGGGCGACCCGACGATCGAACCCGCGCCCTGCTGATCCAGCTTTTCGGCGACCCCGCGGAAGGCGCGCGACATTTCGCGCAGGTCGCGGACCAACTGGTTGACTTCCGGCATGGTCTGGTTGCTGAAGCTGTCGATACCCGGCTGCGCCTCGCCAATGGTCTTGTCGAGCGTGTCGATGCTGCGGGTCGCCGCCTGCACCGTCTTGCGCAGGTCGGTCATCAGCGGCTTGCCCTGATCGTTCAGCAGCGAATCGGTCGTGGCGGCCAGCTTGCCGATCTGTTCCACCGCAACGCCGGTGCGTTGCACCGCGATGCGCGCTTCCGCCAGCGTGGCCGCGATTTCCGGGCTGCGATCGGCCAGTGCGCCCGACACCCGCTCGACATTGGCCAAGATGCTCGCGATCGATTGCTGGTTCTTGTCATTGAGCAATTCGGTCAGCCGTTCGGTCAGAGTCGACAGCCGCTCCAGCAGTTGCGGCGCATTGTTGAGCAGTTCGCCCAGCGCACCCGGCTTGGTCGGGATCACCGGCACGTCGTCGGGGCAGACCGCCGTGGCATTGCGCGTCGGACAGACGATCGGCGGGGCGCCCTTGACCGCGCCGTCCAGCACGATCTCGCTGACCCCGGTGAAGCCGACGCCCTGAATGGTCGCGGTCGTGCCCTGAAGCACCGGCGTCCCGTCGCGCACCGAAATGCGCACCTTCACAAAGCTGGGGTCGCGCTTCCAAAGTTCGATCTTTTCGACCTGCCCCGAAGGCACGCCCGAATAATTGACCGACGATCCCTTGGCGAGGCCGTTGACCGACTGTTTGAAGAAGATGTCATATTCCTTGTTGTCGCCCTGCGACAGGCGCGAAAACCAGAAAGCGGCGATCATGACCGCGGCCAGCAGCAATAGCGTGGCCGTGCCCACCAGCACATGATTGGAGCGGGTTTCCATATCCTATCGCCTTCCATCCGGCGGCGTCGACGCCGCCTTGTTCTTTTCGCGTTCGACCGCGGCCGTGGCTGCGCGGCCGCGCGGGCCGTTGAAATATTCCTGGATCCAGGGGTGATCGGTCGCCAGCAACTCGGCGATCGTGCCTACCGCAATCACCCGCTTGTCCGCCAACACCGCCACCCGATCGCAAATCGAATAAAGCGTATCGAGATCATGCGTAATCAGGAAGACGGTAAGGCCCAGCGTCTGTTGCAGCCGCCGGGTCTGGTCGTCGAAGGCCGCTGCGCCGATCGGGTCGAGCCCGGCGGTGGGCTCGTCGAGGAACAGCAGGTCCGGGTCCAGCGCCAGCGCCCGGGCAAGGCCGGCGCGCTTTCTCATGCCGCCCGACAGTTCCGCCGGATATTTGGGTCCGGCCTCTGCCGGCAAGCCGGTCATGCGGATCTTGTAGGCCGCGATTTCGTCGCGCAGGGCCGGCCCGATATTGGGATAATATTCGCGGATCGGCACCTCGACATTTTCGGCCACGGTCAGCGTGGAAAACAGCGCGCCACCCTGGAACAACACGCCCCAGCGTTTGCGGATCGCCAGCGCCTCATCGTCGTTCAGTTCCCCGATCATCGATTTGCCAAAGACGCAGATGTCGCCCGCGTCGGGGTTCTGCAAGCCGATGATCGCGCGCATCAGAACCGACTTGCCGGTGCCGGACCCGCCGACCACGCCCAATATCTCGCCCTTGCGAACGTCGAGATCGAGATTCTCGTGCACGACCTGATCGCCGAAGCTGTTCCGCAAGCCGCGGACTTCGATCGCGATATCGCTCCGCTCGACGGCCTCGTCGATCCGGTTTTCCTCGGCCTGCTGCGCATCCACCTCGCTCATCAATTCCACCCGACCCAGGTGAAGAAGACGGCGAAGAAGGCATCGATCACGATCACCAGGAAAATCGCCTGCACCACCGCGGCGGTGGTGCGCAGGCCGACCTCTTCCGCATTCGCCTTGACCTGCATCCCCTGGTAGCAGCCCGCCAGCGCGATGATGACGCCAAAGACCGGCGCCTTGATCAGGCCGACCCACAGGTCGGTGATCGGCACGACTTCGCGCAATCGCTGGACGAAGGTGATGGGTGGAATGTCGAGGGAGACCGCGCACAGAAAGCCGCCGCCGATAATCGCGACGATCGAGGAATAGAAGCCGAGCAGCGGCATCATCACCACCACGGCCAGCGTGCGCGGCAGCACCAGCGCCTCCATCGGCGAAACGCCGATCGTGCGCATCGCGTCGATTTCCTCGGTCAATTTCATCGTGCCGAGCTGCGCGGCAAAAGCGGAGCCGGACCGGCCCGCAACCATGATCGCGGTCATCAGCACGCCCAGTTCGCGGAAGGTGAGGCGGCCGACCAGGTTGATGGTCAGCATTTCCATGCCGAACTGGCGCAACTGGACCGAACCCTGCTGGGCGATCACAATGCCGATCAGGAAACTCATCAGGCCAATGATGCCCAGGGCGGAGACGCCGACTACCTCGAATCGCTGAACCACCGCATTGACGCGGAACCGGCTCGGGTGGCGAATCAGTGCCCAGGTCGTGACCAGGCTCGCGCCGAAAAAGCCCAGCAGGCCGAACAAGGTCGATCCGGCATTGGTGACCGCTTCGCCGATCTGGCCTACCACACGCTTCCAGGGCGGGGCATGATCGGGGCGGATCGTCACCGGCTCGTCCAGTTGGCCTACCGCCTCGATCAGGCGACGGGCGTCCTCGTTCGCACCGACAATGTCCGCGCCCAGCCGTGCGGCCGTGCGGTGCACCGTCCAGGCGCCGATCGTGTCGATATGATCCACCTGCGACAGGTCGATGGCGCGCACTGCGTCCTGATACCCATCAAGGCGGGCGGGCAGGTCATGGAGGCACGCTATGGCCAGGTTTCCCGAAAGCCGAATTACCGTGCCGTCATCGCCCATTTCTTCTGCAAGGTCGGCGGCTTTGTTCATCAAGTCGGTTTAGTGGTCCATTATCGGTTGCACGGCAAGCCGAAACGGCCCATCCGCAAGCCAGAACGAAGGGCTCGCGCAAAAGTTTCGGGAACGGCATGACGCACAAGTTGGCGATCTACGATATGGACCGCACGGTCACGTTCAAGGGCACTTATACCGGCTTCCTGATTCACGTCGCGCGCGCGATGGCGCCATGGCGGTTGCTGCTTTTCCCCTGCGTCATCCTGTTGATGCTGGCCTATGTGCTCAAGCTCATCACGCGCCAGCGGCTCAAGGAACTCAATCAGGCGCTGATGATCGGCTATCATGTCGAGCGGGCGAAATTAATGCCCCATGTCGAAAGCTACGCCGACAAGGTGATGGCGACAAATTTGCGCCGGGGCGCGGTCGCGCAAATCGCCCGCGACCGGGCCGACGGCTATCGGCTGGTGCTCGCTACCGCGTCCTACCGCCTCTATGTCGAACCGATCGCACGGCGGCTGGGCTTCGACGCGGTAATCGCCACCGACCATTTGAGCCAGGATCTGCGCTATGTCCGCGCGAAGATCGCGGGAGAAAATTGCTATGACACGGGCAAGCTGCGCATGATCAAGGCGTGGATGGCGGCCGAGGCGATCGACCGCGCCCATGCCCATGTCCGCGCTTATTCGGACCATGTGTCGGACGCGCCGATGCTGGAATTTGCCGATCTGCCTTTCGCGTCCAACCCGCACAAGCCGCTGGCGAAGCTGGCGGCGGCGCGCGGCTGGACCCGGGTCGACTGGGACTAGATCACCGGAGCGGGCAGCGGCTGCCCCGCGAAATGGGCGGCGAGATTGGCCTTGAGCATCTGCGCCATCTGACTGACGGCTTCCTGGGTCGCACCGCCGATATGCGGCGTCAGCACGACGTTGGGAACATCCGCCCAGCGCGCCGGGTCGGTCGGTTCGGGATCGAACACGTCCAGCGCCGCGCCGCCCAGCCGTCCCGCCTTCAGCGCATCGACCAACGCCGCCTCGTCCACCAACTGGCCGCGCGCAACATTGACCAGCAGCCCGTCCGGCCCAAGCGCGTCGAGAATCGCGGCGTCGATCATCCCGCGATTATCCGCCTGCGCTCGCGCCGCGACCACCAGCATGTCGCTGTCCTTCGCCAGCGCGGCCAGACTGTCGGCGCGGGGCCAGGGCAGGCCCGGCTTGTCGCGAGGCCCCCACCAGCCGATCCGCATCTTCATCGCCTGCGCCCGTTCCGCCGTGGCGATGCCGATCGCGCCCATGCCGACAATGCCCAGCCGCGCGCCGCCCATCGACCGCGTGATCGTCTTGGCCTGCGCGGTCCAAAGCCCTGCGCGCAACTGGCGGTCGCCCGCGACGATCCAGTGGCGATGGGCCAGCATCAGGCCGATGGCATGGTCGGCGACATCCTGCGCATTGACGTTGCCGGCATGGGCGACGGCGATCCCGCGTGCGCGCGCCAGGTCCAGGTCGACCCCGTCATAGCCCACGGTGAAGCAGGCGATGAGGCCAAGATGCGGCATCGCGGCGATCAGCGCGGGGTCGAGCCGGAACTCCCCGGCCGTCACCAGCGCCTGCGCCGCGCCGGCCTGCGCCCGCCCGTCATCCTCCCAGAGCATCCTGACGTCATAATCAGCCGTCAGCAGGCCGAGCAACGGCGCCAGATGCGGCTGGGCGATGAGGATAATCGGGCGCGCGCTCATGCGATCTGCCGCAGCGCCTGGGCGAAGTCCGCGATCAGGTCGTCCGCATCCTCGCAGCCGATCGAGATGCGCACCATATTATTGCCGATCGCCAGCGCCTTCTTCCGCTCCGCCGGCACGGACAAATGGGTCATCGCGGCGGGGTGGCTGGCCAGCGTCTCGGTCCCGCCCAGACTGACCGCCAGCTTGGCGATCTTGAGCGCGTCGAGAAAGGCGAAGGCCTCCGCCTCGCCGCCCTTGAGGTAGAGCGAGAAGGTCGATCCCGCGCCCGAACAATGGCGGCGGTAGATGTCGGCCTGCCGTTCTGTTTCCGGGAAGCCGAGATAGACGACCTTTTCCACCTGCGGCTGGTCGCGCAGCCAGGCGCAGACCTTTTCCGCATTCTCGCCCGCCCGGCTCATCCGCAGTTCCAGCGTCTCCAGCGACCGCAGCAGCATCCAGGCGCTGTGCGGATCGAGGATGGTGCCGATGGTGTTGCGCATCAGCCGAATGATGTTGATGAGCGCGTTGCTGCCCAGCACCCCGCCCGCGACCAGATCGCTATGGCCGCCGGCATATTTGGTGAGGCTGTAGATGACCAGGTCCGCGCCATGGGCGAGGGGCTTGTGCCACAACGGGCCGAGGAAGGTGTTGTCGATGGCGATCGGCGGCACATGGCTCGCCCCGGCAAAGGCCGAGTCGCGCCGCGCGACCACCGCGTCCAGATCGACCAGCACATTGGTGGGATTCGCCGGGCTTTCCAGATAGATCATGGCGATGCGGCCCAGCCCCTTCGCCTGGTCGATCACCGCGCCAATCTCCTCGGGCGTGGCGCCTGCGGGAAAATCGAGCCACTGCACGCCGAAGCGGCCAAGGATGCGCCCGATCAGCGATTCGGTCGCGGCATAGAGCGGCGCAGAATGCACGATCACATCGCCCGGCTGGACCAGAGCGAGCAGGGTTGTGGCGATGGCCGACATGCCGCTGGAAAAGAGCAGCGCATCCTCCGCCTCTTCCCACACCGACAACCGGTCCTCGCAAATTTCCTGATTCGGCCCATTGAAGCGCGAATAGACCAGCCCCTCCGCACCGCCGGGACGGATGCCCGTCACCCCCTCGAAGTGCCGCTTGCCCGCCGCCGCGCTTTCGAACGCGAAGGTGGAGGTGAGGAAGATCGGGGGTTTGAGCGATCCTTCGGACAGGGTCGGGTCATAGCCATGGCCCATCATCAACGTGGCGGGCTTCAGCTTGCGGCCGTCAATCTCCATGATCGGCGGCTTGGGGCGGCGGCGGTTGCCGCTCGGCTCCACGCCGGTCAGATCGGCTTCGGACAGGTCGGATGGGGTCTCGCCGGGCATGTCATTCTCCTGCTTGGGGGCGGCATCTGCTGCGCCGCTCGTCATGGCCGGACTGTAGCGCAGGACCGGGTGCAGGGGCCAGAGGGCAGCGACATAATCTTACGCGGGGGCGTATGAATGTTTCCAACCCATCTTTACCGATTCCCCTTGTAGGCGCGGGCATTTTTCCAAATTCTGAGGCTTGGCTCACTTGTTCGCCCCTTCGCCGAGGATACCGATCTTATGATAGTGGCGGGCGAGCCTATCCAGCGCGGGCGTAACGAGAATCCCGTGCATCAGGATTGACGCGCCCACGATCAGCCCCAGCGTGCCCCACAGGCTATATTCATATTCGAAAGCCCCATGATTGAGGCCGTAGCTGAGATAATAGACCGACCCCAGGCCTCGGATGCCGAAAAACGCGATGATCGCAAGTTCAAGTCGGGGGCGCTTCACGCCCAGGAGGCTGATCCAGCCAGCCAGCGGCCGGATTATCAGCAGCATGATCGCGGCGAACAATATTTCTTTCCATCCGATGCCATTGAGCAGACCCGCCGCAAGCATGCCGCCAAACATCAATAGCAATAACATCATCAACAATCGCTCGGCTTCGTCCGCGAAATCATGCAGGCGCTTGTTGAAGTCATGCCCCTGCGCCGCACGACGGATCATCAACCCGGCGACGAAGACGGCAAGAAAACCATAGCCGTGCGCGAACTCAGCAGCGCTGTACACAACCAGCGTGGCGCCGAGCGCGATGAAGCCATCGCCGGTTTTCGACAGGCGGGCTTCATCGGGAAGGCGGTAGATGACCCACCCGATCAGCCAGCCTAGTGCGGCGCCGACCGCCAGCCCCGCCGTCAACTTCCAAAGCACGTCCTGAAGCACCCAGCGGGTGAAAATATGTATATCAAGGCCGCCCATGGCGGCGATCGCAACAGCCAGATGGATAAAGGGAAAGGCCAGCGCGTCATTCAGCCCCGCCTCGCTGGTCAGGGCGAACTTCGCTTCGGCTTCCTCTTCATCCTCGTCATGTTTGATCTGCACATCGCCTGCCAACACGGGATCGGTCGGCGCGAGCGCGCCGCCAAACAACAGGGCAGTGGCAAGGCCGAGGCCAAGAAGCTGGTGCCCGACCAGCATCACCACGATGATCGTGATCGGCATGGCGATGCTGAGCAGTCGCCAGGTGACGCCCCAGCGTTTCCAACCGACGACGCGCTCGATCTTGAGTCCTGCGCCCATCAGCGACACGATGACGATGAGTTCCGTCGCACGTTCGACCAGGGTCGGCGTCTTTTCTGGATGGGGAGCCCAGCTTGCGAAAGGCTCCACCGAGAACAAGATCGTGCCAATTGCCACGCAGACGATAGGAAGCGACAGGGGCAGGCGCTTGAGCAGGATCGGCAGCCATGCGACCAGCAGGACCATGCCGCCCAGGCCAAACAGGATGGCGAAATAATGCTCCTCGATCTTCGGCGCCTCCGCGGCAAGAACGGCAGCTTCCGAAAGAAAGGGAATCAAGGGCAACTCCTAAAGGGGCGAAAGCAGATCACCTGGATATAGGGACGCTTGGTCCGGCGGACCGTTCCCGCCCGCGTCCCATCCGGCCAAGGCTTTCTCGCGAGCGCCGGCTTGCCGCCCCGCCTTCCCCCATCGCCCCACGCACCCTACATCTGTCCCGATGCCCGCCGCGCTCCCCTCCATCCTTGCCAATTGGTTCGCCGCGCGCGGGTGGCGGCCGCGGCGGCATCAGGTGGAGATGCTGGATGTCGCGCAGCGGGGCGACCATGCGCTGCTCGTCGCGGCGACCGGGGCGGGGAAGACGCTCGCGGGCTTCCTGCCGACGCTCACTGACCTGATCGCAAATCCGGCCGACGGCCTTCACACCCTGTACGTCTCGCCCCTGAAAGCGCTGGCGGTCGATGTGCGGCGCAACCTGCTCACCCCGATCGAGGAGATGGGCCTGCCCATCCGGGTCGAAACGCGCACCGGCGACACGCCGTCCGATCGCAAGGCGCGCCAGCGCGTCCGGCCGCCGCAGATCTTGCTCACCACGCCCGAATCGCTCTCCTTGCTGCTCAGCTATCCTGACTCGGCGATCATGTTCGCGGACCTCAAGACCGTGATCGTTGATGAGGTCCATGCCTTCGCGACGCAGAAGCGCGGCGACTTGCTCAACCTGTCCATGGCGCGGTTGCAGGCGATCAATCCGGCGCTGCGCCGGGTGGCGCTGTCCGCGACGGTGGCGGACATCGACGCCTATCGCGCCTGGCTGGCGCCCGATGGCGACATCAATGTCGTGACGCCGGTGCTGGGCGAACAGGGCGCCGACCCCAATGTCGCCATCCTGATCCCGGAAGGGCGCGTCCCCTGGTCGGGCCATTCGGGCAAATATGCCGCGAAACAGGTCATGGCGGAAATCGAGTCGCGCCGGACGACTTTGGTCTTCTGCAACACGCGCGGGCTGGCCGAACTCATTTTTCAGTCCCTCTGGTCGGCCAATGACGCCAACCTGCCCATCGCCATCCACCATGGCAGCCTGTCGATCGAGGCGCGGCGCAAGGTGGAAAGCGCGATGGCGGCGGGCAAGCTGCGCGCGCTCGTCGCCACCGCGTCGCTCGACCTGGGCGTCGATTGGGGCAATGTCGACTGCGTGATCCAGATGGGCGCGCCAAAGGGCAGCTCGCGCCTGCTCCAGCGCATCGGCCGCGCCAATCACCGGCTCGACTGCCCCAGCGAAGCGGTGCTGATCCCCGGCAATCGCTTCGAATATCTGGAGGCGCGCGCCGCGCTCGATGCGGTCGAGGCGGGAGAGCGCGACGCCGACGATTTCCGCCCCGGCAGCCTCGACGTGCTGGCGCAGCATGTCATGGGCCTCGCCTGCGCCGGGCCGTTCCGCGCCGAAGACCTGCTGGCCGAAATCCGATCGTCCACCCCCTATAGCGCCCTGACGGCGGAGGCGTTCGACCATGTGCTGCATTTCATCGAAGGCGGCGGCTACGCCCTGCGCGCCTATGATCGCTTCAAGCGGCTGACGCAGGAGGCGGACGGCCAAGGCAATGTGCTTTGGCGCGTGTCGCACCCCCGCTTCGTCCAGCAGCATCGGCTGAATGCCGGCATCATCGTCGATCAGCCCGCGCTCGCCGTCCGGTTCGCCAATGGCCGCAAGCTGGGCACGGTGGAGGAGGGGTTCGCCGCCACCTTGCGGCCGGGCGACAGCTTCTTCTTCTCCGGCATGGCGCTGGAGGTGGTGCGCGTGGACATCAGCGACCTGGTGGTGCGTGCGACAGCGAAGCAGGCGCGCATCCCCAGCTGGGGCGGTACGCGCATGGCGATGTCGACGCGGCTGGCCGATCGGGTGCGGCATTTTCTGGCCGAGCCGGAAGCCTGGCACCGTTTCCCCGAAGATGTGCGCGAATGGCTGGAGATGCAGAAGCTACGCTCCGCCCTGCCGCAGCCGGGTCAGCTGTTGATCGAGACCTTCCCGCATGAAGGCCGCCATTATCTGGTCTGCTATAGTTTCGAAGGCTGGAACGCGCACCAGTCGCTGGGGATGCTCCTGACCCGGCGGATGGAGAGCCAGGGGCTGATGCCGCTGGGCTTCGTTTCCAACGACTATGCGCTGGCGGTCTATGGCATGAAGCCGGTCACTGATCCTCAAAGCCTGTTTTCGGCCGACATTCTCGACCATGAATTTATCGACTGGGTCGAACAGTCGAGCCTGCTCAAGCGCGCCTTCCGCGACGTGGCGGTGATCTCCGGCCTGATCGAACGGCAGCATCCGGGCAAGCGCAAGACCGGGCGGCAGGTCACGTTCTCGACCGACCTCATCTACGACGTGCTGCGCAAATATCAGCCCGATCATCTGCTGCTCAAGGCCGCCTGGGCCGACGCCCGCGCGCGCATGACCGATGTGGGGCGGCTGGGCGACCTGATCGACCGGGCTGCGACGACGATGCTGCACATCGCGCTCGACCGCGTCAGCCCGCTGGCGGTGCCGGTGCTGATCCTGATCGGCCGCGAGCAAGTAGCGCAAAGCGCCGCGGAGGACGCGCTGCTGATGGAGGCCGAGGCGCTGGTGGCCGAAGCGATGCGGGCCGACTGAGGCCCAGAGCATCGTGCGGGAAAGTGGGAACCGGTTTGCCGCAGAAAAGAATGCGGCAACAAATGACTCTAGCCCAGCCCGCTCATCGCGGCGAAGGGATCGTCGGTCGGATCGTCATGCCAGCGATATTCGGCGCGATTGGCCACCCAATGCGCCATGTCCTTGCCATAGAGCTTCGCGATCAGCGCCAGCGCCATGTCGATGCCGGCGGAAATCCCGGACGACGAGATATATTTTCCATCCTCGACCCACCGCGCCTTGGGCAGCCAGATCACTTTGGCGCCCTGGGCCGTCGCCCATTGCCACGCCATTTTGTTGCTGGTGGCCTTCACCCCGTCGAGCAGCCCGGTTTTTGCCAGAACGGCCGACCCGGTGCAGACCGTCGCGACCTGCGGAGTCGCTTCCGCCAGGTTTTTCACCGCCTCCAGGAAGGCGGGATTGTTGACCTCCCTCCTGGTCCCGGAACCGCCGGGGATCATCACGATGTCCAGCTTGGGTGCATCGGCGAAGCTGACGTCCGCGATCGTCGCCGGCCCGGTGCGGCTCGTCACCGGTCCGGCCTTGTCCGCAATCAGCACCGTTGAAATGCGATCGTTGATCATGCCGAACATTTCGAGCGGCCCGAATATGTCGAGCAGTTCAAACCCTTCGAACACGACCATACCGAGCATCTTTTTCGGCCCCGTGGGGGGCACAGGCGGCTCGCGCAAACTCTGGGAGGCCGCCGGCCCGGACAGTCCGGCGGCTGCCAGCGCGCCCGTCGCCATCAGCAACGCGCGACGGGATGAATGGACAGGGTGGTCGCTCATGGTTTCGCACGCCCTTTCTAAACGCCGACCTTCCACAGGACGATCAGGGACGATTTTCCCACAGGTCGTCGCGCACGCCGCCACACCCTTTCAGCGTGCCTTGCCCGAAGCTGATCTGCACCCGGTCGGACCAGATGGCGTCGCTCATCCCGTCGCTGCATGGTCCTTCGCTCACCGTCATGGTGAAGCCATCGCCCTGATAGCGAAGCGTGCGCCGGTCCTGGCTCGCGTGCACGGTAAAGCGCATCGGCGGCTTGTCCGGCCGCTCCAGCGTCGCGATCGATCCTCGCACCGTCACCGCCCAGAAGGGCTCGGTCCCGATCGCGCGATAATCCGGCTCGGCGACCGACGGCGCATGTGTTTCACGTGAAACCAATGGCTTGGGCCTGGACGCGGGCAGGGGCGGCGGCGTGGATGTGTCGGGTTCGCTGTCGTTCATAACGGGTGCGACAGGCGCTGTGATAGGGGCCTTCACAGGCGCGGCGTCGTTGCCGGCAGGTGGCGTGTCTCCGCAGGCGGTGAGCAGGGCAGGCGCCAAAAGCCAGCCCGCCTGCCTCATGCCGCCAGCGGGCTCCGGCGGAAACAGGTCGTGGCATGGTCATTCACCATGCCCGTCGCCTGCATCCAGGCATAGACGATGGTCGGCCCGACAAATTTGAAGCCACGCGCCTTCATATCCTTGGAAATGGCGGCGGACAGGGGCGTATGGGCTGGCACGGTCACACCGTCGCCCTGGACCGGCCGGTCATCGACGAAGGACCAGGCATAAGCGGCAAAATCCTCCCCTGCCTCGCGCATCGCGCAAAATATGCGCGCGCCCATGATCGTCGCCTCGATTTTCGCCCGCGCCCGCACGATGCCGGGATCGCCCATCAGCCGCTCGACATCGCCCACGCCGAACGCCGCCACCGTGTCAGGATCGAAACCGGCGAAGGCGGCGCGAAACCCCTCGCGCTTGCGCAAGATTGTGATCCAGGAGAGGCCGGCCTGAAACCCCTCCAGCATCAACATTTCCCAGAGCATCCGCGAATCGCGCTGCGGCACGCCCCATTCCTCGTCATGATAGGCGCTGTAGAGCGGATCGCCCTGCGCCCAGAGACAGCGAGGCCGATCCGCGTCCGTCACACCTTACACGTCCAGATTGGCGACGTTCAGCGCATTGTCCTGAATGAAGTCGCGGCGCGATTCGACGACATCGCCCATCAACTGGGAGAAAACCTCGTCGGCAATATCGGCCTGCTCCACCTCGACGCGCAGCATGGAGCGATTGTCCGGGTCCAGCGTCGTTTCCCACAGCTGTTCCGCGTTCATTTCGCCCAGACCCTTGTAGCGCTGGATCGCCAGGCCCTTGCGCCCCGCCGTCAAAATCGCGTCCAGCAACTCGCTGGGTGACGTGATCATCGTGCCCTTGGTCGGAGCGGCGGGCAGATCGTCCTCGCCCGCTTCCTCGGCAGCCTGCGCGGCCTTCGCCGTGACCAGTCGGCTGGTGCTGCGATAGCTGCCGGCTTCCTCGCTGGCGATGGCGTGCAGCTTGCGCGCTTCGGCCGACCCGACGAAACCGCCCTCGATCACATGATGATCGGTCACGCCGCGCCATCGCCGCTCGAAATGAAAACCGCCTTCCTCGGCGATGCGGCCGGTCCAGCGCCCTTCGGCATCCTGGTCGTCCATCCAGGCGACGGTCGCGGCCAGCCGCTCGGCCTGCGCGGCGGTCGACAATTCGGGGTCCAGTGCGCCATTCAGGCTCAGCGCCTCGATGATGGCGGCATTATAGCGACGCGGCACATAGCGCATCACCGCGCGCATCCGCCGGCTATGCTCGATCAGGTGGCGCAGGTCATCGCCGCTGCGCGCGCCGCCGCTGGTTTCCAGCACCATCGTATCGACACCATTGTCGACCAGATATTGCTCCAGCGCCGCCTCATTCTTCAGATAGACTTCGGAACGGCCGCGCGTCGCCTTATAAAGCGGCGGCTGGGCGATATAGAGATGCCCCGCCTCGATGATCTGCGGCATCTGCCGATAGAAGAAGGTCAGCAGCAGGGTGCGGATATGCGCGCCATCGACGTCCGCGTCGGTCATGATGACGATCTTGTGGTAGCGCAGCTTTTCCAGGTTGAAATCGTCGCGGATGCCCGTGCCCATCGCCTGGATCAGCGTGCCGACTTCCTTGGACGACAGCATCCGGTCGAACCGGGCGCGCTCGACGTTCAGGATCTTGCCCTTCAGCGGCAGGATCGCCTGATTATGGCGGTTGCGCCCCTGCTTGGCCGATCCGCCCGCCGAATCGCCCTCGACCAGGAAGAGTTCGGACTTGGCGGGGTCGCGTTCCTGACAATCGGCCAGCTTGCCGGGCAGCGAGGCAATGTCCATCGCGCCCTTGCGCCGGGTCAGTTCACGCGCCTTCTTCGCCGCTTCGCGCGCGGCGGCGGCATCGATCACCTTCTGGACGATCATGCGCCCATGTTGCGGATTTTCCTCCAGCCACTCGGCCATCTTGTCCGCCATCAGGCTTTCGAGCGGCTGGCGCACTTCGGAGGAGACCAGCTTGTCCTTGGTCTGCGACGAGAATTTGGGGTCGGGCAACTTGACCGAGACGATCGCGGTCAGCCCCTCGCGCATATCCTCGCCGGTCAGGGAGACCTTCTCCTTCTTCAGCGCGCCCGACTTTTCCGCATAATTGTTGAGCGTACGGGTCAGCGCCGCGCGGAAGGCGGCGAGGTGGGTGCCGCCGTCGCGCTGCGGGATGTTGTTCGTGAAACACAGCACATTCTCATAATAGCTGTCATTCCACTCCAGCGCGACATCGATGGTGACATCGTCGCGCGTGCCCGTAATCGCGATCGGCTCGGGCATCATCGCCGCCTTGTTGCGGTCGAGATATTTGACGAAGGCGGCGATCCCGCCCTCGTAGAACAGCTCGATCTCCTTCTTTTCCTCATGCCGCGCATCGACCAGGAACAGGCGCACGCCGCTGTTGAGGAAAGCCAGCTCGCGATAGCGATGCTCCAGCTTTTCGAAGTCATATTCGGTATGATTTTTGAAAGTCGCGCCGTCGCCCGGCGCCTTTTCCATGCTGGCGAGGAAGGTGACGCGCGTCCCCTTCTTGCCCTCCGGCGCATCGCCGATGACCTCCAGCGGCGCGGTCGCGTCGCCATAGGCGAAGCGCATATGATGTTCCTTGCCGTCGCGCCAGATGTTGAGGTCCAGCCATTCGGACAGTGCATTGACCACCGATACGCCCACGCCATGCAGGCCGCCCGACACCTTATAGGCATTGTCGTCGCTGGTATTCTCGAACTTCCCGCCCGCGTGCAGCTGGGTCATGATGACCTCCGCCGCCGACACGCCTTCTTCCTTATGGATGCCGGTGGGGATGCCGCGGCCATTATCCTCGACGCTGACGGAGCCGTCGGGATTGAGGGTGATGACGATCTTGTCGCAATGGCCGGCCAGCGCCTCGTCGATCGCATTGTCCGACACCTCGAACACCATGTGATGCAGGCCGCTGCCATCGTCGGTGTCGCCGATATACATGCCGGGCCGCTTGCGCACGGCATCCAGCCCTTTCAGCACCTTGATGCTGTCGGCGCCATAATCATTGCTGTTGGGGGAATTTACCGGTTCTTCGCTCATGCCGAGCATATAGGGAAAGGCGCGCTGAAACTAAAGCGAAACATGGCGTCTTCCCCCCGGCCCCGGCCCGGTCTATCAGGCTTTCCATGCGCACCGTCCTGGCCCTGATGCTGCTCCCCCTTTTCTCGCTCGTCGCCTGTTCGAAGCGCAATGATGTCTATGAGGAACTGCCCAACAGTTCCGTCGTCGGCGCGCCGCGGGAAGATGTGCCGGAAAGCCGGATCGAATCCACGCTGGCCCGACCCGTGACGATTGGCGAGGACGGGTCGCGCCTCGACGCCTGTGGCGCGATGGGGCAGGTGACGCGGGCCGGTGGCGCGGGACTGGCCGTGCGGGCCGCTCCCTTCGCCGAAGCGCAGGAGGTTGCGCGCCTGGCAGAGGGCGGGCGGGCCTATGTCTGCACCCGCAGCATCGACCAGAAATGGCTGGGCGTGGTCGTTCCGCCGGCAGCGGTAGGCGCAGGGCCAGCGTCGGCGCCGGACAATGGAACGGACGCCGTCGATTGCGGCGTGTCATCCCCCGTGGAGAGCAAGCAGCCCTATGACGGCCCTTGCGTCAGCGGCTGGGTCGCCAGCGCCTATATTCGCCTGATCGCGGGATAAACTGCACGCAGGCGCGAAAGAGGCGGTATTCTCTCCCGACGCCCGCGCGAAAAACCCTTAGATCCCGCCGAGATAGTCGAGCTTGCCCAGCGGCACACCGGCCTTGCGCAGCAGCGCATAGGCGATGCCGACATGGAAATAGAAATTGGGCAGCGAGAAGGTCAGCACATGGCTGCGCCCGGTGAAGGGGATTTCACCACCCGGCACCTTGAGCACCACGGTCGCATCCTCGCGCCCGTCGATCCGATCGCGCGGCACCGCTTCCAGCAGGGCGATGGTCCGCGCGATCCGCGCCTGCATGTCCTCGAACGTCTGCTCGGTATCGGCCATCGCCACCGGCTCCAGTTCGCCCAGTCGCGTCACCGTGCCCTTGGCCGTGTCGCAGGCGGACTGGATCTGCGCCGTCAGCGGGTTCATGTCCTCGATCAGCCGGGCATCGGTCAGGGTCGCGGGGTCGATGCCCTTCTCCGCGGCAAAGGCGGCGCCTTTCTCCAGCAGCGCTGACAGGATGTTGAGGCCCCGGATGAAAACGGGCACGGTCAGGTCGTACAGCTCGGTCGCCACGCACATTCTCCTATTGGATGCCGGTGAAGACAAGCTTTTGCACGCGCCGGCCGGTGTTCACCTCGGTCGCATAGATATTGCCGGCGCTGTCGGTATCAATGCTGTGCAGCCAGGTAAATTGTCCCGCCTGCCGTCCCACCCGGCCGATCGCGCCCAGCACTTCATGGGTGGCGCGCTTCAATATCCAGATGCGCCCGTTCATCATGTCGGCGACATAGAGATAGGTTTGCTGCGGATCGGGCGAAAAGGCGATGTCGGTCACGGTATGGGTGCCCCCCGTTTCCGGCGCGATCAGCAGGTCGCGCACGAAGGTCAGGCCGCCATCCTTGTCCCGCTTGAACAGCTGTGCACGGTTGTTGTTGCGGTCGCAGACATAGAGATGCCCGTCTTTCGTCGGCACCACGCAATGGACGATGTCGGCGAAGGTCTGGGCCTTGGGATCGGCGACCTTGCCGGGATCGACGGCATGGCTCTGGTCGAAATCGCCGCTGCGCGTGGGAGCGACCGGCGGCTTGCCATAGGCGCCCCAACGCCCCTTATACGCATTGGACCGGCCGTCGAAACCGATCACCCGGCGGTTCACATAGCCGTCGGAAATCAGCACCATGCCGTCCGAATGATTGACGTCGGACGGATTGCCGAGCTGGTCGGTCGCGTCATTGCCGCCGGTCTTGTCCCGCTGGCCGAAGCGGCGCAGAAATTGCCCGTCCGCGCTATAGTTGAGCACGACATGGTCGCCCTTGCCATTGCCGCCGAACCAGACCGTGTTCGCCGCATCGACGAAAATACCGTGCAGGCTGGACGGCCACTGGTTGACGCCGTCGACGCTCGGCGCGCTCGCCGCGCCGCCCCAGCCGCCCAGATAGCGCCCGTCCTGCGCGAAATGCACCACCGGCGGCGCCGGCTTGCAGCAGACGGCGATAGGCGGCGTCTGCGCCAGCCCGGTGTCGGTGGCGGTCAGCGAGTGGGGGCGGTGGACCACCCAGACCGTATCGTCGGGCGCCACCGCCACGCCGCTGACCTGCCCCAGCAGCAAGTCGCCGGGCATGGCGGGCCAGGCGGCATCGACTTTGAAACGCGGCATCTTCGTGCCTTCGGGGGCGATCTGTTCGAATGCGAGCGGCGCCAGCGCCTGGTCTTGGGGGACGGACGCGGCGCAGAGCGCCAGCAGCAATGTGGGGGCGAGCAGGCGGATCATCATCTGTCTCCTTGGTCGGCGGCGGCCATCATGCCGTCTTTGCCAGCGCGGGCACAAGGCCGCGCAGCGCTGTCGTCAATGCGTCCATATCCTCGGGCCGGCTATAGACCGACGGCGTAACGCGCACACAGGCGCCCTTCGCCGGTCCGGTGCGATGGACCGTCAGGATGCGATGGTCCTCCAGCAAGCGGCGTGCGATGCCGACATTGTCCGCGACCGAGGTCAGGCCGCGGATGCGGAAGGCGGTGATCGCGCAGGCAAGGCGCGGATCGGCCGGCGTCAATATCTCGATCCCGTCCATGTCGCGCAGCGTTTCGGCCCAGCGGTCGCGCAGGAAGCGCAGCCGCGCCGCCTTGGCCGCGCCGCCGATCCGTTCCTGAAAGGCGAGCGCCGCCGGCACCGTCAATTGCGCGGCAAAGTCGAGCGTGCCGGTATGGACCCGCGATTCGATACTCTCGGGATGCGCGCCGTCATCGGCCGGATCGCGCGCGATCGTGTCGAGCCGGCCCTTGCGGATATGGAGGATGCCCACGCCCAGCGGCGCGCCGAGCCATTTATGCCCGTTCAGGCCCACGAAATCGGCATCCAGGTCCGGCAAGGTGAAATCCGCCTGGCACCAGCTATGCGCCGCATCGACGATGACATCGACGCCGCGCGCCCGCGCCATCGCGACGATCTCCCGCACCGGCAGCATCAGCCCGGTGCGATGGCTGATATGGGTCAGCAGCATCAGCCGCAGCTTCGGGTTGGCATCCAGCGCGGCGGCATAGGCGTCGATCAGCCCCTGATGGCTGGCGGGTTCGGGCAGGGCGATGCGGATCAGCCCAGCCCCGCACCGGTGCGCCAGCGACGCGCAGGCCGCCTGCATGGAGTCATAGTCCAGGTCTGCGATCAGCACGGCTCCGCCCGGACGCAGCCGTTCATATTGGCCGATCAGCGCCTTCAGCGCCTCGGTCGCGTTGCGGGTCAGCGCGATCTCGTCGGGCGGCACGCCCAGCTTGGCGGCCAGCGCACGCTTCACGCGGGCATGGTCCGCGCCATAGGACAGGCGTCCATAATAGCTGGACAGCCGGTTCACCCGTTCCACCTGCCGTTGATATTCCGCGCGCACCGGCCGCGCCATCACGCCCCAATAGGCATTTTCCAGCTGCGCCACTTCCTCGGGCAAGTCGTAGAGCGCCGCAATCGCGCGCCACCTCGCGTCATCGTCCGGCCCGGTCGGCATGGCCGGCAGGCTCTCGGCCCAGGGCAGCGTGGCGGTCGCGCCCAGCAATGTCCTGCGTGTCATGGTCATGGCGCACTCCTTCTCCGCCTCAGACGCATCGCGCCGCCGCGACCACCATGCCAGCGGATCATGACTGAAAAAGAAATGGGGTGATTTCGCGCCATGCCATGCCTTGCTGCATGAACTGGCCTTTTTTGGTAAGGCCTTTTTGCCGTAACTGGCCCTGATCTCATTCGTTGCCGGAGCCATCGCTCATGTCCACTTCGCTGCTGCGTCCGCCGTCCCTTCTCCGCCTGCTCGGCGCCTGGCGCGCGCAGGACAGCGCGGAGCCTGCCTATCGCCAACTGGCGCAGGCGTTGCGGATGCTGGTGCTCGACGGTCGCGTGGGCCTTAACGTCCGGCTGCCGGGCGAGCGGGAACTGGCCGCCGCGCTGGGTCTGTCCCGCACGACCGTCGCCGCCGCTTTCGACCGCTTGCGGGACGAGGGCTTTCTGGAAAGCCGCCAGGGATCGGGCAGCGTCACGCGGCTGCCCACCGGCCGGGCGGAAACGCCCTTGGCGGAAATCGATCCGGTCGATGGCGGCAATTTCCTCAACTGGACCCATGCCGCGCTTCCCGCCGCGCCCGGCGTCGCGCGCGCTTATGGTCATGCGGTGGAGGCGCTGCCGGCCTATCTGGGCGATCTGGGCTATGACCCGTTCGGCCTGATGGTGCTGCGGCGCGCGATCGCCGCCCAATATGAACGGCGCGGTTGCCCCACTTCGCCGGACCAGATCATGGTCACCAATGGCGCGCAGCAGGGCTTTTCGCTGCTGCTCAAATGGCTGGCGGGGCCGGGGGACCGGGCGGTGATCGATCATCCGACCTATCACAATGTCATCCAGGCGCTGCAACGCGCGCATGTCGTGCCGGTGCCAGTCGGCCTGCCCCGCCAGGGCTGGGACATTGACGCGATGGAGGCGGCCTTTCGCCAGACCGCGCCGCGCTTCGCTTACGTCATCGCCGATTTCCACAATCCCACCGGGCGCAGCATGGACCCGGCCACCCGCCGGGCGCTGGTCGCGGCGGCGGCGCGCACCCACACGCCGCTCATCATCGATGAAACGATGGTGGCGATGGGTCTCGACTTCGCGCCGCCGCCGCCGATGGCGATGCATGATCCGTCGGGACGGCAGGTCATTTCCCTTGGCTCGGCCAGCAAGATCTTCTGGGGCGGCCTGCGCGTCGGCTGGATTCGCGCGGATGCGCAGACGGTCGCGGCGCTGGGGCGCCTGCGCACGACGATGGACATGGCCAGCCCCGTGGTCGAACAGCTTGCGGTTGCGCAGTTGATCGACGCCGATGTCGGCCTCGGCGCGCGGGCGGACGTGCTGCGTAGCCGGCGCGACCATCTGCTGGGATTGATCGAGCGCCATCTGCCCCATTGGCGGGTCGAATCCCCGGCGGGCGGCCTGTCGCTCTGGGCGGAGCTGCCGCGGGCGGAGGCGACCGCACTGGCGGCGCTGGCCGAAAGCCTGGGCGTCCGCATCGCCGCCGGACCGCGTTTCGGTGTCGGCGGCGCGTTCGAGCGGTTCCTGCGCCTGCCCTTCACCCTGGACGAAGCGCAGTTGCAGGCCGGGGTGGATCGGCTGGTAGAGGCCGACGCCCGGCTCCATGCGCGGATGCCCAAGGGGCGCGATTCGCTTGCCCTCGCGCTGGAGGCGGACCGGTTGATCTGAACCGATGCCCGGAAACGGAAGAGCCGCGCGGATCGCTCCGCGCGGCTCTTAATCAGTATCGCAAAAACCGGCTCAGGCGGCCTTCTTGCCGTCCTTGTAGCGGCTGATAGCTTCCAGGACGATGCGCTTGGCATCGTCCGCGCCGCCCCAGGTGCCGACGCGCACCCACTTCTTCTTCTCCAGATCCTTATAGTGGGTGAAGAAATGCTCGATCTGCTCCATCACGATGCCGGGCAGATCGTCCTTCTCCGTCACATTGGAATAATAGGGGAAGACCGAATCCGCGGGCACGCAGACCAGCTTTTCGTCGCCGCCCGCTTCATCTTCCAGGTTCAGCACCGCGATCGGGCGCGCGGCGACGACGGCGCCGGGGATGAAGGGCGAGCGCGCGATCACCAGCGCGTCCAGCGGGTCGCCATCGGGCGACAGCGTGTGCGGCACAAAGCCGTAATTGGCCGGATAGCGCATCGGCGTATGCAGGATGCGGTCCACGAACAAAGCGCCCGACGCCTTGTCGAACTCATATTTGACCGGCTCGCCGCCGGTCGGCACCTCGATGATGACGTTCAGGCTGTTGGGCGGATCGTCGCCGACCGGGATCAGTTCGATATTCATGGAAACCCTTTTTCCTACAATGATGCGCTATGGGTGATTCATGTTCTCGGTTTGAGCAGCCGGTCGAGGCTGCCTTCACCCTCTCCTGTCTTTTCGAGGCGCGGATAGCGCAGCCCGCCTGAATAAGCGAGCGACAAAGTGCGGTAATATTTATCCTGCTTTAGGATAATCTGGATCGGCGTCTTGCCGTCCTTTGCCTGGGTGATTGCGGCCTTCCAGGCTTCGGGCGAAAATTCATTGCCGTTGACCGCCACGATCTTGGCGCCGACCATCAGGCCCGCCTTGAACGCCGCGCTGTCCCAGATGACGCTGCTGATATCGCCGTCATTCTTGACGATCAGGCCGACGCCCGATCCCTGGTCGACATATTTGCCGGCCGTTTCGGCGGCCTTGGTGAAGCTGTTGGGCTCGTCGGTATAGACCAGCTTGTACCCGCCCATGAAGAAGCCGCCCTTGGGCGTCTCGCCAGTCGTGTCGTCGACATATTTGTGGAAGAAGCCGGCCCAGTCATAGGGCGCGATCGCGTTGAGCGTCTTGATGACGTCGTCGCGATTATAGACGACCTCGCCCCAGTCGCCCGGCTTGATACCGAAAAACGCCTTGGCGAAATCGTCCAGCCCCTTGCGGCCCCGCGTCGCCTTGCTGATGATGGCGTCGGCTTCCAGCCACATCATCAGCCCTTCATTATAATAATCCTCCGACCGCTGCCAGCTGGTCCAGCCCTTGGGCCGCCGGGCGGAAATGATCGGATCATGCGTGGTGTCTTCCAGCGCGCGCCACTGGCGACCGACCGCCGTGTCGAGCCGGGCGGCGATATTGGCATAGGCGTCCAGCGTTTCCTGCTTGGTGAACATGCCCGACCGCGCGCCCAGCACATAGCCCCAGAATTGCGTCTGCCCTTCATAGACCCACAGCAGATTATCCTGCATCGGCGTGCGGAAATCGGGGGTCCATAACAGGTCGGGCCGGCGGAACTTGCCGTCCCAGCTATGGGTGAATTCATGCGGCAAAAGGTTGCGGTCCAGCAGCGCCTTGCCCGAATCCCAATCCTTGAAATAGCCCGGCTCAACCTGGTTTTCGGAACTGCGATGATGCTCCAGGCCGATCCCGCCCATTTCGTCGGTGATGGCCAGCAGGAAATCATAATGGTTGAAATGATAGGTGCCGAACAACGCGCCGGCCTCGTCCACCAGCTTCTTGTGCTTGGCGATCTGCTCGGGCTTGTAGCTCAGTTCGTCGGCATCGTCGGCGACGATGTTCAGCGTGACATTATGGCCCAGGTCCACCGGCTTGAAATAACGGCCGGCAAAGACGGGCGAATCCTGCAACGCTTCATAGTCGATCGTCTCATAGGCGACGGTGTCGCCCGTCTTCGTGCCGCGCAGCGCGGTCGCGGCCTGCCAGCCGGCGGGATAGGTCACGGTCGCCTGCACCGGGATCTGGCGGATATAATAGCCGGCCGGATAGAGCGACACCTGCTCCCACTGGATGTTCATCATCTTGGGCGTGATGACGACGCGGCCCTGGTTGGGCTGGGTCGCGGACAGGAACTGGAACGACGCGACGATTTCGGTTGCGCCCTGCGGCACGTCGATCTGGAAGGCGTAGACGTCCAGCGGATCGCGGACCCATTTGACCGGCTGGCCATTGGCGGTGAAGGTCAGCCCGGCGAGCTTTTCGATCTGCCCGCGCGCCGCATGGTTGCCCGGCAACCATTGCGGCATCAGCAGGGTCATCGGCCCGGCCTGGGCGACGGGGATGGTTTCCTTCACGCGATAGATGCGCTGGACCGTGTCGGTCGCATCGACCTCCAGCTTGATGGCGCCGCCGGGATAGGGGGCGTCGCTGGGGGCGGGGGTCGCGTCATTGACGGGCAGGGCGGTCGGCTTGGACCGGATCGCGTCCTGCGCCAGAAGCGGGCTGGCGATCGCGCTCGAAAGGCAAAGGGCGGCAGCAAGGCTGCGGATCATGAACATCTCCGAATGGATTGCGGGGCCGGACGGCCCTTATGGCGCCAGCATGGCGGCTCGCAATGCCCGCGTCCACCCCTTAGGAGGATATGGAGTATCAAACGGTCATCTTGACGAAAAAGCGCGTTTCCTTGGCGATGAATTGCAGGTAAAGGCGCTGCCCCATGGCGAAACAAGAAACACCGCGCCCGGTGCGCGGTACACAGGACATGCTGGGCGGAATGCCCGAGGCGTTTCAGGAGAGGTTCGCGCATGTCGTCGCGACCTTCGATCACGTGCGCCGTCTTTACGGCTTCCAGCGGGTGGAAGTGCCCGTGTTCGAATCCACTGCGGTCTTTGCGCGTTCGCTGGGTGAAAGCACCGACGTCGTCTCGAAAGAAATGTATACGTTCGAGGATCGCGGCGGCGACAGCATCACCCTGCGCCCCGAATTCACCGCCGGCATTTCGCGCGCCTACATTACCGAGGGCTGGCAACAATATGCGCCGCTGAAGGTCGCGACCCATGGGCCGCTCTTCCGCTACGAACGCCCGCAAAAGGGCCGCTTTCGCCAGTTCCACCAGCTCGACGCCGAAATCATCGGCGCGGCTGAACCGGGCGCGGACGTGGAATTGCTGGTGCTGGCCGACCAGTTGCTCAAGGAACTGGGCGTTTCCGACGGCGTGACGCTCACCCTCAACACGCTGGGCGACGGGCCGAGTCGCGACGCCTGGCGCGCCGCGCTGATCGCCCATTTCGAGGCGCACAGGGATCAGTTGTCTGAAGAAAGCATCGACCGATTGCAACGCAACCCGCTGCGCATCCTGGACAGCAAGGATCCGCGCGACCGCCCGGTGGCCGACAGCGCGCCGGACATCGACGCCTATCTGACCGACGAGGCGCGTGACTTCTTCACCAAGGTGACGGCGGGCCTCGACGCGGCGGGCGTGGCGTGGGAACGCAATGCCCGGCTGGTGCGCGGCCTGGACTATTATCGCCACACCGCCTTCGAATTCATCACCGATCGCCTCGGCGCACAGGGCACGGTGCTGGGTGGTGGGCGCTATGACGGGTTGATCGAAAATCTGGGCGGCCCCTCCACCCCGGCGGTCGGCTGGGCGGCGGGGATCGAGCGGCTGGCGATGCTGGTCGATGCGCCTGAGACAGATCGTCTGGTGGCTATATTGGCGCTTGAAGACGACCGTAGCACCGACAATTCCATTGCAGCTCTGGCCGCCCTGCGCCGCGCTGGGCTGTCGGCCGATATTATCGCGACGGGATCGCCGCGCAAACGCTATGACAAAGCGGCGAAGATCAGTGCCGATGTATTGGTGTCGGTCAAGCATGACGGCGATAAGGCAGTCTTTGATTTACGTTCGGCACAACGCACGGTTAATTTCGAGCGGGTTGAGGCAATCTTAAAGGCGCTCAACAACTAATGCACATTTCCGCCGAACGCATCGCGCAGATCGAGGCGCGCCGGGACGAGGTGCAGGCGTCGATGACGCGCGCCGACCTCGCGCCCGAAGCGTTCGTGCGGCTGTCCAAGGAATATGCCGAGATCGAGCCGGTGGCCCGCGCGGCGCGCGAACTGCGCCGGTTGCGGCAGGAACTGGCCGCGCTCGAAATGATGACCGGCGGCGAGGAGGCTGATCCCGCTATGCGCGCCATGGCGCAGGAGGAAATGCAACTCCTCAAGAACCAGTTGCCGCAGGCGGAGCGCGCGCTGGCGCTCCAGCTTCTGCCCCGCGACGCCGCCGACGCGCGCCCGGCGATGCTGGAAATCCGCGCCGGCACCGGCGGCGACGAAGCCGCGCTCTTTGCCGGCGACCTGTTCCGCATGTATCAGCGCTATGCCGACAGCCAGGGCTGGAAGATGGAGATGATCGCCGCCAATGCCTCGGAACAGGGCGGTTTCAAGGAAGTCGTGGCCAGCATCAACGGCACCGGCGTCTTCGCCAAGCTGAAGTTCGAAAGCGGCGTCCATCGCGTCCAGCGTGTGCCCGCGACGGAAAGCGGCGGCCGCATCCACACCAGCGCGGCCACCGTGGCCGTCCTCCCCGAACCGGAGGAAGTGGATGTCCAGATCGCCGACGGTGATTTGAAGATCGACATTTATCGCGCTTCGGGCGCCGGCGGCCAGCATGTGAATACGACCGACTCGGCCGTGCGCATCACCCATTTGCCCAGCGGCATCGTCGTCACCCAGCAGGATGAACGCTCGCAGCACAAGAACAAGGCGAAGGCGATGCAGGTGCTGCGCGCGCGCATCTATGAAGCCGAGCGCGAGCGCACCCAGAGCGAGCAGGCCGGCGCGCGCAAGGCGATGGTGGGATCGGGCGACCGCTCGGAACGCATCCGCACCTATAATTTCCCCCAGGGCCGCGTCACCGACCACCGCATCAACCTGACCCTGCATCGCCTGCCCGAAATCCTCGAAGGGCCGGGCCTCGCGGAGGTGATCGGCGCTTTGACGGCGGAGGATGAAGCCGCCCGCCTCGCGCAACTGGACGGAGTGGGGTGAACGTCCCCGACGCGCTGCGCGCCGCAACTGTCCAACTCGCTGTCCTGTCCGACACACCGCGCCTCGACGCCGAACTGCTGATGGCCCACGCGCTCGGCCTGTCGCGCCCCGACATGCTGCTGCGGCAACGCGAACGCGATACTCCCGCCATTTTCGCCGCGCTGCTGGCGCGTCGCGTCGCCGGCGAACCGATTGCGCACATCGTGGGCACACGCGATTTCTGGACCGTCACCCTGCGCGTCACGCCCGATGTGCTCATCCCCCGGCCCGACAGCGAGACGCTGATCGAGGCGGCGGTCGATCATTTCGCCGGCCGCGCGCCCGTCACGATCCTGGACCTTGGCACCGGATCGGGGGCGCTGCTGCTGGCCGCGCTGGCGCAATGGCCGCAGGCGCATGGGACCGGCGTGGACGCTTCGCCGGCCGCGCTCGCCGTCGCGCAGGACAATGCCGCGCGGCTGGGCCTTGCCGCGCGGGCGATGTTCCGTCCGGGCGACTGGGGGCAGGGGATTGGCGGCCCTTTCGACCTGCTGTTGATCAACCCGCCCTATATCGCCCGCGACGCGCCACTGTCGGGCGACGTGCTGCATGAACCGGCCAGCGCGCTGTATGCCGGCATCGACGGGCTCGACGATTATCGCCGCATCGCGCCGGACCTGCCGCGCCTGATCGCGCCCGGCGGCATGGCCGCGATCGAGATCGGCCATGATCAGAAGGACAGCGTTTCCGCCTTGCTCACGGCGCAGGGGCTGGCCGTCGCCGTGCGGCGCGATCTGGCGGGACATGATCGCTGCCTTGTCGCGACCCGTCCATAGGGCGCAACCATCCATTTACCTTGGGGCAAGCGAAAATTGCTTGGTTTATGGCGCGAAAGCCACTACATCGGGGTTAGGAACGGCTCCATCTCGTGTTCTGGTCGCTTTGGCCATTGACAGAAAAGGCCGTTTTTTAAGCTCCTTATAGTCATGACGGCGTTCGCTGCGCTAGCGCCGCTGGCGGCTGGGGATTGGCCCGCATGACGGTCCATGCCCGGCGGAGCTATATTCGGCCTGAAAGACGGGCCGTGCTTGGGGATGGCGACCGAACAGTGTCTTCAATGAAGTTTGGCATAGCGAACGCAAGGATCATGTCTTGATCAACAATCGGCAGGCCGGCCGCCGCAATCGCGGCCGGAACAATAACGGTCGCACCAATAATGGTAGCAACCGGGGCGGCGGCGACAATGGGAACCGCATCGACAATCGCGCCCGCGGCAACGCGGCCCAGCTGCTCGAAAAATATAGGAACATGGCGCGCGATGCGCAGATGATCGGCGATCGCGTGAACGCCGAATATTATCTGCAATTTGCTGACCATTATTTCCGCGTGCTCGCTGACAATCGCGCCCGTCAGGAAGAACAGCAGCAGCGCTATCGTCGGAATGACGACGATTATGGCGACGATGGCGGCGATGACTTCGACACCGCCGACTATGGTGCCGACGATGGACGCAGCGACCAGCCGGAACGCGCGACCCGCGATCAGGACCGTCGTCCCGACGATCAGCGCGAAGCGCGCGGCAATCATCGCCGCGACCGCAATCGCCGCGACCGCGCCGATGAAGACGGCCCCGTCCGGCAGGAAATGGGCGCCGAAGGCCCCGCCGGCACGCCCGCTGAACTGATGGCCGAACCGGCTGCACGGGCGGAACCCGCGCCCGAGGCCGAAGCGCCCCGGCCGCGTCGTGGTCGCCCGCGCAAATCCGATACGGCGAAGGCGGCGGAACCCGCGGACGGGCTGGACGCCACCATCCTGCCGCCTTCGATCGCGCGCGCGGACAATGACGCGCAGGACGAACCGGACGAGGAGGCCGCGCCCAAGAAGCGCGCGCGCCGGCCCCGGTCCAAGGCGACCGAAGCCGCCGAATAATAGCGGCGCGATGAGAAAAAGGGGGACGAGGCGGAAAGCGTCGTCCCCTTTTTCATGTCTGCTTTGCAAGCGCGGCATGATCCGGCACAAGGGCGTCGAACCGACCGGAGAGTGATCGATGAAAGCCGCGCGACTGCCTGCCCTGCTGCTGGCTGCCCTTCCTTCTCTGGCTCTGGCCCAAAGCGCCACGGACCCGACCGGCGCTTCGGCGCAGGGCGACGTGGCCGTCACCATCTATAATAATGGCCAGTCGCTGGTGCAGGATGACCGGCAACTGACGGTGACCCAGGGCCGCAACCGCATCGAATTTCCCGATGTGTCGGCGCGCATCCGGCCGGAAACGGTCAATCTTTCCGGCCCCGGCCTCGCTATCGTCGAACAGAATTTCGACTATGACCTGCTCTCGCCCGACAAGCTGATGGACAAGGCGGTGGGGCAGGAGGTGACGCTGGTGCGCACCAATCCGGCCACCGGCGCGGAGACGCGGGAACGGGCCAAGGTGCTGGCGGCCAATGGCGGCATCGTGCTTCAGATCGGCAATCGCATCGAAGTGCTGCGCGATGACGGCTTGCCCGTGCGCGTCGTGTTCGACCGGGTGCCGCCCAATTTGCGCGCCCGCCCGACCCTGTCGGTGACGGTCGAAGCGCAGCGTGGCGGCCCTTTGCCGGCGCGGCTATCCTATCTGACGCCGAATCTCGGATGGACCGCCGACTATGTCGCGCTGTTCGACGCGGCGAGCCAGGCGATGGACATGCAGGGCTGGGTGACGCTCACCAACAATACGGGCACGAGCTTCACCAACGCCCGGACGATCCTGGTCGCGGGCGATCCCGCCAATGGCGGTGGTCGGATCAGCGGCCTGCAATCCCCCAGCGGCGCGATCGACCAGGCCGGCACCGAAAGCGGCGCGCGCGAACGGCTGGGCGACTATTATCTCTATCCGCTGGCGGCCCGCACGACGATCGCCAACGCCCAGCAGAAACAGGTCAGTTTCCTCGACGTGAAGGGCGCGCCGGCGCGTTCCACCTATGAATATGTCAATGGCTGGCTGGGCAGCGCGGCCGAACCGATGAGCGCGTCGAGCGTGCTCAAATTCTCGACCTCCAGACAGGGTGGCCTGGGGGATCAACTGCCCGCCGGCACGATTCGCGTCTATATGCGTGACGCGCGCGGCGACCCGCAATTCATCGGCGAAAATCATATCGACCATACGCCCATGGGCTCGTCCATGGCCTTGCGCACGGGCGATGCCTTCGACGTCAAGGTGCGTCCGACTGTCGAACAACGCAGCCGCAAGGGCGACCGGCGCTGGGAAACGCGGATGCGCTACACGCTCACCAATGCCCGGCCCGAAGCGGTGACGATCGACCTGGCCCAGCTGGGTCTGTGGGGCGACACGCGGGTCGTCGCGCAGAGTCTGGAGGGCAGGCGGGTTTCGGCCGACCGGATGGAATGGAGCGTTCCGGTGCCGGCCAATGGATCGATCGACCTCAACGTCACCTTCGATTCGCGCTACTGACGGGACGGGCGCCCGCGTGTCGCGCTTCCTTGCCCTGGCTTTGCTGCTGTGGACCTGCCTGGCGCAGGCGCAAGCCGGCACGGTCATTTCGACCCGGCGCGATTCGGTGTCCGTCACTGTTTATCGCCAGCCGGGTCGCGCGAAGGGGGCGATCGATCGCGACTGGCCGGGCGGCTATGCGCTCGTCACCGAAACGCGCACCGTCGATCTGCCCCAGGGCGAATCGGTGGTGCGTTTCGAAGGGGTGGCCGAAGGGCTGATGCCCGAAACCGCCGTCCTCTCCGGCCTGCCCGGCGGTGTGCGCGAGAAAAATCGCGATGCCCGGCTGCTGTCGCCCGCCGGTCTGGTCGACGCCTATCTGAAGCGCCGCGTCACGCTGCGCCGCACCGATCGCCAGACGGGCAAGGTGACGGATCAGGACGCGATCATCAGCGCCGGTCCCACCGGCGGCGTGATCGTGCAGACGGCGGCCGGCTATGAAGCGCTGGGGTGCAGCGGCCTGCCCGAACGGATGCTGTATGCCGAAGCGCCGGCCGACCTGTCGCCACGCCCGACCCTGTCGGTGATCGCGACGGCGGACCGCGCCACCCGCGCGACGCTGCAACTCACCTATCTTGCCGAAGGCTTCGACTGGGCCGCCAATTATGTCGCGGACATGCGGCAGGACGGCAGGACGATCGACCTCATGGCCTGGCTGACCGTCGCCAATGGCGGCGTCACCGGCTTTTCGGACGCCCGTCTCAACGTGATCGCGGGCCAGCCTAACAAGGCGCGGCGCGGTCCGCAACCGCGCCCGACCGGCGGCGCATTGCGGCTGACCTGCTGGCCGATGGACATTACCAGCACGCATCCGCGCTGGAGGCTCACGCCGGTCGACCGGCCGCCGCCGCTGATGATGGCGGCGCAGGAAATCATGGTCACGGCGCGTAGAAACGGTGGCGCCATGGCGCTCGCCGCCCCGGCGCCACCGCCTCCACCCCCACCCCCTCCGCCGCCCGAGGATGTCGGCGATCTGAAACTCTATCGCGTCCCCTTCTCTGTCGATGTCGCCGCCAATGGTCAGAAACAGGTCGCGCTGTTGCGTCAGTCCGATGTGAAGGTCGAACGTCTTTATGCCGCGACCATCGGACATGATGCGAATGACGGCGAATCGCAGCCGATGACGCTCCGTCTGCGTCTCCAGAACCGGAAACAGGATGGTCTTGGCCTCGCCATGCCCTCGGGCCGGGTGGCGATCTTCGAACAGGTCGATGGAATGCGCCTGCTCGCGGGGGAAGCCGATATTGGCGACAAGGCGGAAGGCGAACGAGTCGATTACGACATCGCCAGCAGCGCCGATGTGCGCATCGCGGTCCGGCGCCTCGCCGAATCGGGCAAGCGCCGCCAATGGGCCATCACGCTCAGCAACGCCCGGCCCTTTGACGTGACCGCCGAAGTCACGATCCCGCATAATGTCGATCCGCGCCCCGCCGACATGGAACGACGCGGCAATGGCTGGATCTGGCGCGTGACCATCCCCGCCAATGGCAAGGCGGACTTCAGCTTTGCCGAGCGTCTTCGCCCCTAGCCCGGTCTAACCTTGCGGCAGTGGCCGGGGGCGGTGATTCGCGTCCAGCGCGACGAAGGTATAGACGCCGCTGGTCAGCTCGACTTGCTGCTGCTCGATGCCGCGCGTCGCCACCACGTCGATGCGAATCGCGACCGACGTGCGGCCGCGCCGCTCCTCCTGCGCATAGACCGACACGACATCGCCCAGCAGGATCGGCGTGATGAACTTCATGCTTTCGATCGCCACCGTCGCAACCGCGCCTTGCGCGATGCGGTGCGCGACAATGCCGCCGGCAATGTCCATCTGGCTCAGCACCCAGCCGCCGAAAATATGACCATTGGCATTGATGTCGGCGAGTCGCGGCATCGCCCGCAGCACCACGTCGCCCTTGATTTCAGTCATCCAGCGGCACCTCGTCCTTCAACCTGTCCATCACCTGTTCGTCATGCCCGGTCCCGCTCGACAGAAAGGCAAGCGCCATCAGCCCGGTCCCCAGCATGAAGGTCAGCCATACCCCCAATATGGTGGCGATAGCCATGTGGATCGGCAGCCCGCCGGTCCACCAATAAAGGAAGAACAGGGCCGCCGCGACGCAGATGCCGCCGCCCAGCGCCATCCACGCCATGATGCGGCGGAACCTGGCCCAGGCGGTAGCCGCAATCTGCGGGTCATCGAGCGCTTCCTTGCGTGTCATCCCTTTTCTTTGGGGTGCGAAAGTGGGATCATCAAGCGCCCGAAGCGATTGGATGTCGAACGGCGCAGCCGATCGCTCGGAAACCGCGTTAAAAAACGGCCAGATGATTTCAGGCGAAAAGGAGAGCAGGTCATGACTATCGCAGCGATATTGCAGGGCAAGGGAAGCGACGTCATCCAGGTCGGGCCGACCGACAGCGTGCT
Organism: Sphingobium sp. C100; assembly: GCF_000508185.1. Classification (GTDB taxonomy): domain Bacteria; phylum Pseudomonadota; class Alphaproteobacteria; order Sphingomonadales; family Sphingomonadaceae; genus Sphingobium. Next base: position 2,127 of record NZ_AYOY01000155.1, on the reverse strand, counting down.
CTCCGCCGTGCGACTATTGGCCGAACAGCGAATCGGTTGCGTCCCGGTGGTCGAGAACGGGCAGGTCGTCGGCATTTTCTCGGAACGCGATCTTGTCTACCGCGTGGCGCAGGACGGCCCGGCGGCGCTTGATCACAGCGTTGGCGAGGTGATGACCGCGCCGGCGATCACCATTGATGACCAGACCCCCATCATGCACAGCCTGTCCCTGATGACCAAGCGACGCATCCGCCACTTGCCCGTCGTGGTCGACGGCGCGCTGGCGGGGATGATCTCGATCGGCGACCTGGTCAAATATCGCATCGACAGCATCGAATCGGAAGCGGCGTCGCTGCGCGATTATATCCAGACCGCGTGACGCGGCATGGCCGCCGGTTCAGGCCGTTGCCTGGGCCGGTGGCGTCCGCCGGACGACCAGTGCGACCAACTCCATCAGTGTGCCGCGCGCGCACAGCATCAGCGCGGCCAGGAATGCGATGCCGCCCACCGGCACCAATATGCCCAGACGGGCCGGCGCAGGCAGCGGGGGCAGCAGATGGCCCACGCCGATCACCACCCCGGCCATCAGAACGGAACAGCCCAGGCCCGGCGCGGCCGCGCGGATGAGGTCGGTGAAGCGCAACCCCATGGGCGCACCCGCGAGTCGCGCGGTAATCGCGGTCAGCACCGGGAAACTCGCCAGCCACGCCCAGGCCAGGCCGATCGCGCCGAACTGGATGCCGATCAGGAACGCGGCCGGCATCAGCACCGCGCCGACCGCCGCGACTCGCGCGGTGGTGCCGGGGCGACCCAGCGCATTGCTCACCGGGGCGAACATCACCTGCACCGTCATGAACGGCATCGCAAGCGCCAGAATCGTGACGAATGGCGCCATGTCGAGCCATTTGCGTCCGAACAGCGTCTCCACCAGCGGCGCGGCGGTCACCGCCATGCCCAGATAGATGGGGCAGGTGAGCAGCAACAGCAGCCGCACCGCCTTGCAAAAGGACCAGGAGACGCGGCTGACGTCCTTCTGCATCCGCGCATAGGCGGGGAAGGCGACGTCGTTGAGCGGCGGCACGAATTTGCTGACGAAAATCTGGGTCAGGAACAGCGCCTCGGCATAAAGCCCCAGTTCGTGCGGATGGAGCACACGCCCGCCGATGAAGATGTCGGCCTGGCTCTGGGCGATCCAGAACAACTGCCCGCCCAGCAGCGACGCGCCATAGGTCACCATGGCGCCGGTGCCGCGAAAATCGAAACTGGGGATCGGTTTGAACCCGGTGACGATGACATAGCCCGCCGCCTTGACCCAAAATCCCGCGATCGGCGCGAAAACCAGCGTCCACACGCCCCATCCCGACAGCGCGCCGGTCAGCGCAACGGCGGCCGATGCGGCGGCGGCGATCAGGTTGACGACCGCTGGCCGCCTGAAATCCAGCGCCCGGCCCATGATCGCCTCGGGTATCGAAATGAACGGGGTCGACAGATAGAGCAGCGCCTGTACGCGCAGCAGGTCGGCGACCATCGGCTGGTCATAATAATCCGCCGCCAAAGGCGCGATGGCCAGCTGGGCGAGCGCCAGCCCTCCGTTCAGCAGCAGCATGATGCCAAAGGCCTGGCGCAGGCGGTGCGGCTCGACCCTGTCCGACTGGACCAGCGCGCTCACCAGCCCATAGCCGTTGAGGAAGGTCGCGAAGTTCAGGATCACCTGGGTCATGGCGAACAGGCCATAGTCGGCTGGATCGAGCAGGCGGATGACGGCCAGCGTCACCACCCAGCTCATGATCTGCGACAGGATCTGGCTGCCCGATCGCCAGAATATGGCGCTCCTTATACGCGCGCCAAAACCCGCGTCGTTCGCGTCGGCATCCTGCAAACCCATGATATCTCTCGTCCCTGATCCTGATCGCGATGGGAAGCGTCTAGCAAAGAACCTCCCAAAAATTTCTGAAACAAAAATGCAAAAAGCGTTTGACGGTTCGAAATGCCCTCCATATATGCCGCCTCACCGGACGGGACGCCGCCTCTTAGGGCGCTGAAACAGACGGTCGCCAACATAGACGGACATCAAGTCCCTCGGACGAAAGTACGGGGAACAATCGGTGTCCGGTTTGTGATTTGGTTCGGTTCTTTGACATTGTGATT
>NZ_AYOY01000154.1 GCF_000508185.1 Sphingobium sp. C100 | reverse complement strand
GGCGCCGCCGGCCGTTGCGGCGGCAGCCTGCGCCCTGGCCCGATCCCGGCCCCAAAATGCTACCGGCCCCTCCGTATGGCTGGCCAATGCGAGGCCAAGGGCGCGCGCTACCCGCCCGGTTCCGACAATGCCGATCCGGCGATAGGGCAAATTTTCCATCATGGCGCGCCTATAACCGGTTCCGGCCCAGAGCGCGACGGCCGGCCTTCAGATGATCGCCAGCACACTGGTGAAGATGATGCGGACAAGATCCGCCTGCCCCCCCGCTCCAGTCTTCGAATAAATTTTCTTCGAATAGTTGCGCGCAGTCTCGATCGTGATGCCCAACTCCCTGGCTGCTTCGGCGATGGATCGACCCTGCGCGATCGCCCATGCGAGGCGCGCTTCGCTTGGCAGCAGACCAAACAGGTCGGTCAACTGATCGCATCGGTCGTCGCGCGACCAGCGATCGCCGCTCAGATAGACGATCGCCGCGGCGTTCGAGCCTGGCGAGGCGTGCCGGTCGTGAACCGGCGTCACGAAAATGTCCATCCAGGGGTCTTGGCTCAGACGAAAGGCGCGCGGCCTGCTTTCCGCATCGCAGGCGAAGGCCTTGATCAGTGCGGCCACGTCCCGATCGACCGAGGCGGAAGCGAAGGTCAGGCGATCATAGCGGCCGTGGCGGAGCAGGCTGGTGCGGCGGAAGATTTCGTCGACATTGGGTGACTGATCGACGATGCGGCAGCGCGAATCGATGGTGAGCCAGCCGAAATTCAACCGCCCCATCATCTCGGAGGAAATGGACGAGCGCATCCGTTCCCGCTCCAACGCCACGAAATTATGCAGCGCGATCCGAACATGCCGCGTGATCCGGCTGAGCAGCGAGCCTGTCGCGGCGCTGAAGTCGCGATCATTGACGATCGTCAGCCAGGCGTCCGTGCCGCCAGCCTCCGTCAGCCGCACGCTGCGTAGATAGCCCATGCCACCGGGCACCAGCACCTCATCGACAAAGGAGCGCTGGATCGCATCATTCGGGTCCATCAGTTCGGGCAGGGCATAGACCCGCCCTTCGCGCATCCGGCGGTGCGGCAGCGGGTCGTCGCCATAGCGTTCGAACAATCGCTGCTGGAGATGCTGAGGCAGTTCCCGGCCGGCGAAGAGCTGGACGATGGGGCCTTCCGGCGGCCGGAAGAACAGCGCTGCATAGGAAGCGCCGGTTGCGCTCCGCAGCATCTCGAGAAAGCGGTGCCACAACGGCTGTTCGAACATGCCTTCATAGAGGGCTGCCAAGAGGTCGGACTCGCCCGTGTTCACCATGCGCATAAGGATTTTTGACATGCTCCCATATGGGAGGTCAACATCCTTCGCTAATATGACAGAGCAACATGGCCCATGCCCTGGAGAGACCATGTTAGATTCCAAGACCCTGACCCATTTGGAGCGACTCGAAGCCGAGAGCATCCACATCCTGCGCGAAGTGGTGTCGGAGGCGGAAAAGCCGGTCATGCTCTATTCCGTCGGCAAGGACAGCGCCGTGATGCTGCATCTGGCGCGCAAGGCTTTCTATCCCTCGCCGCCGCCCTTCCCGCTCCTTCATGTCGACACGACCTGGAAATTCCAGGCGATGTACGAACTGCGCGACCGGATGGCGCGCGAGAGCGGCATGGAACTGCTGGTCTATCAAAATCCTGAGGCGCAGGAACGCGGCATCAACCCGTTCGACCATGGTCCGCTGCACACCGATATGTGGAAGACGGAAGGGCTGAAGCAGGCGCTCAACCTTTACGGTTTCGACGCGGCCTTTGGCGGTGCGCGGCGCGACGAGGAAAAAAGCCGGGCGAAGGAACGCATCTTCTCGTTCCGCACGGCAAGCCATGGCTGGGACCCGAAGAACCAGCGGCCCGAATTGTGGAACCTCTACAACGCCCGCAAGAACAAGGGGGAGAGCATCCGGATCTTCCCGATCAGCAATTGGACCGAGCTGGACATCTGGCAATATATCCACCTGAACGACGTGCCGATCGTGCCGCTCTATTTCGCGGCGCCGCGCCCGACGGTGGAACGGGACGGCATGTTGCTGATGGTCGATGACGATCGCTTCCCGCTGCAACCCGGCGAAGAGCCGGTGATGCGCTCGATCCGCTTCCGCACGCTGGGCTGCTATCCGCTGACCGGGGCGGTGGAGAGCGAGGCGAAGACGCTGCCGGAGGTGATCCAGGAAACCCTGCTCACCACCACATCGGAGCGCCAGGGCCGCGCCATCGACAAGGATGCCGGCGGCGCGGGCATGGAGAAGAAAAAGCAGGAGGGGTATTTCTGACGCGCCACGTCATCCGCGCAGCGGGTGACGAAGCGTCAGCCCCAGCGCAGGCTGGGGTCTCGTGCCTCCGGGCCGAACTCCTCCCCCAGATCAACGAGATGCCGGCTTTCGCTGGCATGACGGGACAGATGACATGACCGACATTCTCGACGAACCCATCTACAAGACCGACGCCCTCATTGCGCAGGATATCGACGCATATCTGAAGGTGCATGAGCATAAGACGATGCTGCGCTTCATCACTTGCGGCAGCGTCGATGACGGCAAGTCCACGCTGATCGGCCGCCTGCTCTACGACAGCAAGATGATCTTCGAGGATCAGCTCGCCGCGCTGGAAGCCGACAGCAAGAAGGTCGGCACACAGGGGCAGGAGATCGACTTCGCGCTTCTGGTGGACGGCCTGGCCGCCGAGCGCGAGCAGGGCATCACCATCGATGTCGCCTATCGCTTCTTCGCCACCGAAAAGCGCAAGTTCATTGTCGCCGACACACCCGGTCATGAACAATATACCCGCAACATGGTGACCGGCGCATCGACGGCGGACCTGGCGGTCATCCTGATCGATGCGCGCAAGGGCGTGCTGACGCAGACCCGTCGCCACAGCTACCTGGCGCATCTGATCGGCATCAGCAACATCGTGCTGGCCATCAACAAGATGGACCTCGTCGATTATGACCAGACGGTCTATGACGCGATCGTCAAGGATTATACCGAGTTCGCGAACAGCATCGGCATCAAGGCATTCACGGCCATGCCGATCTCCGGGTTCAAGGGTGACAATATCACCGCTTCTTCAGCCAACACCCCCTGGTACAAGGGACCGGCGCTGATCGAGCATTTGGAAACGGTAGAGGTCAACAGCGCGACCGACGCGGAAAAGCCTTTCCGTATGCCGGTCCAGTGGGTCAACCGCCCGAACCTCGATTTCCGGGGGTTTTCCGGCCTGATCGCGACCGGCACGGTGAAGCCGGGCGACGCGGTCCGCGTGCTGCCTTCGGGTAAGACCAGCAGCGTCACCCGGATCGTCACGCTCGACGGCGACCTGGAGCAGGCGGTGGCCGGCCAGTCGGTGACGCTCTGCTTCGCCGATGAAATCGACTGTTCGCGCGGCGACGTGATCGCTCTGGCCGACAATCCGCCCCAGGCGGCCGACCAGTTCGAGGCGACCATCGTCTGGATGGCCGATGACGAGATGCTGCCGGGCCGCTCTTACTGGCTCAAAATCGGGACGCAGACCGTGACCGCCACGATCCAGCAGCCCAAATATCAGGTCAATGTCAACACGATGGAGCATCTGGCGGCAAAGACGCTGGAACTCAACGCCATCGGCGTCGCCAACCTGTCTACCGACAAGCAGATCGTGTTCGAACCCTATGCGGACAACCGCACGCTGGGCGGCTTCATCCTGATCGACAAGATCAGCAACGCCACCGTCGCGGCGGGGATGCTGCACTTCTCGTTACGCCGCGCACAGAATGTCCATTGGCAGGCAACCGACATATCCCGCGAATTCCATGCTGGCCTGAAGAACCAGAAGCCGGCGGTCCTGTGGTTCACCGGTCTGTCGGGCGCAGGCAAATCGACCATCGCTAATCTGGTCGAGAAGAAGCTGGCGCGAATGAACCGCCACACCTTCCTGCTCGATGGCGACAATGTGCGCCATGGCCTGAACAGGGATCTGGGCTTTACCGACGCCGACCGCGTGGAAAATATCCGTCGCGTGGGCGAGGTCGCCAAGCTCATGACCGATGCCGGTCTGATCGTCATCACCGCCTTCATTTCACCTTTCCGCTCCGAACGCGATATGGTGCGGCAGATGATGCAGCCGGGGGAATTTTTTGAGGTGCATATCGATACGCCGTTGGCCGATGCGGAAGCGCGTGATGTCAAGGGACTCTACAAGAAGGCAAGGGCCGGCCAGCTCAAGAATTTCACCGGCATCGACAGCCCTTACGAGCCACCGCACGATCCCGAGATGCGCATCGACACGACCGCAATGACCGCCGAGGAAGCGGCCGACGCCATCGTCGCGAGGCTGATTCCATGAGCGCGGGAGGAGCAACGATGAGCGACGCCGATCTGGCCGCTCATCTCGCGGAGGTGGCGGGCCGCATCCTGACGGAGGTTCGCTCGTCGGGCCTGTTCAGTCCCAAGGCGCTGGGCAAGGCTGGCGATCAGACCGCCAACCAGTTCCTGTGCCATGCCCTGCGCGAAACGCGTCCTGAAGACGGGTTGCTGTCCGAAGAGGAGAAGGATAACCCGATCCGGCTCGACAAGAGCCGGGTGTGGATCGTCGATCCGGTCGATGGCACGCGCGAATATGGTGAAGCCCGCTCGGACTGGGCAGTCCATGTCGGCATGGCGATCGATGGCCAGCCTGCGATTGGCGCGGTCGCGCTGCCGGGACTGGACCTCACCGGGACCGGTAGCGGCACTGTGCTGCGGTCGGACCAGCCCCGTCCGCTGCCGTCCGCGCCGGAACGCTTGCGGATGGTCGTCAGCCGCACCCGCCCCGCCGCCGAAGCAGTAGCGGTCGCCCAGACTCTGGACGCCGAACTGGTGCCGATGGGCTCGGCCGGAGCGAAGGCGATGGCCGTGATCCTGGGTCAGGCCGACATCTATCTGCATAGTGGCGGCCAATATGAATGGGACAGCATGGCGCCCGCCGCCGTCGCCATCGCCCATGGCCTGCACGCCAGCCGCATCGACGGCGGCCCGCTTCGCTATAATCAAGCCAATGTCTACCTCCCGGACCTTCTCATCTGCCGCAAGGAACATGCCGAAAAAATATTGGGTCTGATCGCCGAGTTGGCGAGCGAAGGCGCGAATGCGCCAGAATAAGGACTGGCCCTAACGCCGCATGAAGCCCATCCAGCGCAGCAGCCAATAGGTGACGCCCGCCGCGCCGGCCGCAGTCATCGTCGCGACCAATGTGCCGTGCGGACCCTGTGTGAGCGGCAGGCCACCTGTATTCATCCCGAACAGGCCGGTCACAAGCGTCGCGGGCAGCATCAGGGCGGTGATGATAGAGAGGATGTAGAGATTCTGGTTGGTGCGCTGCGCCGCCTGAATATCGACCTCGTCTCGCAGCAGCCGCAACTGGCCCTGGACGCTCAATATGTCGCCGTCGATCGACTGCAATCGCTGCGCCAGTTTCTCGACGGTGGGAAGCAATCTGGCGGGCAATTCCTCATCCTGCTCCAGCCGCTGGAATACCCCGCGCATATCGGTCAGCAGCCGATGAATCTGGCCCAGCCTCCGGCGGATACGAAGCAGATCGCGCGGTTCGGGCGCATGGTGGCCGTCCAGAAAGGCGTCCTCCGCCGTCTGCACGTCGTGACTGAGCGCGCGGGCGATGTCGGCAATGTTCGTCGTGATGGCGCCCACCAGCAGGTCCAGCGCCTGCGCCGGACCATTGACGCCGCCATCGCGTTCCAGCCGGCTGCGAGCGATATCGGCCGACCGTAGCGGATGCAGCCGTGTCGTCAGCATCAGGCTTGGGGTCAACGCGATTCGCAGCGCGCCCACCCGATCGGTATCGGCGACATCGAAATCGCGTTCGAAATCATGCAGGACGCAGCCGACACTATTCCCGTCCACCAGCGCGCGCTGATGCGTGTCGGGCGACAAAAGCAACTCCTTGATCTGGGGCGAGAGGGCATCGGACCCGGTGATCCATTGCCGTGTGCCATAGTCGGCAAGGTTGAGATGAAGCCAGCGGAACGGCCCCGCCCGCTCCGCATCGCATCGCGCAACAGATGTTGCGCCCCCGTCGGCCGAGAAGTCCAGCCCCCAGATGAGGCCTGGTCCCATGCCCTGGACAGGCATGGGAACGTGGAACAGAGAGTCGCGATCCGGTGTCGTATGCCGCTCCTTCAGCCGATGACCTGGGAAAAGAGCAAGTAGAGCAGCCCGGACAAGGCTATCGAGGCCGGCAGGGTCAGAACCCAAGCGATCGCCAAATTGCGGATGGTGTTCATTTGCAGACCGGATCGGTTCGCCGCCATGGTGCCGGCAACGCCGGACGACAGAACATGGGTGGTCGATACGGGCAGGCCCAGATGATCCGCACCCATAATGGTGCCCATGGCGACCAGTTCTGCGGCCGCGCCTTGTGCATAGGTGAGGTGTGACTTGCCGATCTTTTCCCCTACCGTCACGACGATCCGTTTCCAGCCCACCATCGTACCCAGGCCCAGCGCGAAAGCGACGGCGACCTTGACCCATGTCGGAATGAAGCGCGTCCCCGCATCAAGCGACCCCCGATAGGTCGCCAGCGTGGCGTTTTGTGCTTCGGACAGATGGGCGTCTTCGTCCTTGCCCAGCCGCTTGATCGCTTCGGCGGCGAGATACATGTCATTGCGCATGTTGCTGACGGCAGCCGCCGGCACCTTTGCCAGCGATCCATATTCCGACACCTGTTGATCGACGTCGCGGATGAGCACCGCCAACGCCGGCACCGTCGCGCCCGTCAGTGACTTGTCCGCGATATAGCGCGTGATTTCCTTGCGCCCCTGCGCCGCCGTAGCGTCAACCTCCGGCGTCACACCAAGCGCAGCGGCCGCGGCGCTCGAATTCTGGTGGAATTCGATCGTGTACCGCTCCGGCACGGCGCGGTTCAGGGCATAAGCGGTCGGCACCGTGCCGATCAGGATCAGCATGATGAGACCCATGCCTTTCTGCCCGTCATTGGAGCCATGGGCGAAGCTGACGCCTGTGCAGGTGAAGATCAGCAGGGCGCGAATCCACGGCGGCGGCGGCACACCATCTTTTGGCTCGCGATACAGCTCCTCCTTGCGGATCAGGATCTTCATCGCGATGAACAGCAGGGCCGCCATGCCGAAGCCGACCAGCGGCGAAAAGAGCAGCGCCTGACCGATTTCGGTCGCCTTGCTCCAGTCAACGCCGGCCGTGCCGCTCTTGCCGTGCATCATCGCATTGGCGACGCCCACGCCGATGATCGAGCCGATCAACGTGTGCGAGCTGGACGACGGAATGCCCAGCCACCAGGTGGCGAGGTTCCACAATATTGCTGCGATCAACAGCGCGAACACCATGGCGAAGCCCGCGCTCGACCCCACTTGCAGGATGAGTTCCACCGGCAGCAGCGATACGATGCCAAAGGCGACCGCCCCCGTCGACAAAAGCACGCCCAGGAAATTGAAGAAGCCCGACCAGACGACCGCGACATTGGCCGGCATGGCATTGGTATAGATGACGGTCGCGACGGCGTTGGCCGTATCGTGGAAACCGTTTACAAATTCGAAGCCCAGCGCAATCAGCAGCGCCACGAACAGCAGGATGAAGGGCAGGTAAGTGGTCGCCTGCACTCCCGCCGAGCTGGCGTCGGCATAGATGCTGTATGCGACATAGAGCAGCGCGACGACGATCGCTGCGGCGAAACCGATCGTGCCGACTACGCCCAGCCCCTTGTCAAGATCAGGCCTGCCGGCGCCGCCGTCCATGGCGATCGTTGCACTCATTCGAATCGTCCCCTTCGCTCGGGCAAAAATATGACCAAATTCTTGCTAGGTCGCGACAATGACAGAAAGGTTGCAAAGGGTCAGTTCGTCCCGAGCTTCACCTGTTCCAGCGGCCCTATATCGAAGCAGACGTTGCCCTCCCCCCTGCGCGCCACCCTGGCCGCTCCCAGAGGAATCCCTTGCGAAAGGCTCCCCTGGACCCGACTGTTCCAGCCAATCCCGTCGCGGCGAGCCGTGAGCGAGATCGAGCGCGATGCTCAGCGACCCTTCGAGGCGCAACGGCCAATCACCGGATTACAGCGCCAGCCACCGGCAAAAGGCGCCAGATGATAGCCATTGGCGTAGATGTTGGGAGCCGACAGATAATCGGTCGACACCACCTGCGCGCCACTCGCCAGTGCGGCCTCTCGACGGCGGGGATCGTCGTTGCGCGCGTCGATCGTGTCGATATCGGCCCGCGCGCGCACGATATAGCCCTTCTTCACTGCATCACGGATTGCGGCCCGATGGCTAAGGGCGTTGTCGAGCAGCAGAAAGGCGGTATGCGCCATGCCGGGCTTCCCCTGCACGAACGCCATGCGTGCTTGCAGCGAGGGACGGCCATCCAGATAGGGACCAAATGCCGCCAGGTTCATGCCCGGCACCAGGAAGAGAAAGACGAACTTGCCGCGCGCCGCCTTCACCGTCGGCCAGCGCCGGGCGAGCGCTGCGGCTTCGAGCGTGGGCATGTCGCCGCGCAGATCGTCGGGCGTGAAAACCTTGTCCCGGCCCAGGATGCTGCGAATGCTGTCGTCCACCTCGTCAAACGCCGCCTTGTCGAAAGGCGGCACGGCCGTGGCGCCCGGAATGGCACGCTCGAGCCCGCTGAGCTTGGGCTCCAGCAGGACGAAAACCGGGCTGTGGTCAGGCTCGGCATCCGACCATTGGCGCAACAGCGTCAGGCAGGATCGAAAGCTGGGACATTGGCTGCGAAAGTCGAGATCGGCGACATGAAACACCTTGAGGCCCGGCTTTGCCAGTTCGTCGCGATAGATGGGCGCCAGATCGGTTGCGCCCCGCGCGCGCAGTTCGCGATAGGGCAGCGGATCGGCATAGGCGCCGCCCTTGGGATCGGGCTGCAAGTCGATCTCGATGCTGCGCACCCCGCTGCGCAATTGCGCCTGAAGCGGCATCTGCACATAGTCGAGCGCCTTGGCCATGTCAGTGAGACCGCCGGGATGTTCATCCTCCATCGCGGCGCGTTGGGCCGGCGTCATCGCGCCGCCCATCTTCTCCATCAGCGCGGACAGGCGCGGCGCCATCAGCGCCATGACACGGGGATCGGCAGGCAGAGCATAGCTGTTATGCGTGCCCACGACCTGGATCTGGTTGATGGGCAGCGCATCATCCTGCGCCGCGCCGCCCATCGCTCCCCAAGCCGCGCCCGAAGCGAGCGCAACGGCGGCCATGCCGCCGGCAATCATCTTTTTCATGGTGTATGTTCCCGAAGGCTATGGAGAGATTAGAAATTCACGTTGACGAAGCCACCGACAGTGCGGCGCGCATTGGGCGAGGTATAATGGAGCAGACCAAGCGCCCCATATTGCTGCCATCCGGTCGAGAAATAGGTGTCGAAAACGTTGCGGGCGTAAACGCCGACCTCGACCGTCTTGCTGGGCAAGGTGAAGGCGATACGGCCGTTGACCAGGCCATAGCCGGGCACATTCGAATAATCGGGCTGGCCCACCACCGTCCAATATTCGCTGCGATAGGCATAGTCGGCATGGGCGCGCAGGCCCAGGCCCGATCCTAGTTCCGTTTCATAGTCGATCGAGGCCGTGCCCGCCCATTCCGGCGAGTTGGTGAGGCGCGATCCGGTATAGTCAGTGGTCGCATTATAGACATAATCGGTGAATTTGGCGTCGGTGTAGGATAGCGCGCCCGACAGGGTCAGGCCCCTTATCGGCTGCACCGCGACATTGCCTTCCACGCCCTGCGTGCGCAGGCCGCCTGCATTGCCGATCACCGTCGCGTCGAGCAGGCCGCCCGCGCCGTCGGGAATCTTGGTCAGGATGGTCGCCTGGAAATCCTTGAAGTCCGACCGGAAGACGTCGAGGTTGAACCGCAGGCGACGGCCGAACCACTCCGACTTGATCCCCGCTTCCCAGGCCTTCACCGTCTCGTCGCGATAGGGCGCATATTTATTGCCGACAAAGGCGATGCCGGCCGGCTTGTAGCCCGTCGAATAGGTCGCGTAGAGCATCACATTATCGCTGACCTGCCATTGGGGGGCGATGCGATAGGAGAAATTGTCGCCCTTCACTCGCCCGAAATCGACCGCCGGCGCGGCGCTCGATCCCACGAAGGTCGGCGAATAGCCCGCGACCGGAACCGGATCGATGGTGATGAAGTCCAGGCTCTGCGACACATTGTCATGGGTGTAACGGCCGCCCAGCGAGAGGCTGAATTGCGGCGTGAAATTGAACTTCACCTGGCCGAAGGCGGCGATCGTCTCATTATTCGCATCGAACAGCGAGGCGTTGGCATCGACGCCGGTCGCGCCGGTCAGCGCATAGAGCGTCTGGCGCGGCGTCCCGTCGGCATCATAGAGCGGCGCGCCCAGCGTCGCCCATTGCAACTGGGTCTGGCGGGCGTGCAACTTGTTGTAGAAGCCGCCGACGAGATATTCGACAAAACCGCCGGTGGGCGAGGCCAGATGGATTTCCTGGCTGACCTTGTCGGTGTCGAGATCGCCGATGTTGAAGGGGATGAAGGCATATTGATCGGTCGGAGCGAGGTTCGCCGGCGTCGAGTTCACATAGCGGGTGATGCGATAGGCGGTGATCGACGTCAGGTCATGATCGCCCAGCTTGGCGTTGAGGCGCAGCGAAGTGCCCCATTCCTCGGTCGTGATCTCGCCAAAGGAGGAATCCGCCGTATCCGCGCTTCGGGGTCCGGGATGGACGCCCAGATTGTTCAAAATTTCCGTGAGTTCCGCCGACTGCCCCGAAACGGGCGTGCGGACGCTGCTATCCCAGTGATAGGCATAGTCGCCGGACAGGATCATGCTGAAATTGTCGGTCGGTTCGACCAGCAGCCGGGCGCGGCCGCCATATTCATGCTGCGACCCGACAAGGCGGTTAAGCGTCACGTTGCGGCCGAAACCGTCGAACGCTTGGTCGAAACCCGACACGCGCAACGCCGCCATCGACCCCAGCGGAATATTGGCGGTGGCGTTCAGGATGCGTTCGTCGTGCTGGCCAAGGCTGGCAGACGCCCGCAACGTGGTCTCGCCAATCTTCGGCGTACCGGTCGAGACAGCGATCACGCCTGATGTCGCGTTTTTGCCGAACAAAGTGCCCTGCGGCCCCATCAGCACGTCGACGCGCTCGATATCGACCATGCCGGTCAGGCCGTTTGCGCGCTGGCCGTCCATCACCACGTCATCGACCACGACGCTGACCGACTTGGCATTGGAAAAGTCGAAGGAAGTGCTGCCGACGCCGCGGATCTGAAAGGCCGCGCCCTGCGTCGGGTCATATTGCACGCCCGGCATCATATATTGAAGATCGGTGACCGCCGTATAGCCGCTGTTGGCAATGGCCGCTCCATCGACCGACTGGATCGCCAGCGGAACCTTCTGGCTGCTTTCGCTGCGACGCTCGGCGGTCACGACGATCTCCGGCAGCGCGTCGGCGGGCGCGGCCGCTTCTTCCGCATGAGCCGCTCCCACGCCCAGCGGGAGGGCGCCACCCATCAATATTGTCGAAAGCAGATAGAAACCGCGCTTTGCCTTGAACCCCAACATATTCTTCACTCCGTCCCATCGAACCGTTGGGCGGCGCACTAGATATTGAACTTTACCGTTTTAAGACGAATGTTCGAATATAAAATCATCTTATTGGTATAATTAAGACATATGTTCGACATCAGCGATTAGTCGCACCAATTGAGGGAGCGGCTCGGTCAATCCGCCCTTGGCCATGGCGGCCACGCCGTGGCCGATCAGCGCCACGATCACCGCCTGAATCCGGGCGCGATCCGAATCGACGGGGATACCGATCCATTCCGCGATGTGGGTGTGGACATTTTCCGCGCGTCGACGTCGCATATCGGTCGCAAAAGGAAGGAAAGCCGGGTTTCTGGTTGCGAGCAACGCGCATTCATGAGTCAGGCGGGCGACCGCGCCACTGCCCGGCGCCGTGCCATAGGATGTGCGGATTTCCGCGCGCATCCTTCGATAAATGGCCTCGACCCCGCTGAAGACGATGTCCCGGTGCGTAGGAAAATGATGCGCGATACTGGACGCCGCCATGCCCGAACGCTGCGCGACGGCCCGGTGGGACAGGCCATCGACGCCATCGGCCACGATAAGGTCGGCAATATGATCCGCCAGGTCCGCCTTCACGCCCTGCGGCACAATATCGGCCGAATCCAACGCATCGGCGGACGGAATGGCGAGGCGGTCGACCAGGCTCATATGCCAGCGGCTCCAGCCCGGATCGACTGCCGCGCCCGCATCCCGCAACAGACCGCGAATGGTCGATTGCCGCAGCAGGCGATAATCGAGAATATCGCACAGGGCGACCGTAAAGGGCCGCTCGTCCATGCAATAGCTCGCGATGGCCCAGGCCAGCCGCTCGCCATCCGGATGGCCGCGCAACATTTCCCGCCACATGACTTCCGCCGCGTCGAGCAGCAGCGGCACCGACGGCAGAATGTCGGGTGTCCGGCTGGCCAACAGCGCCAATTCGCACGTGACGATGGCGGACACCCGCCCCTCTGCCGCCATCTGGTCCAGCCAAGCGCCGACCAGGTCGGGCAGCATGTCCGTCGAAAGCGGCTTCACGTTACGGACGCGCCCCTTGAAATCCTCGCTAACCTGGCCGAGCAATTCTATTTCCCGCTCCACCACCGCCGCCATCAGCGCCGCGCGGTCGCCAATGCGATAGCTGATCGATCCGACCGACATCTCGGCCTGCTCGGCGACCGTGCGCAGACTCATGCCAGCCAGTCCGCGTGCGGCGATGACGGTACGGGCGGCGTCGATGATCGTCGCATTGGCCTGTATCTGACGGATGGCGGAACGCTGGGTCGGTGTCGTCATGCGCCCATGCATATCGCGCCGGCGGCTACAGTCCAGCGCGCTACCGCCTGCGACCATGAGGTCGGGGCGATCTTTAGCCCGGCAGCGGGCGGGCGGTCCTATCTGTCAGGCTACGCCCGACCAAGCGGTCGAAGCATAATCTACATTTCCGCCGACAGCGCATGGATCGGCAGCAGGGCGGCGCCAAGGGTGATGGGCGACCCGCGCAGGCCTGATATCTGCACTGGCGGACGACGCTGGCAGACGGTCGTGACCAGTTCCGCGCTACGCAGACGATCCGCCAGACCTTGCAGAATGACGGGTGGCAAGGTGCCGGCCAACATGATCGCGCCGGGGTCGAGCCAGGCGAAAGCGGTATTGCACACGGTTTCAAGTTGCTGCGCAGCGCGGTCGAGCCACCGCGCGATCGTCGGTGCTTGAGCGGCGTCGGCAAAGTCGATCTCCGCCAGGGACGAAAGATCGCATCCGTTCGCCCTGAGCGTCGCCAGAAGGTCCAAGGGGCTGGGACGGGGCAGATGGCCGGGAAACAGGCAGCCGATTTCACCCGCCACCCCATATTGTCCCCGAACCAGCCGGCCATCCGTTATGACACCTGCGCCGATGCCGAAACCCAAAAGCAGCACGACCAGGGTGGAAAAGTCGCGCATCAACCCGTCGAGATAATATTCGGCGATCGCCGCGGCATTGGCATCATTGTCGATCCACAATGGCCAACCCATCTCGGCGGAAAATATCTCCCGCAACGGCGCGTTGCGCCAATTGGGCAGAACATCGACGACGCTCCACCTGTCATCCGCCGCCGATAGCGAAGGGCCTGGCACGGCGATGCCGATTCCCAGCATTCGTCGCCCCAGCAGACCGTGGCGATCCACGAGCATATGGGTCAGTTGGCGCACCTTGCGGGCGAAAGCCTTCGGGTCGATCGGTTCCGTCGCCTCATGATGAGTTGCGATCGTCGCGCCGGTGAAATCGACCAGCGCAATGTCGAGCAGACCCTTATGCGCCGTCGCTCCAACTGCATAGCCGCCGCCGGCGGCCAGGCGTAACGGAACGGCGGGCCGCCCCCGCCCATGGGTTTCGGCATCCGGCAGCTCCTCGATGACCCCCAGCGCCAAAAGATCGCGCGACAGGCGGGTCAGGGCGGTTGCGCTGATCTCCAGCGCCACCGCCAAGGCCGACCGCGACAATGGCCCCGATCGGCGCAACATCTGCAGGATGCGCCGCTGATCCTTGTCCAATATCGGAAAATACATTCTGCCACCCCGGCAAGCTCGCCCTGGCTCATTCGCCTATCGGCTATTATTTATTTTCACAACAATAATTAAAAACGTCATACTGGACGACCAGAGGCGCCCCGACCAGCCAGAGGGGACTTCCAATGCTCAAGACCTTGCTTGCCACCGGCACCGCATTCGCGGCGCTTTGTTCGACCTTTGCCGCGCCTGCCTTTGCGCAGACCGCGGAAGCGGCCCCGGCCGCTGATGCGGCCGATGGGCCGAACGACATCATCGTCACCGGTTCCACCCGCGCCCAGCGCCGTTTCGACGTGTCCTATGCGATCAACACCATCTCGCAACAGGATGTGGAAAAGATCGCACCTGTCAATTTCGCTGACCTGATCGGCCAACTGCCTGGTTTTCAGACGGAAATCACCGGCGGCGAGGTGCAGAATATCTACCGCATCCGCGGCCTGCCCAATGACGGCGGGTTTGTAAGCTTCCAGCAGGACGGCCTGCCGCTGTTCCATGAGAATGACGGCGTTTTCTTTCGCGGCGACGCGATCCTGAAGCAGGACCTGATGACCGACCGCGTCGAAGTCGTGCGCGGCGGTCCGGCGGCGGTCTATGCCAGCTATGCAGGTGCGATCATCAACGCGATTACCGCGACCGGCAGCGACGATCCACGCGGCAAGGCGCAGGTGACGCTGGGCGACACCGGCCTTTACCGTCTGGACGCCTATCAGGCCGGGCCGATCAACGACGATACCTTTTACGCCATCGGCGGCTTCATGCGCTATCATGACGGCTATCGCGACAACGGCTTCCCCAATGACAAGGGCGGCCAGATCCGCGCGAACATCAAGCATGATACCGACAATGGGTTCATCAAGCTGAGCCTCAATTACGTCAACGACCACAATGTTTTCTACCTGCCGATCCCGACGGCGGATCCGCGCGATCCCAGCAAGTCGCTCGATCGCTATATCGACTATTTCGAAGGCACGATGAACTCGCCCGCCTTCCGCAACGTCAATCTGAAGTATCGCGACGGCAATGGCCAGATCCAGAGCCGCAACAGCGACCTGTCCGATGGCCGCCACATGCAGATGGTGAATGTCGGGGCGCAATATGAGGGCGATTTTAACGGCTGGCTGGTGTCGGCAAAGGCCGGCTATACCCAGGGCAAGCTCGATTTCACCGCTTTCTACTCAACCACCAACCCGGCCGATGCCGACAGCTTCGCGGCCGGCTATCTGACCCGCGCGACGGCCGCTTTCGGCGCGGTCGACAGCTTCGCCTATGTGCTGGCCGGCACCAACACCGCCTATGACCCTTATGCCAAGTCGGGCCTGGTCATGCAGGGCCAGTATCGCGACATCCATTCCAAATTCTATTCCGCCCAGGCCAATTTTTCGGTCGCGCGCAAGTTCGAAACCGGCATCGGCAGCCACGATATCAAGCTGGGCCTCTATGGCAGCCTCTATGGCGAGGACAGCCGCACCCTCTATCAAAATTATCTGATCGAAGTGGCAGGGCAGCCGCAAACGCTCGACCTGGTCGCTTATGACGCGAGCGGCGCGGAGATCGGCCGCGTGACAGACAATGGCGTGCTTAACCATGCCGCAACACTCAACCAGGGCGACAGCGATGCGAAGATGTTCGCGCTCTACGCCAACGACACCTGGGAGGTCGTGCCGGGCCTGCGCATCGATGGCGGCATCCGTCATGAACGCTACAGCTACAAGGGCTGGGCGGCGCTGACCGAACAAGCCAATCTGGGCGACCCCACGACGCTCGCCGACGACACCACCCGCGCCTTCACCGGCGTCATCATCAACCAGAAGCGCAAGCCCAACGTCACCAACTGGACGATCGGCGCCAATTACGACTTCAGCCGCAATATCGGCGTCTATGGCCGCGCGTCGCATTTGGAAACACCGCCCAACGTCCAGACGGTGATGAGCATAAATCCGACCATCATCACCACCGTCGCCGATCAATATGAGGCGGGGCTGAAGCTGGCTTTCGGCCGCTCCTATCTCTACATTACCGGCTTCTACACCAATTTCGATCCCCTGAACGCATCCTTCCTGGCCTATGATCCCACCACGGGCCGCAACGACGTCAACGTGCCCTTCATCGGCGAGGCGCAGGTCAAGGGTGTCGAATTCGATGGCAGCCTGGCGGTAACGCCCTGGTTCACGCTCAACGGCGCACTCACCATCAGCGATCCCAAATATAAGAATTTCGAAAGCACGACCGGCGCCGACCCGGAACAGGCCGAAGGCAATCAGATTGTCCGCCAGCCCAAAATCTACGGCAATATCCGCCCGAGCTTCGACTTCCAGGCGGCAGACACCGACTTCTCCGTCTATGGTCGCTACACTTATATGGGCAAGCGCTATGTCGATCTTTACAACAACACCGCCCTGCCCTCCTATGGCACGATCGGCGCGGGCGTTACGGCGCGGCGTGGCAGTTGGCAGCTTCAGGTCGTCGGCGACAATCTGTTCAACGCCCATGGTTTGACCGAAGGCAATACCCGGACCGACTCGCTCGCTGGTCAGGGCAGTTCGGAAGCCATTTACGGCCGCCCGATCTTCGGTCGCAACTTCCGCCTCGTCATCAGCAAGTCCTGGTGATGGCCCGCCGCCCCGGTCACATGGCGACCCTTATCGTGACGATGGCGGCGGTTGCGCTCGCGGTTGCCCCGGCTCATGCCGGGGCGGCTCGCGACGCGGTAACCGAACGACTGTCGCAACGTCTCTTCCCGCTGTTCGACGCGGTGGGGCGCAATCATGCTACCCTCTCCAAGTTGAAAGACGATCCGGCCGTGGCGCCCATGCTTGACGTCCGGCTGACGCGGCGGACGGCCTGCGCGGACGACCCGCTGTGCACCGCCAACGCCTTGCTCTGGACGCCCGCTGAAGCAGCAACGTTGAGCCACGCGGCGGCATCGCTGACCGACCTTGCCGCACCGGACGATGGGCTTTCCGCGCAAGTCGGGCGGGAAGTCGCGGGCGTCAACATCATCCTGCGCAGCTATGGCCTGGGCGGCGTCCCCGCTTATCCCGATATTGACGGCGCCGGCGCGATCGAGCCGCGCGAGCGGCAGGCGCGACTGCAAGCGGCCCAGTGGCTGGCGCAAATGCCACGGGAGGGATCGGCGCAAGCGCTCGACCCCAGCATCGATTATGCGCTGGCGCTGCTGGACGTGAGCGACCGCACCGACGCGATCGGTTATGAACCTCGCAATGGCGGTGCCAATGCGCCCGCGATGCGCCGGGCAAAGTCGATCGACTGGAACAGCTATCGCTACACCGCCCTCATCGTCACTGGGGTCGGCCCCGAAGTGGACGGCATGGCGGTGAGCCCCTTCGGCAAATATCATGTGCGGCTGGCCGCTGAGCGTTTTGCGCGCGGCGAAGCGCCATTCATCGTCATCACCGGCGGCCGGGCGCATCCGCGCGCCACGCCCTTCGCCGAAGCCGAACAGATGCGCAAGGCGCTGATCGACCGTTTTGGCGTGCCTGCCGAGGCGATCGTCATCGAGCCTTATGCCCGACACACCACGACCAATTTGCGCAACGCCGCACGCCTGCTGCTGATGATGGGGGCGCCACTGGACAGGGACGCGCTGATCGTCTGCAATCCAGGCCAGAGCGCGATGATCGAGAGCGCGGACTTTGTGAGGCGCAATGCCGACGAGTTGGGTTACCAGCCCGGCGTGGTGGGCGCCCGCCTGTCTCCCACGGAATTGCTGTTCCGCCCCTCCCCCATGTCGAACCGCGTCGATCCGCGCGATCCTCTCGACCCCTGATCCAGCCAAGGAGCCAATCCATGCGTTCCCCGCCTCTAGCCGCTCTTGCCGCCATCTGCGCCCTCATGCTCCAGCCGGCGACGGCTCTGGCCTGGGGCGGGACCGCCCATGCGGCGATCGACCGCGCCGCGATCGAGGCCATTCCCGATGATGGCCCGGTCTTTTTCCGCCAATATATCGATTATGTCGCCGCCTCCGCCTCGCTGCCCGACAGCTGGCGCGGAGCATCGGAGAATTTCTCGAAGATTGAGGAAGACCCCAATCATGGCTGGTTTCGCGAGCAATTCACATTCGTGAAACCGATCCCGCGTTCACGCTACGAATTCGTCCTCGCGCTCTACAAACATTATGAGCAGATCAAGGACAGCGATCCGCAGATCGCCGCGCGGACCAACATCCGCTGGACCGGCACCCTGCCCTATGCCGCGATCGAGGCCTATGATCGGCTGGTCGTATGTATGCGCTATGTCCGTAAGGCGCAGGCCGAAGGCGGAGATGCGTCGGTGCCCGAGCAGCATTGCGCCTTCCAGGCCATTCGCCTGGGCCATTATATCGGCGATGGCGCGCAGCCATTGCATGATTCGGTCAATTCCGATGGCTGGCTGGGCAACAATCCCAAGGGCTATACGCGCGATCGCAGCATCCATGGGCGGTTCGAAAGCCGCTTCGTCGATGGCATGGGCCTGACGGCAGCGGACATCACCCCCCGCATCGGCGCGCCGGGACATCGCAGCGGCGACATGTTCGACGCGGTGCTCGCCTATCTGGACGAAGCCGGCGACAAGATGGAGACCGTCTATCAGCTCGAACAGCGCGACGGCTTTTCCAATTTTGCCGACAAGAATGTCCGCGCCCTGATTTATGAGCGCACGACCGCGGCCGCGTCGATGTTCCGCGACATGCTGTGCCGAGCCTGGGCCGAAAGCGCCGAGCTGCCGGTCAAGGTCGAGCCTTCCCCCCTCGATTTCAGCAATCCGCGTTTCAATCCGGAAACAGGCTCCGCCCCGGACTGATCGAAGAAAGCGCGCCGCCGTCCCAGCGCGGCGAGCAAGCGCGCATGTCGGGCATGGTCCAGGTCGAAACGCCGCATGAGCAGAATTGCGCACAAGCCCCCCGCCAGGGGGACGCCGATGCCAAGGCTCAACATGCCGACCTGGACCGCGACCGCCTGCGCCTTGCCTGGAACATAGCCCAGCCAGCCGAGCGTCCAGCCGATCAAAGCGGTCGAAGCAGCGCCGCTCGCCTTCACCACGACCAGGTAGAAAGCGAACAGCCCCGTCTCGAAACGCCGGCCATGCCGCCATTCGACGACATCGACCGCGTCGGCGAGCAGTCCCCAGGGCAGCATGAACACGCTGGCAAGGCCAAAGCCGATCAGCGCGGCGCAGCCCGCCAGCGCCCATGGCCAGGACAGGCAGCAGGCGAAGAGGGCGAAGCCAACCACGCTCACGCCATGACCCATGGCGAGCAGGGCGCTTTTGCTGAAACGTGCCGTCATCACCGTCCAGACGATGACACCGGCAAATTGCCCCGCCGTCAGCGCCAACAGCAATGTGCGGACGAGGTCCGGCCGATGCACGACATAGCTGCCCACATAGAGCAGCATCCGGCCAAAGGCAGGCGCCGCAAAACCCGTCAGCAGGGCGAGCAAGCCCATGGCCACCACCATGGGATCGCGCAGTGGCACGGAAATCCCGTCCCGCCCAAGCGCACCTGTTTGCCGCCCTCGCCCGCCATCGCTGGACGCCCAGGCGCACAGGACCATGGTCAGAGTGAACAGAGCGGCGGCGATAATCCCGGTAAGCGCCAACTCGCCAAAGGCCTCGGCTTGCCCTGCCCGCTGCACCAAAGGGGTTAGAATGACGGCGAGCGCGAGCGCGGCGGCCGTGCTGAAAAGCAACCTGTAACCAGACACCCGCCCCCGCGCCCGACTATCGCTCGTCACCTGCGCCATCAATGCGTTGTGAGGCACATCGACGACCGCATAGGCGCCCCGGAATACCAGCAGGGCGGCAGCCAGCATCCATAGTTGATGCGCGCGCAAGGCCGGCATCGCGTAGAGCAAGGCAAAGGCAATGGCGCAGGGCGTCGCCGCAGCCGCCACCAGCCATCGATAGCCCTTGCCGCCCCGGCGCAGGCGGATGACCAGCCGCGCCGCGGCCAGATCGAAGACCAGGTCGCCGCACAGCGCAACCAGCATCAGCAGACCCGCAGTTGTGGCCGACAAACTCATGACATCGGTCAGGAGAAACAGGATGGTCAGGTCGGCGCCCGCAAAGACCAGCGCCTTGCCGAAATTGCCGGAGGAATAAGCCAGCATCCGACTTTCGGCTGATATGTCGACCAAGCGGGTATCTCGTATATGCTGGAGTCAATCGGAGAGCAGGAGGCGGCCCTGAAGCCCGGCTACGCACGGTCTCGGCACAATATGTGGCTGACGCTTAGAAGCGCAATCTTTCAATTTTGCGACATGGGCGCGTCCCATCCGTGGCAGCTGAATGTCCCGGTCGTCATCTCCCAACGGACGTTACCTGGACATACCGGCCGATCTCGAACAGATGCGACTCATGCCGATGGGCTTGCAACGCCGTTGCGTCGCTACTTTCCTTTCTCCGAGGGCTCGGCGCTCTTGCTCCGCAAGCCAGCCGCGCTTTGCGGCCCGCCATTGGTCACAAGGGTTGCCAACGCGTTGATGCGGGCAGCAGGTATGCGACGTGCGATCATGGCCATGGTCGCGGGCGATTGGCGGGCATCTACGATTTCGGGGCTATGCTGCCAACCGCGCAAGCGCGCCGCGACATAGCTTGCCTTCTGCCCCGTCAGGATCGGCCCTGCCTTGCCAGGGGCGTGGCAGGCTGCGCAGGCTGGCAAGGGTTGGCCATTCTTGTCCCGCTCGCTTGGCAGGGACGCCAACGCACCATCGCCCTGCAACCCTGGCATGGCGGCAAAATGCCGCGCCAGCTTTTCCATCTCTGCCGCGTCGAGCGATGCGACGGCGGTCTGCATCACGGCGCTCGACCGTTCACCCGAAGCATAGCGACGCAGACTTGCCAGCAGATAGGCAGGCTTCTGACCAGCCAGTACCGGAATATCGGACTGGCCGCGGCCCCGCCCGTCACGGCCATGGCATCCCGTGCAGGCGGCCAGTGTCGCTGGCGCGATGCCAGGCACGGACCTGCTGTCAGCCACCTCGGTCAGTGCCCGATATTCCTCCGGCGACATAGCGGGCAGACGACGGACAAAGGCGGTCATCCGCCGCACTTCGTCCGGCCGGTCGGACGCGGCCCAGGCCGGCATACCGGTAAACTTCACGCCATGCCGGATGATCCAGTATAATTCGCGGTCGCGCCATTCGCCGAAGGTACGGGCAAGGTCGGGCGCCGGCGGGGTGGCGTGCTGCATGACCGGCGACGGGCGGACGCCAGGCGCACCGTGGCAGACCTGGCAGGCCTGACGGAAATGGCCGGCCGCACTCACCAAGCCTGAGTCGTCGCGCGGATCATCCGGTGCCTGGAACAGAGAGTAGGTTCCTACGGAATTGCGCATGACCCAATGGAGAAGCCAGTCCGTGATACGCCAATGACCCGACGATGCCGAAATCTGCATGGCCCCCGACCAGGCGAAAAGCACGCCGGCAACGCCGATCCCGACCAGCGCGACCAGCGCGCGCATCCAGGTGATGCGGATGGTCATGATATATGCCGCTGGCGAAGGAGACTGCCCAGCAAAGCGAGGCCGCCGATAAAATAGCTTGCCGCGCCCACGAGCAACATGATGACGCCCCCCAATTGCTGGTCGATCAAAGGATCCATGCCCGCTGGCGCATGATGCGCGCCGGGATAGAGCGGCCGCGGCGCCAGACCGATGAGGACACCGAGCAGGGTCATGTGCATCGAGGTGAGGAGCAGCGCACCGATCCCCGCCGCACGCTGCGGCGCATGGAACACCGCCGACCAGAGCAGCAGGCCGGCGATCAGGAAACAGGCCTGCTCGACCATGAGAAGCGGGAAAGACGATTGTGCTGCTGCGCGCAACACCGGCAGATGCCACAGCCATATGACTGCCAGCTCGACCAGCATCATCGCCATTGGCGTCACGATTCGGGGCCAGTTTCGCGCTGGGTCCGCATGACTTTCCGACAAAGCATAGGCAAATATCGGCGCGACGATCGCCACCGCCATCATATGCCCCGCCATATGGCCGATCATGCCCAGCGGTGCGGCCGCCAGTGCCCATCCGACGGGCAGCAATGCCGTCCCGGCTGCAAGGGCGGCCCGCTTCACAGGCAATCCCGCAGGAAGACGACTGGTAGCGCGGTGAAGAGCACGCCAACGAAGCTCAACCCGGCAAGCAACAGCGTCGACTTGGCAAGGAAACGCAGGCGGTCAATCTCGTTGGATTCCTCGTGCGGCGGCGGATCGCCGGGCATCCGCGCCTTCACCCAGGCGACCCAGCCCGACAGGGCGATCAGCGTCAGCGCCAGCGCCGTGCCGATCACGAACAGCGTCGGAAAGGTCGCGAACCGGCCCGCCTTCGCACAGGAGATCGCAGCCCAGAGATAGGACAGGAGGAAATGCCCGGCCCAGATGGCGGGCGGAACGATTAACGTCCAGAGCGTGACCCTGAGCCCTTCATGCCATTTACGCCGCTCGCTCATGCCACCTCCGGGAAAAGGCCGATGGTGGCATAGGTGACGATGGCGGTCAGGGCATGGAAATGCATGTAGAGCGTGACATTGCGCAGGTCCGCGTCATGGGTCGGGTCCATCCGGCCTGCGAAGCTGCGCGCCAGCGCATAGCCCTGCATGATCGCGCCCACGCCGGCATGGGCGCTGGCCCAGATTGCAAGCGTCCAGACGATCGCGGGATAGCTGTGCGCCTGCGGGTCCATGTCGCTGGTCCAGGGACCGGCCAGTCCCGCCCCGATCCCGGCGAGACTGAGCAGAATAGCAAGGCATAGCAGCGAGCGCGCCATCATCACGCGCCCACGGGCATGGACCTCCCGCGCGCCAAGCGTCAGCAGCCAGCCCGACACGCCCACGGCCAGCGCCACCATCGGCCAGGCCACGCCCGGACCGTCCGCCATAGCCTGTGGCGGGAAGTCGGCATGGCGCGTCCAGAAGAAGAAATAGCCAAAGACCAGGCCGGAAAAGGCGGTGGCATCGGCCATCATGGTGATGAACATCGCCCACCAACCCGGCGCGGCCGGCCCTGACAGATAAAGCGGCAGTTCCAAACCGTGGCCGATCGGTTTGCAGGGCTTTTCCGGGATTTCCGCCGTTCCGGTCCAGAGCCACCACAGGGCGCAGACGAGCGTTGCGACGCCGCAGACAAGCGCGGCCCAGAAAAGATGATAGGTGGTGAGGATGAACACGCCGCCGAGCGCGATCGCGGTCAGCATGGGTTTGACGCTGGGTGTGGCGAGCCGGATCACCGCCAGCGGCCGGGCATCGAGCACCGTGGTGACGATCGTCTCGCGCCGCCCTTCTTCCGCATCGGGCAGGAAGAACCGGCCTTCATCGACCTTCTTCATGAAATCGGGCTGGTCCCATATGGGATAGCGGCTCTCGATCAGCGGCACCGACCTGATCCCCCAATCCTCATCATCGGGATGGGCGAGCCATTCCAGCGTTCCGGCATTCCAGGGGTTGCGCGGCGCCTTCGCACGGCGGGGCGAAAGGCAAATGTCCATACAGATGACCGCAACGCCCGCTGCGAACAGCCAAGCGCCAAGGGTGGAAGCCAGGTTGAGGCCGCCAAGGCCGAGTTCGGCGGGATAGGTGAAGACGCGCCGCGGCATCCCCATCAGGCCGGAGAGATGCATCGGAAAGAAGGTGAGGTTCGCGCCGACGAACAGCATCCAGAAGGCCGTGCGGCCGAACCGGTCGGACAATTTCTTGCCCGTCACCAGCGGCCAGTAATAATAAAGGCCCGCAAAGAGCGGCATCAGCGTCCCGCCAATCAGGACGTAGTGGAGATGAGCGACGATGAAATAGCTGTCATGCGCCTGCCAGTCGAACGGCGCCACGGCGACCATCACACCGGTAAGACCGCCAATCACGAAAATCGCCAGGCTGCCGGTCGCAAAGAGCAATGGCGTCGACCAGGTGACGCGCCCTGCCCACAGGGTGGCGAGAAAGACGAAAATCTGGACCCCGGTCGGGATCACCACCGCCTCGGACGCTGCCGAGAAGAACGCCAGGCTGATCTTCGGCAGCCCGGTGGTGAACATGTGGTGGACCCACAGGCCAAAGGACAGGAATGCGGTGCCCACGGCCGCCAGCACGATCCAGGGATAGCCCAGCAGATGACGCTGCGCGAAAGTGGGCACCAGCATCGCGAAGAGCGCGATCGAGGGCAGGAAGATGATGTAGACTTCCGGATGGCCGAAGATCCAGAAGAGATGCTGCCACAATAGCGGGTCGCCGCCCCGGTTCGCGTCAAAGAAGGGCCAGCCGAGCAGCCTTTCCATCTCGAACAGGATGTCGCCCGCGATCAGTGGCGGGAAGGCGAAGAGGATCATCACCGCGACGACCAGGATATACCAGGCGTAGAGCGGCATGAGGTTGAGCCGCATCCCCGGCGGCCGGCATTTGAGCACGCCAACGATCAGTTCGACCGCGGCGGCGACCGACGACACCTCGATGAAGGACAGGCCCAGCATCCATATGTCGGCGCCCAGGCCAGACAGGTCGGTGCGGGTGGTGAGCGGTGGATACATGAACCAGCCGCCGTCCGGCGCCGCGTTGAAGAAGATCGAACCGCTGACGAACAGGCCGCCGATCAGGAAAGACCAGTAGCCAAAGGCCGACAGACGCGGGAAAGGCAGGTCGCGCGCGCCCAGCAACTGGGGCAGCAGGATGATCGATACCGCTTCGAACATCGGCACGGCGAAGAGGAACATCATCATCGACCCGTGCAGCGTGAAAAGCTGGTTGAAAGTCCCGGCACCGACCAGGTCATTGTCGGGGACCGCCAGCTGGGTGCGCATGATGAGGGCCAGCACGCCGGCAAACAGCATGAAGCCGAACGCCGTCAGCACATACCACACGCCGACACGGTTATTGTTCGTGTCGGTCCAGCGCAGGAACAACCCCTTGGGCGGCGCCCAGACGGCGCGCAACCTCTCCTCCTGCGCGGCGCGCAGCGCGGGGTCGTCCTGATCGTGCAGGCTCATTGCAGCCCCTTGAGATAGAGCGCGATGGCCCGAGCCTGACCGACGCTCAATTGCGGATAAGCGGGCATCCGGGCGCCCGGCTTGGCAGCCTGTGGCGCGCGGATGAAGGCAGCGATGTTATCCAGCGTGGGGGGGAGGATGCCGGCACCCAGCGTTCGCCGTTCGCCAAACCGGCTGAGGTCGGGGCCGATCGTCGCATCATATGGCGTGCCGCGAACGGCATGACAGCCGCCACAACCCTGGGCGTCGAACAGAGCAGCCCCCATAGACGCCCTTGCGCCCTTGCTGCCGCCTCTGCTCCTGTCCAGCCAGGCGTCGAAAGCGGGGCCTTCCATCACGATCACGTCAAACGCCATCAGCGCATGGGACAGGCCGCAAAATTCGGCGCAGACGCCACGGAAACGGCCGGGTTTCTCGGCACGCACCACCAGGCGATTGATACGGCCCGGTATCATGTCCATCTTGCCGGCGAGGCCGGGAATCCAGAAACTGTGGATAACGTCCTGGGCGGTCAGCTCGAACACCACTGGACGACCCACCGGAATGCGGACTTCATTGGCCGAGCGTAATTCGCCGCCCGCGCCAGCAGGGCGATAGGCGATCCGCCACCAGAATTGCTCGCCATCCACCCGCACGACCAGATCGTCCGGCCCGGCCGTGCGGGGCCGCATTGCGGGCAATGCATAGAGAAGCAGCGCAGTCAGGATCAGCGCCGGGCCGATCGCGCCCAGCCACAGGACAAGCCGCATACCGCCTTGATGGCTGAGCGCCCCTTCCGGCGCGCGCACGGCGCGCACATAGAGTGCCGCCATGATCGCAACGATGAGGATGGCGCCGGTGGCCAAAATGCCCGCCATCCGCCGCACCTCGCGCGCTTCCGCGCCAAAGACGTGCAATGTCGATTGTTCCGCATTGCAGGCGCCCAGGCCAAGCAGAATAGTCATCCAGAGCCATGGATTGCGCATCGCGCCCGCGTCACCCCTTTCGCGCCGCATCCGCCGTGCAGCGTCCGAAAGTCCCAACACGTCAAGCGCGTTCAGGTTCAATGTTTGCTAGTTCGTAACAATCATGGCGCCTGATGTTGCTGGAACGCAAAGGCGCGATGAACATGGTTGCCTTGCGAAACCCGATCACATGTTCAACCTGGCTGCTCCTGACTGCAACCGCAGCCTCAACCTCAGCACACAGCTCTTCGATACTGAGCCAGTCTAATGTCGCGACATCCAGCTTGAATCGTTATAATGTCAGGCCTGATCGGGATAATCCTCCGGTTTGACTTGACCCACATTGGGGCGATCTTCGACAGGCTCAGGCGGTTGACCGCCGGATGTGCGCGGATCCGCCTCTTCCCGGTCGGGAAGCGCATCGCCCAAGGGACCGGTCGGTGTTTCTGCTTTGTCGGCAAGCGTGATGTTTTTTTGAGGCATGGCTCATTTCTCCTGCGGTGGATCGGCCGAACCGGGTTCGGCCATGTCACGATGTTGTGCCGCCAATATGGCGGCAGGCACCACATGGGCTGCGGCAGCCTGAAGCCTGTTCTTCCAACCGGACACAATATGCGCATGGCCCGCCATCAGGGCTTCCCAGCCGTCCTGCGCAACTTTTGCCGGATCGGCCTTTTCCCGAGTGCCGACATCGGTGTCGAGCATGTCGGCGCGTGCAAAGAATTCGGTATCGGTGGCGCCAGGCATCAAGGTGGTGATCGTGACGCCCTTTGCGTCCTTGATTTCGTCCCGGATGGCATCGGCGAAATTGTTGATGAAGGATTTGGTGCTGTTGTAAACGGCGTTGAAGCTACCGGGAATGAAACCAGCGATGGAGCCGGTGATCAGCACCCTGCCGGCATCTCGCGCAACCATCGACCGCAGCACCTGCTGAAGAAGATAGACTGTGCCGGTAATATTGGTGTCGATCGACCGCCTCCAGAGGGCGATATCCTGCTCCAGAAAGGCGTGGCCCGTGCCAGTGCCGGCATTTGCGCAAAGCAGGTCGATAGGTCGCCCTTCCGCTGCGGCCAGCAGCTGATCCACACCGTCCAATGTCGAAAGATCCACCTCCATGGAACGAACAGTGACGCCGTGGCGCCGCAGATCGGCCGCCGATGCTTCAATCAGCGGTTCGTCAGCTGCCACGAGCAGATCATAGCCTTCCTTCGCGGCAATATGAGCGAGTTCGAAACCGATGCCGGTCGATGCCCCGGTAATGATGGCCAATTGGTTCATACTGGGTCTCAAGACGCCGGCATGTCGGCGAGATGGGCGATATGTTGCCGCACGACCTGAGCAATTTCAGCGGCTGCCTGCCTGAGAGCAGGCGTGTCCCCGGACTCGGCATAACCTTCGTGAAGAGCCAACGCCGCGTCATGCGCAGTTTTCTGGTGCTTCAGATAGATATCGTCGAACGCATCAGCATCCGCGGCTTTGATCTCCTCGAGCATCATCTTCTGATCCGGCATCAATTGCGGCGGCGGTACGGCCAGACCTGCCTCGCCAGCTGCTGCTTTGACCCGCGCAGTGGATTTACGATGCTGATCAATCATCATTCGTGCAAATTCGCGAACTTTTTGGTTTTTGCTCTTGTCGAGCGCAACCTGAGACGATTCGATCTCGAACAAATCACCCGCCCCGGCCTTGGCAATATAGCCGGCAGCATCCGTGGCCGCGCCGGGGTCCACCGGCCCCGTCATACTGTTGCTGCCGGTCATCGTGCCCATTTCGTTGGAGGCGACGGGTTCGGCTGGTTGTTGCTGACATGCCGTCAACGCCAAGGCCGGTGCGATCAAAGTCAGGGACATCCTCTTCATCCTGCTTCTCCTCTATTTGTTCAGGCTGCCTCAGTCAGATCCCAGCCGGGCTTCAGCACGATCTTGGTCACTTCATCCTGTTTGTCGTGGAACAGCTTATAGCCCTCGGCCGCCTTCTCGAGCGGCATATGGTGCGAAATCAGGAAGGTCGTATCGATCTTTCCTTCCATGATCGCGTTGAGCAACGCAGGCATATAATGCTGGACATGCGTCTGGCCGGTCTTGAGCGTCAACCCCTTCTCCATGAACGCGCCCAAGGGGAATTTGTCCACGAACCCGCCATAAACTGCCGGCATCGACACACGCCCGCCCTTGCGACAGGCCAGAATAGCCTGGCGGATGGAGTGCGTCCGGTCCGTGCCGGTGAATGTCGATACCTTGATCTGGTCCCAGATATTGTCGGCAAAAAAGCCATGCGCCTCCAGACCGACGGCATCAATGCAAGCGTCAGGACCAATGCCACCAGTCATCTCCAGCAGCGCGTCATAGGTCTTTGTTTCCTCAAAGTTGATGGTTTCAGCGCCAAACCGCCTGGCCAGCTCGAGACGGTGCGGGAAATGGTCGATCGCGATCACCCGCTCCGCCCCCATTAAGAACGCGGACTGCACCGCGAAAAGTCCGACGGGGCCGCATCCCCACACCGCGACCGTATCGCCGGGCTCGATCTGCGCATATTCGGCGGCCTGCCAGCCGGTCGGAAGAATGTCGGACAAGAACAACACCTTGTCGTCCTCCACCCCTTCGGGAACGACAATCGGCCCGACATCGGAGAAGGGAATACGGACATATTCCGCCTGACCACCCGCGTAGCCGCCAGTCATGTGGCTGTAACCGAATAGGCCCGCCATAGGATGGCCGTAGGCCGCCTGGGCAATATCCTGGTTATCGGCGGGCAGTCCATTGTCGCAGGCGGAATATTGATGCTTCGAGCAATGGAAGCAGGCGCCACAGGCGATGGTGAAGGGAACGACAACCCGCTGTCCCTTTTCCAATGTGGATTTTGAGCCTGTCTCCACAACCTCGCCCATGAATTCGTGGCCCAATATGTCACCCGCCTTCATGGTGGGGATATACCCGTCGTAAAGATGCAGGTCTGATCCGCAGATGGCGGTGGAGGTTACGCGGATGATCGCGTCACGAGGATTGATGATTTCCGGGTCGGCCACGCTATCGACCCGGACGTCATGTTTGCCATGCCATGTCAGCGCGCGCATCAATCATTCTCCTCGGCCAGTTGCGCCTTCGTCCACGCTGCGGTGGCCACCTCTCCCGTTTCCATCAGTTGTTTGAACCGGCGCAGGTCACGACGGACCTGAATCGCGGGTTCGCGCTGGAACAGCTTGGCGACCGCCTTGCCGATAATGCCGGCAGGCGGATCGTAAAGAATAGTCGCGGTCACCCATGTGCCACGCCCGCCTGGCGCATCGCGGAAATCGACACGGCCGCTATTGGCTATCTCTGCACCCTCATCGGCAGTCCAGGCGATATATTCGCCGGCTTTTTCCTCTGTGACCAACGCTACCCATTCGACCATATGGCCCGCCGGTGCCTTCACGACCCAGCGATACCGCTTCTCACCGAGCGCCTCGACACGCTCTATATTTTCCATGAATGAGGGCAGCCTCTCCAGGTTTCGCCAATAGTCGTAAAGTTCTTCGCGCGGACGGTTGATCGTGACCGTCTTCGCAACCAGCGTGTCACCTTTAGGTTCAACAAGCGACAAGCTGGCTTCCCGCGCTACGTCGCCATGCTTGGAAGCCGTGATTGGCGTATCCGTTTTCTGTGTTTCCGTCAGGCCGGTGCCCATCGCATTGGCTCCTTGCTACAACTCGCCTTTGCCAACCGGTTGGATCGCAGGCTGTTCCCCCGGCGGAGGCCATGTCGCGAAAATGCGTCCGGCCGCTAACTTGGGTCAGTCAAATTTGATGGCTGCGTGACAGACATTGACGGCCATAAAGCGGTTACTTGCCAGCAAGCATGAGCAGAATTGGCACGGCCCTTTCCCTATTTTTGCTATGGTCGGGTGAATTTTGCGGCCTGATGACAGATGAAAGGAGGCAGTCATGATTCATTTCCGAGAAGCGCCAGCCGGTGCAGTCAGCAGCGTCGCCGCCGGAGAAGGCAATCCCGACGTTCATGTCAGTACCCCTGCTGCTCGCGGCGCGATGGAGCCTGTCAAGAATGCGTGACGATCCAATGCTTCATGACGATGGTGATGCGGAAACCCTCTCTCCAGTTTTGCCAAGCGACGTGGAAAAAGCAGCAGCTTCGCTGCTGGAGGCCTGTTGTGCCTCCGGTCTGAAAATCGCAACGGCGGAAAGCTGCACCGGGGGATTGATAGCGTCCCTGCTTACCGATGTGGAGGGCGCAAGCCACGCCTTCGATCGCGGCTTCATTGCCTATAGCGAGGATGCAAAATGCGCGATGCTGGGCTTACGCCGCGACCAGATCGACCAATGCGGAGCGGTCAGCGAGGAGGTCGCGAAAGCTATGGCACGGGGAGCGTTGGAATATTCGGGCGCCGATATCGCTCTTGCCATTACCGGCTATGCGGGCGCCGCACCTGACGGAGAAGAGGACGGTCTGGTGCATTTCGCCTGCATGCAGCGTGGAGAAACCCCAGTCCATCGCGAGATGCATTTCGGCAGCGTAGGCCGGGGACCGGTACGGATAAAGTCCTTGCGAGTTGCGCTGGAGATGATGAGGAACGCCATTGACCGCGAAGGCTGACAGATTCTGGTCATTTCATACGCATGGCCTGGTGCGGATCGCAGCGGCAACGCCAAAGGGCAGCGTCGGTGACGTCGCCGCCAATGCAGGCACGATCCTCAGCCTGGCAAAAGCCGCGAGCGACCAGGGCGCAGACCTTGTGCTGTTCCCGGAACTCAGCCTGTCTTCTTATGCTATAGATGATCTGCACCTCCAGGAGGCGCTGCTTGATCGGGTGGAACAGGAGCTTGCGGGGATCGTGAAGGCCAGCAAGGATCTTCCGCCGATCCTGATTGGCGCGCCCATAAGGCGTGGCGGCCGGGTTTATAATTGTGCGCTTGCTATCGCCAGAGGTCGCCTGCTGGGCGTCGTCCCCAAGAGTTTTCTCCCCAATTACCGGGAATATTACGAAAAGCGCTGGTTCGCACCAGGCGTGGGCATGACCGGGCTGGAGATTGAGGTTGCCGGCTGGACCGTGCCCTTTGGCGTTGATCTGTTGTTCGCGGCAGATGGACATCGCGACTTCATTTTTCATGTGGAGATCTGCGAGGACTATTGGGCGCCGCTGCCGCCGTCCACCACTGGCGCCTTGGCCGGGGCTTTGATCCTGTGCAACTTGTCCGCGTCCAACATCACGATCGGGAAGGCGCGGGACAGGCATCTCCTTTCGGCGTCGCAATCAGCGCGGTGCCTGGCGGCCTATGCCTATTCCGCGGCCGGGCCGGGCGAAAGCACGACCGATCTGGCCTGGGACGGCCAGGCGATGGTGCATGAACTGGGTGACCTGATCGCGGAGTCACCGCGCTTCGACGATACATCGGAATTGCTATATGCCGATGTCGATCTCCAGCGAATACGGCTGGAGCGAATGCGCAACGGCACATTCAACGATGCCGCCGTGGCTGCCGACCATCCGGAGCGATCGTTCCGGCGTGTTCCCTTCCCATTCAAACCGCATCAGGAAGACTACGGCTTACGCCGCATGGTAAGGCGCTTCCCCTTCGTGCCGGCTGATCCGTCGCAGCTAAACGCCGATTGTTATGAAGCGTTCAACATCCAGGTGGAGGGGCTGGTCACGCGGTTTCGCGCGACCGCAGGTCGTCATATGGTGATCGGGGTGTCGGGCGGCCTGGATTCAACCCATGCGCTGATCGTCGCTGCAAAGGCGTGCGACCGGCTTGGCCTGCCGCGCTCGGCGATCCTGGGATATACGATGCCCGGCTTTGCAACTGGGGCGCGTACGAAGGGCAATGCATGGGCGCTGATGCGGGCGCTGAATGTAACAGCCGAGGAAATCGACATCCGCCCTGCCGCACGACAAATGCTGGACGATATGCAGCACCCCTTTGCGCAGGGCGAGCCAGTCTATGATATCACCTTTGAAAATGTGCAGGCTGGAATGCGGACCGATTATCTGTTTCGCCTCGCGAACAGGCACGGCGGCTTTGTCGTCGGGACGGGAGACCTCAGCGAACTCGCCTTGGGTTGGTGCACCTACGGCGTAGGCGACCAGATGAGCCACTATGCCGTCAACAGCGGCGTGCCCAAGACACTGATCCAGTTTCTGATCCGGTGGTGCATCGCTACCGACCAATTCGATGATACCACCAAGCAGGTGCTGCATTCCATCCTTGGCACGGAAATTTCCCCCGAACTTGTGCCGGCCGATGCCGAGGGCGCGCTGCAAAGCACAGAGGACCGGATCGGTCCTTATGCGCTCAATGATTTCTTCCTGCACCATATCGTGCGTCAGGGGCTGCCACCTTCCAAAGTGGCTTTTCTGGCCTGGCACGCCTGGCGAGACGCGAAGAATGGGACGTGGCCACCCGCCTATCCCGAACCTGCCAGGCTGAGCTATGAATTGCCGACAATCCGCCGATGGCTGGACAATTTTCTCCATCGCTTCTTTGCAATGAGCCAGTTTAAACGCTCTGCTCTGCCGAATGGACCTAAAATTTCCGCAGCTGGCGCCTTGTCTCCGCGGGGCGACTGGCGCGCCCCTTCCGATGGATCCGCACAGCTATGGCTGGAAGAACTTGCAGCGGCCCTCGGCTCTGCGCCGGAGCGAGGTAGCTAGCTATCTTTCGGGCGATCGTTGGCCAGTCGTCTGGCCCAGGGAGCCGACCGGAACTCGGCGATCTGCGTCAAGACTCGCCAGTCAGGCACGATTATCTCCCGGCGCTGACGGCGAATAATGTCTTGCTCTTCCATCGCCCGCAGGGTCCGGTTGACGTGAACGGTGGTGATGCCGGTAGCATCTGCCATTTCCACTTGCGACATCGGTAATGTGATGCTGCACCCGTCAACGCCACCGCCGGGTTTGCTGCGCGTCACCAGCTCACACAGGAGATAGGCGATGCGGGCGCGCGCATCGCGACGCCCGACATTGGAAATCCAGGCGCGATTGATCGACATGTCGGCGGCGATCTCACCACAAATCGCTTTGAATATGGTCATTCTCGTGTGGCTGAGTGCCATAATGCTGTCCATCGGCACGGCCGCGACCCGAACAGGTGTAAGCGCCTGAATGAAATCTTCCGATATGGTGGGGGGAGGCATCGGCAGATTGAGAAAATCTCCATGGCCGTGAATTCCCACGATATGTCGCATCCCATCGGCAGAGATGCGATGACGATGCGCCACACCCGCGAGCTGGACATGCCAACCCGGCGCCATATCGCCTTCTTTCAAAATATAATGCCCTGGCTCGATCAGGCGCTCCTGATGCGGCAATTCCAATATCGCCTTCCGGTCTTCTGCCGACAATTGCACACATCTACCCAGCCGCGCGGCCAGCGGCGCCAGCGCTTGATCCGGCGATGTCATGCGCGCGCGAACGCGTGCCAGTGCAACAATTTCGATGCGGCGGGATCATCCTTCCTCGTCCTGGCGGATGAACTTGAAGAAGCGGCTAAGTGCACCGTTGTCGGTTTCCTCCTGATGGAGAAAAGCAATATCGGCCTCGTCGAATATCGAGAAAAACTCCTCCCAGCCGATCTCCTCCAGCGCGTCTTCTTTTTCTCCGAAATCCAGGCGCAGCACGCCGCCGCTCCCGTCTCCCGTCCGAATGACCGCTGGTCTTCCGCCCCGTTGTTCCGCCCATTCCCTGATGATGTCATGATCTGTCGTCTTGGTCGCGCTGCTCATCTGATGCTCCTGTTTTGGGGATGTTCATCCCTCACAACAGGAAGCGGTGCACCTTGCTCCAAGCCGCAGCGTCCCGACGCTAACATAAGCTAACTCACTGGTAATATTTACATCCAGGCTCAGACGGCATCATTCGGCCCCAGCGCGGCGAGATCACGCAGCGCGCCAAGATCCGGGATGCGAAGCCATTTGGAATGCAATTCCAGCACGCCTTTGGACCGCATGGACTGGAGGGTCCGGTTCACATGGACTGCCGTCAGCCCGGTCGCGTCCGCAATATCCATCTGCGTCAAGGGAAGCGCACATTGTTGGCCATAGGCCAGGCCCGCCCGCCGCATCCGCTCAAACAGTTCCAGCAATAGGTGGGCCAACCGTTCGACCGCCGTCTTGCGCCCCAGGCTTACCAGCCAATTGGACTGCCGCTCGACACTTTCCGCCAGACGCGTCGAGAAGCCCTTCTGCCGGTCCAGGATATATCCATCAGCCACATTCAACGTCCTTCGGGTCGCCCGAATATTGGTGAGAGCGACGACAGGCTCGTTGCAAGTCGATGTCAGCGACCAAAGCGGGTCGCACAGATCGCCGGGCAGATAAAGGGCTGTGATCTGTCGGCGCCCGTCCGACAGAAGCCGATGGCGACACGCCCATCCTTCTACGATATCGAACAAGGCGTCCGGGCGCTCGTTCTCCCGCGTCAGAAACTGATGCGGTCGAAAGAAGACGAGATCTTCACTCGCTGCTATCTGGTTCAACATGGGCATCCCCTGGGAAGCCCCCCGACATCAAAATAGCCAAAATGCATCAGAGCGGATTCACATATGTTCTAAATGAGGAATTTTCCGGATGTCCGACGCATCTTTTGTGGCAAAACAATGCCAGACGAGAAGTTCCATCCTTTGAGCAAGGCACCGCCGCCCGAAAACGCATATTTGGCTTACGCAGGTTATGTCGCCCCGGAACTTCCCAGGCGCCAACACGCTGATCTTTCATAGGAGAACCCGCATGAAAGACGCTGACGAAAAGCAGGGGGCGGACCAGCACGAGCCGGCATCGAAGAACCAGGATAAGCGCGACACCTCTGGAGAGGACACCAACCCTCTGGCCCCTCCGGTGAACGTTGAACCGGGGAGTTGATACCATGCAAGAAGTCACCCCTCGGCCGCAGGAAGCAAGTCCACCGATACCGGCCGACCTGAAATATGTGCGCTGTGATCGCGCATGGGATGCGCAATATTGGACCCAGCGCCTTGGCACGTGCCGGCAGGAACTGGAGCGTGCGATCGAGCAGGTCGGACATAATATCGGCGCTGTGGCTGCCTATCTGGAACGGCACCGCGATTCAGCGCGCTGATCAGCGCTTCCACGCCTGTTCAAATCGGGATGGCGATGACCCTCTATCATCTGAACCTCTTCAACGATGCGGATGTCTGGGACGAAGAAGGACGGGATTTCGTGAACTTGGCCGCCGCAGAGAAAGAAGCGGTCCGCAACGCCCGCGATATCATCGCGGAGCATATCCGACACGGTCTGCCCGTAGATTTAAATGATCGACTGGAAATCGCCGATCGAGACGGAACCGTTCTGAAGGTCGTTCGCTTTGGAGAATGTGTATTTTTCAAACGCTGACCCAGCTATGTCAGTAAGATTGGCAGCGATGTAGCCCCGCGGTAGCGATGAGCCACCGGAGTCGCGTCTATGTCCGTCCATTCCGCACTTGATCTTTTCGTCCGCAAATTGTGCCAGCGATCGTGCCTGACGGAGGAAGAAAAGGGAGCCATATTGGCGCTCGAGGGGCGTGAAGCCGAAATTCCGCCTCATCAAGATATCGTCAGACCGGGGGAGTTGACGGATTTTTCCTGCCTGGTGGTGTCAGGCATGGCAGCCCGCTTCGGCCAGTTGCCCGACGGTCTGCGGCAGATCACCGCGGTTTATATCCCCGGCGACATGTGCGATCTCTATTCGTTAATGCTGCCCAAGGTCGAATGGGCGCTCCAGGCCTTGTCCGCCCGGCTGACCATCATCAGGGTGCCACATCAACAGTTAAAGGATCTTGTGCAGGCCTATCCCGCGGTGGCCGAAGCCTTCTGGCGAGATTGTGTTGCCGACGCATCCATCCTGTCGCAATGGGTGGTCAATGTCGGACGGCGCGACGCGCGGAAGCGCACGGCGCATCTCTTCTGTGAACTTAGCCTGCGGATCGAGCAGGCCGGTCTAGGCAGCCGTCATTCATTTCAGGTGCTGGCCATTCAGTCGCAGCTGGCCGATGCTTTGGGCATGACTCCGGTCCATATGAACCGGGTCATGCGCGCGCTTCGGCAGGACAATCTCCTCATCGTTCAGGGGCGCGATGTGCAAGTCCCGGACTGGGATGCACTTGCTGCGGTTGGCGGATTTGAAGGCGGCTATCTTGAGATGAACCAGAGTTGGCGCCAAGCTCACTGACCCGGCGGTCGCACATGGCCGACCGCCTTGCATCATACCGTATCGACAGGGTGCATTTTCACAACAGCTTCATTCCGCCGCCAGCGCCGGCGCGATGTGCGGGAATAGCGCTGATGTTCGCTTGTGGTCGGCCGAAGAACGCAGATCCTTCATCTGCTGTGCGAAATAGAGGCAGGTGTGTTTCAGTCCTTCCGCCAACGGCACGCGTGGCTCCCACCCCAGGACGGTCTGCGCCCGGCTGATGTCGGGACGCCGACGTCTGGGATCGTCTTGAGGCAGAGGCTGATGGACGAGCTGCCCACCGGCGCCGACTTCCGCGATGATCCGCTCCGCCAACTGCAATATCGTATATTCTTCCGGATTGCCCAGATTGACTGGCAATAAATCCCGCATGTCGGATTCCATCAAGCGGATCAACCCATCAACCATGTCGGACACATAACAGAAGCTGCGGGTCTGGGAGCCGTCGCCGAAGATCGTGATATCCGCTCCGGTCAGGGCCTGACAGAGGAGATTGGAAACCACTCGACCATCATCGGGATGCATATTCGGCCCATAGGTATTGAAGAGGCGAGCCACCCGCACATCGGCACGACCAAGGCGAGCAAAATCGAATGCCATTGCCTCTGCCGCACGCTTGCCTTCATCATAACAGGCGCGTGGACCGGTGCAGTTCACCCATCCGCGATATTCCTCCCGCTGCGGATGCGCTTCAGGGTCACCATAAACCTCGCTCGTGGACGTCAGGAGGAAACGCGCCCCGGTCTGCTCTGCCAACCGCAGCAGACGATCTGTCCCAACCACGTTCGTCAGCATCGTATGTTCCGGGTCGACCTGATATTGCGGTGGCGAAGCAGCGCAAGCGAGATTGTAGATACGCCCGATGTCTCTGCGACGCAGGATGGCGTCCGGCAATGGATCGACAATGTCCGCTCGCAAGAAGGTAAAGGCGCGTTCGCCTTCCAGCGTACGCAAATTGGCGTCTCGCGCCGTCTGCAAATTGTCGATGCAGATAACTTCCGCGCCGCGTTCGAGCAGCGCGCGGCAGAGATGGGAGCCGATGAACCCCGCCCCGCCGGCAACCAATACGACATCCTGTCCGCTTTTCATCGGCTTCCATCCTTTCCATTCTTGATGGTCATTCGGCTGCGATGGTCCCGCAGACCGTCGCCTTCGCAGCCGCGCCCCGCAAATATTCCTCCAGCTGCGCCGCTCGCGCCAAGGCGGTGTGATCCGCCAATATCCTGTCGCGCGCCGCCAAGCCGACAGCTGAGCGGTCTTCATGCAACCAGAGAAAAATCTGTTCGACCTTGTCGGCGAGCAGAACTTCGCGATTGGGCGCAAGCAGGTCCGGCAGGCCAGGCCAGATGTCCGATATGATCGGGGTGCCACAAGCCGCGGCCTCGAACAGGCGCACCGATGGCGACCAACCCGCCATGATCATGTCGGCGCGCGTGACATTGAGCGTATAACGGGACGCGGAATAGAAAGCCGCATGTTCGGCCGGTGGCAAATGGTCGATCCGCTCGACATTGTCGGGCCAGTCGATATCGGGAGGATATTGCGGACCCGCAACGCAGAAGCGCATTTCAGGCATTCGCCGCGCAAGCGCGATCAGCAGCCGCTCCAACGTCGGCTGGCGATCGGCACTATAAGTGCCCAGATAAGACATGTCCCACCGCTTGCGCCCCTCGACAGGATGGTAGGCGGAATGATCGACGGAACAGTAAAGCGCACGCGCCATGGGCGACCGGTAACGCTGCTCAAGCAGGTCAAGCGTAGGCCCGCCGGTGAAGGAGAGATAAATGTCGTAGCCCGAAATCAGATTTTCGGAAAGATAGTCACAGTCCCCGTTCTTCAGGCGCGCCAACGTCACCGGCGTGTCGATATCGTAAAAGGCAACAACGCCGCGAGCCTCGCTCTGGACATAGTGACCAACTGCAATCCCGTCCGGTACGTAGGACCCGACAATCACGGCATCTGCCGATGCAATTTCGTCGCGCCAGGTATCCAGCTCCGTCAGGTCGCCGTAGAATGACAGCCGGCAATAATCCGGTTGCTGAAGGTCACGCTGTCGCGCGTACCAGGGGATGTCCCGTTCGAGGAACAGAATGTCGTGTCCGCGAGCGGCGAAGGCGGACAGCAGCGCGCGATAGGTCGTTGCATGGCCGTTTCCCCAAGAAGAGGAAAGGCTAAGGCCCAGGACGACAAGCTTCATGCGCCCTCCATATGATGCTGATGTTGAACCACGCGATTCCGCTGCTCCCGCAGGATCGCATCGACCTGCGCACCTCTTAGCGCATAGCTATGCTCCATAATGACGCGCGCGCGCGCGGCTTGACCGATTGCCCGCGCGCGCTCCGGCGTCAGGGCGGCCAGATGATCCGCCACGTCCTGCCCATCGCGCGCGACCAGGACTTCCTCGCCCGGCGTGAGAAATAGCTCGATGCCTTCCCATGCGTCCGTGATGAGACATGCCGCCGCCCCGGCCGCCTCAAACACCCGCGTAGCAGGAGAAAAGCCGATATGCGCCATGCTTTCGCGCGCAACGTTCAGGACGGCGAGTGGCGTGCAATTGAAACCATTATGTTGGGTAGTGTAAACATGCCCATGGCTGCGGACATTGTCGGGTACGGGCTTGCTATCCCACCCATTTCCCCCGATCAGGAAGGACCGGTCGGGGAGCAGGACCGCTGGCTTGAGGAAGAACTCCTCCACTCTCGCCTCACGGTCGGGTAGCCGGTTGCCCAGAAATGCAAGATCACAGGTGAAACGCGGATCGGGTGCGACCGGAAAGTGGCTGTCGGGGTCCAACGCATTATAGACCGGCACACAGTCTCTCGCGCCCAGCTCTCGGTAAGCCGACACGACCGGATCGCCGCCGCCGTAGGTCAACACCAGATCCAGCTGCGGCAAGATTTTGCGCACCGCATGGCCCGAATCAGCGCGCATTTCTTCCAGGGTCGCTGCGGCATCGACATCCCAGAAGATACGCAGGGCGTCGGGCTTTGCCTGCTGCATCACGCCGACCATCAGTTCATCGTCGAAGACGCCTACCCCGCTCGCTTTCACGACAACATCCGCTTGGGCGGCGTCCTTGATGACATTGGCCAGACCTTCGGGCGTGGCGGGATAGACAATGACCCGCGCCCAGGATGGCGGGTCGATGTCGCGATGCTGTTGGCGATCAAATGCGTCAGGTTCGTAGAAGCTTATGTCATGGCCGCGGCGGGCAAGCTCACACAGGATGCCGCGATAATAGGTCGCGGCACCGTTCCAGTAGGACGAAAGCAAACTGGACCCGTAAAATGCGATTTTCATGCGGCAGGCTCCATGGAAGCTGCGCCGGCGTCCTGGCGAAGGGCGCCGACAATATCGAGTAGTTCGTGCGCCCGATGGGCGCAGCTATGGCGGCTTCGCACCGTTTCCAGTCCGCTATGCACCAATGAAGCCCGCAGCTTAGGATCGGCCGCAAGCGCCCTCAGATGTCGTGTCATCTCGGCACCGTCCCGGGCGAACAGGAAGTCCTCTCCGGGGCGAAACAGCGCCTCGCTGTCTACCCATGGCGCCGACACCAAGGGGATACCGCAGGCCAGCGCCTCGAATATGCGGATAGTCGGGATACCGGGCAGAAGCTGGGTATAATAGTGGCGGGGAACGTGAATGGTCGCCAGATGTCGCGCGAAAATATCTGGCGCGCAGGCGTTCGGCGCCCACCCATGATAGGTTACGCCATGGCGTTGCAGCATGGCGATCGCCTCCACCGGGTAGCGCACGCCATATATGTCGAGCGGAAAGCCCGCGGCCGATGCAGGCTGAAGCAGATAGTCCTGCAGTTCGGCGGTGCGCTCGCCATCACCCCAATTGCCGATCCACACCAGCCCTTGGCGCTCACCCTCCTGCTGCGGTGGATGGAAATGGCGCAGGTCTGCTGCCTCATGCCAGGTCCACACCCGCTTCCCCCATCCCCGACGGCGATAAACGTCGGACAGGGCCTCGCCAAAAGCTAGAACACCATCATAGCCCGATAAGTCAAAGGCTCGGATGGCATCGGGGTCGGACACAGCGCGATGATGGGTGTCGTGAAACAGCAGAGTGAAATGGCCGTAGCCTCGCCGCAACATACCGAGCGTGGCCACGAGCGAAGGATCGTTCCACTCATGAACGATAACGAGATCCACGCCATCGACCATTTCCAGCAGGTCATCCTTCGCCCCATAGCTGCGGGTGCGCAATTCAGGATAAGCCTGCCGGAACGCCGTGAGCCCCTCGGCGCCATGATCCGCGAGCAAATTGGTCAGGCTCCAATTTCCTTCGGGCTCGAACG
Source organism: Sphingobium sp. C100 (assembly GCF_000508185.1). Classification (GTDB taxonomy): domain Bacteria; phylum Pseudomonadota; class Alphaproteobacteria; order Sphingomonadales; family Sphingomonadaceae; genus Sphingobium. The sequence goes on along the minus strand of NZ_AYOY01000154.1, from coordinate 56,542 downwards.
CCTGCACCTCATGCCCGGCAGCCCCCAACTCCCGCAGCACGCCCCGCAGGAAATGCGCGTTGCCATGGTTCCAGCAGGACAGCAGCGAGTGAGTGAAATAGACGATGTTCATGCAGCGTCCCTTTGACGGATCTGGGCATAGAGGCCTGCCATCTGCGCGCCCATGCGCGCGCGGGTGTAGGCGCAGGCGCGGTCTGCGGCGCGCTGTCCCGCCGCGACGCGGACGGGAATATCCTCGACCATGTCTTCGATAGCGCGCGCGAAGCCGTCTGCGTCATGCGGATCGACGAACATCGCCGCCCCTTCCCACAATTCATGAAATGTCGGGATGTCGGACAGAATGAGAGCGCAACCGGCTGACGCTGCCTCCAGCACCGCCAGACCGAATGGCTCATACAAGGCGGAGGACGCAAAGACAGGTCGGGAGCCCAGATGCCGCGCCATCGCGTCCGCGTCGAGCGAGCCCAAGGCATGGAGATGATGCAGCGAAATGGCCTCCCCGTGCGGTGACTGCAGGGATCCGGCCGCCTTGAACGGCACGCCAATCCGCTTCGCCGCAGCGTCAAGTGTACGCAGATTCTTGCCCTCATCCCATAAACGGCCGGCGGTGAAGGCATAGTCCTGCATTGCGAAAGGCTGAATGGTGAAGTCGCGGCCATTGTGGACGGTGACGGGCCTCACGCCATAGATGAAGGTCACTTCCCGCCCGAAGGCAGCGCTGGGCGCCACCACCAACGCCGACCGCCGCAGGCCCTCGGTCGCCAGAGCGGCGCGCCATGAGAAATCGACTGGCAACGCGCCGCCCTTGACGGTACGCCACCAACTGGCAACGCAGCTATGCATGACCGTGACGACAGGGCAGGGATATGCTCCCCGGCTAACGAGCGCGGGGGTGTGAAGTTGGACGAGATCTGTGTTCAGATCGCCAGCCAACTCAGCCAGCCGAATTTCTGTCGAGGTGACAGATCCGGCATCCTCAGCAACCCAGTCGAGCGCCAGCCCTGCTTCAACGATCTCCAATCCCGGAACCGCCGCTGCGGCGGCACGCTGCTTTGCATCCGGCGCCGGTCCCAACACCGCCAGCGTCACACGATAGCCGAGCGGCGCCAGCGCCGTCGCCAGCTCCAACGAATATTGCCAAACGCCGCCCACGGCGTCAGCAGTCAGCAACAGATGGCGATGAACGCTCACAGCGCCGACGCCTTCATGCGCAACGGCGAGGCTGCAGCGTCCCCGTCCCGCTCCGCGATGAGCCAGTCGGCGAGATCGGCCACGCCTTGGCGCCATGGCTTGCGCGGCTTTAATGTCACCGCTTCGCTCAGGGCGCGGCTGTCAGCGACGAAATAACGCTGGTCCCCCGCCCGCCAGGCAGCTGTTTGAACATCAACTGCTCGCCCGAGATAGGCACCGATATGGTCGATAACCTGTCGCAGGCTGACAGCGTTCTCGACACCGCCGCCCAGGTTGAATGCACGGCCGCGCACCCCGTCCATGTCGCGCCAGAGCGCAATATAGGCGTCCACCGCATCGTCTACGTCGAGTATGTCCCGAACCTGACAACCGTCGCCATAGAGCGTGATCGTGCGCCCCTCGATCGCGCTGATCAGGAAATGGGCCACCCAGCCCTGATCTTCTGTTCCCATTTGCCGCCGGCCATAGATACAGCTCATCCGCAATAGCGCGGTCGGGAGATCATAGCTGCGCGCGTAATCGAGCACATATTGGTCCGCCGCACCCTTGGAACAGCCATAGGGCGTATGGAAATCGAGCGGCCGATGTTCATTGATCCCATGGGCGCGCATCATCTCATCTGCGGGCTGATAGGCGTCATTCGACAGCGCGAATTCGACGTCTTCCAGACCGCCATAGACTTTGTTGGTAGATGCGAAAATCAGCGGCGGGGGAAATGCGCAATGGCGCACGGCCTCAAGCAGGTTCAGCGTGCCCGTGGCGTTGATCGCGAAATCGGCGCGCGGATCGACAAGGCTCGTCGTCACGGCAACCTGCGCCGCCATGTGGAAGACGGCCTTGGCTTCCATCACCGCTGCTCGCAGGGCCTGCTCATCCCGGATGTCAGCCACCAGGGGTCTGATCCCGTCCCCATGGCGTTCCTTCAACCATAGGAGGTTCCGTTCCACGCCAGGCCGGGACAGTGCGTCATAGATCACGACCCGATGCCCCTCGCCTGCCAGCCGGTCCGCAATATTGCAGCCGATGAAACCAGCTCCGCCGGTGATGAGAACCGGTCTTGTGTCCGCGCCCGTCATGCCACCAGCCCCCGCGCTTCCAGTTCAGCGCGGGCATTGCCGACCCGATCGTCGGCCGTCTGCTGCCCCACCCATTCGGCCAGTTCCGCCAAGCCTTCGCTGAAATCCTGCCGGGCGTTGAAATTCAGCTTTTGCGCAGCCAATGTTGTATCGCAGAAGCAGTGGCGGATATCGCCCGTTCGTGCCTTGCCCACGACCTCGGGTTCAAGATCGTTCTTCCCCATGGCACCGGCCAGCGCTTGGGCGACTTCGGTTACCGAACGATCCTTGCCCGAACCGATGTTGAAAGTACCGCCCGCTGCCTGCGGCAGTTCGAGGGCATCGACAAAAGCTCGCGCCACATCAGTGACATGAACAAAATCGCGCCGCTGCTTACCATCCTCGAAGATCATCGGCTTTTGCCCGTTCAGCAGTCGCGAGGCGAAGATGGCGAGCACGCCCGTATAGGGATTGGAAAGGGCCTGACCTGGGCCATAGACGTTGAACAGGCGCAGGCACACGCCTTCCATTCCATAGGGAGCCGTCATAATATGCGTCGTGCGCTCCTGTACATATTTGTTGAGCGCATAGATGGAGGCAAGGCTGGGCCGCTTCCATTCGGGTGTAGCGACCGGTTCTAACGGACGTCCAGCCTCATCCGTGGGCTCCCACGACTTCTGCCCTTCGCGGATGGCGCCGCGTTCGGCATCTTGGATGAAATTGCCGTCGGCATCCCGATACAGTCCCTCGCCATAGATGCTCATGGAAGACGCCGTGACCACACGCCGTACCGGTTGCGCGATCAGACGTTCGAACAATACTGCCGTGCCTACGTCATTCACTGACGTATATCGCTCGACTTCATACATGGATTGTCCGACCCCAACTTCGGCCGCCAGATGGATGACTCCATCCATGCCTTTCAGGCCACGTTCCACGGCATGACCATTTCGAATATCGCCGCGGATCAGTTCGACATCGTCGGGAAAATCTGCCGGTCGTGCACCGTTGCCATGCACTTGCTCGATCAGATTATCCAATACGCGAACCTCATGCCCCCTGCCGAGCAATTCCCGGCAGACCTGACGGCCGATGAAGCCGGCGCCGCCGGTGACGAGTATCTTTTCCATGGCACTCCCTCATGGATGGCGCCTACAGCCGAACAGGGCGTCAACGGCGGCGAGCGGCAGCTGTGGTGTTGAGGGCAGAAACATCTTCTTCAACTCTGATGTTCCCGACATCTATTGTAAAATGATCAGGATATTTATCAATATAATAAACAATATAACTAGGTTAGCCATAAATAACAAATGTTATGGCTCGTAAACTTATGTTATCATATTTCTGCTTTAAACTGCATTTTTTTCAATATTAATTGCTTGTCGGCGTCCGAGATGGAACCTTGAACTCATACTGCTGTTAAGCAGCTTCTATGTTGATGCTAAATCACTCAGACGATGCGCCAGTAAACCGCTTTCATCTTGTGCGGCATGGAGCCCATGACGAGTTCGGCCAATTGCTGAGCGGCCGAGCCGGGCAATCGCGCCTGAGCGAAGCCGGGCTTTTGCAAGCTCGCAAATTGGCGGATTGGGCCTCCCGTGCCAATGCCTCCACCGTACAAGCCAGTCCGCGCAAGAGAACACAGGAGACGGCGGCGATCATCGCGCAAGCGCAAGGGTTGCCGGTCGAGACGGTGAACGCGCTTGACGAGGTCGATTTCGGCGCCTGGAACGGGCGCGATTTCGCCGAGTTGGAGGAAGATCCGCTCTGGCATGAATGGAACAGCCGTCGCGCTTCGGCCATCACGCCGGGCGGTGAGCAGATGGCCGATGCTGTCACCCGCGTGACAGCGCATCTGGAACGAGCGGGCGAGGTGCCGGGCATCGCGCCTGCAATGATCGTCACCCATTGCGACATCATCCGCGGCGTCATTGCCCATTATCTGGGTCTCAGCCTCGATAACATGCTGCGCTTCGACATAGACCCCGGCTCCGTCAGCACAGTGGACATCGGCCACGGCCACGCCCGCATCATCCGCATCAACGAGGTGCCCGCATGAAAACAGCCAAAGCTGTTTCCTCCCGACAGGATGAGATCGCTCTACGGCGTGAGATAGAGGCGCTTGGCCCCTGGTTTCAGAATCTGACCATCGCCGGCGTGGAAACCGCGCCCGACCATTTCCTGGGGGATTATCCGGCGTTCAAATATGCGCGCTTCGCCGACGCACTGCCGGAGGATCTGAGCGGCAAATCGGTGCTGGATATCGGTTGCAACGCCGGATTTTATGCGATCGAGATGAAGCGGCGCGGCGCGGCTGAAGTGATCGGCATCGACAGCGATGAGCGCTACCTGGCGCAGGCCCGTTTCGCGGCGGATGCGCTGGGCTTTCCCGATATTCGGTTCGAGAAACTGTCCGTCTATGATGTCGGTCGGTTGGGGCGCCGCTTCGACCTCGTGATTTTCATGGGGGTGCTCTATCATCTGCGGCACCCGCTGCTGGCGCTCGACCTGATCCGTGAACATGTCGCCGGCGAGTTGATGCTCTTCCAGACGATGCAGCAGGGATCGGCCGATATATTGCAGGTGCCGGAAGATCATCCTTTTCACCTGCCCGGCACGACGCGGCCGCCGACCTTCTTCGACAACCCGGCCTATCCCAAAATGCATTTCATCGAGCGCAAGTTCGCCGATGACTGGACCAACTGGTGGGCGCCGAACGCGGCCTGTTCCCAGGCCATGCTCCGCGCCGCCGGCTTTACAGTCGAGGCGCAGCCCGAAGAAGAAGTCTATCTCTGCCGCATCGCTCCTGTCCCTTATGGCGATTGGATGGGCAACGCCGCAGTCTATCCCGCATCAGCCGCCGGAAAAGGGAATAAGACATGATCGAAGCCGCGATGATCTGGAACGAGCCCAACAACAAGTCGCATTGGGACCCGGAGATCGATCCCGACTGGTCCCGCTATGCCGACATGGTGATCCGCGCCGGCCAGGCCATTCATAGCGTCAATCCGGCAGTGAAGAGAGTGCTGGGCGGCATGTCGCCGATCGACCCCGGTTGGGTGGAGCGGATGCGAGGCCATGGCGCGCTCGACGCCATCGACGTCGTCGCCGTCCATGGCTTTCCGCTCGACTGGAACTTGTGGTCGATCCACGACTGGCCGAACCGGATCGCCGATATCGAGGCGGTGGTGCCGGACAAGCCGGTGTGGGTTACCGAAGTGGGCGTTGGCTCCTTTGGGGCAGAGGAAGTGCAGGTGTTCGGCATTAATCGCACCGCCGAACTGCTGATGGATCGGGTGCCGCGCCTCTATTGGTACAGCTTGTTTGACCTGCCGCAGGAGTGGGGTGCCACTACCCGTCATCGCGAGGCGGAGGGCTCAAGCTATTACCGCCATTTTTACATGGGCCTGATCCGCGCCGATGGAACACCGAAACCCGCACTGGACGATTATGCGAAATATGCCGACCGTATGGGATTGATGCAGTGGTTTCATTTCGAAGATCCGCGTCTGGACGACGCCGTCACCTGGATGAAGCGACTGGGCGTTCGGCATTTGCGCACCGGACTCAGCTGGGCCGATAGCTTCCGCCCCAATGCGGTCGACTGGTTTGACCGGCAGATGGAGGCGCTCGCCGATTTCGATGTGACCGTTACATTCTGCTTCACCCCGGAACATCTGGGGATCACGCCCCATCATACCAGCGCCGCCCACGATCCGCAGGCCTTCGCAGACTTCTGCGCTTGGATGATCGACCGCTATGCACCGGCCCAATCCATGCCGGTCGTCCGCACCGCCTGAAGCGAGAAGGAGAAGCCCATGCCGCAAAACCCCATCAACATCGCCATCATCGGGGTGGGCAATTGCGCCAGTTCGCTTGTGCAGGGCCTTTCCTTCTATCGGCCTGACAGTAATGACCATCATGGCCTGATGCATTGGGATCTCGGCGGCTATCGCCCCTGCGACATCCGCGTGGCCGCCGCCTGGGACATAGACCGCAGGAAGGTCGGCAAGGATGTGGCCGAGGCGGTGCTGGCCAAGCCAAACTGCACGCAGGTTTTTTGCCCGGAAGTCCAGCCGAGCGGCGCGATCGTCGAAATGGGCTGCATCCTCGACGGGATGGCCGAACATATGGCCGACTATCCCGACGATCGCACTTTCCTGCCCGCAGATTTACCAGAGGCTAGCCGGGACAATGTGGTACGGCGGTTGCGGGATGCGCAGATCGACGTACTGCTCAACTATCTGCCGGTAGGGTCGCAACGGGCGACCGAATTCTACGCCGAATGCGCGCTGGAAGCAGGCGTTGCCTTCGTCAACAACATCCCTGTCTTCATCGCCAGCGATCCGGTCTGGGGCGAACGGTTCCGCCTTGCCGGCGTTCCGATCATCGGGGACGATATCAAGGCGCAGATGGGCGCCACGATCGTTCATCGGGTGCTGACTGATCTTTTCGCCAAACGCGGCGTGAAGCTCGACCGCACTTACCAGCTCAATACGGGCGGCAATACCGACTTTCTCAACATGGCCAACCGCAAGCGCCTGGCGTCCAAGAAGATATCGAAGACGGAGGCGGTGCAGTCGGTCGCCAAGACACGGATCGACGACGAGAATATCCATGTCGGTCCCTCCGATTATGTCGCCTGGCAAAATGATAACAAGGTCTGCTTCCTGCGCATGGAAGGACAGTTGTTCGGCGGGGTGCCTATGAACCTTGAAATGCGGTTGTCTGTCGAAGACAGCCCCAACAGCGCGGGGGTCGCGATCGACATGATCCGCTGTGCCAAGCTGGCGCGCGACCGGGGTCTGGGCGGTCCGATCCATCCGGCGGCGGCCTATTTCTGTAAGCATCCGCCACGCCAGATGACCGACGATCTTGCGCATGAGGCGCTGGAGGCGTTCATAAAAGGAGCGGATGTGATGGCGGTGGCGGCGGAATGAGCATCATGCTGACGCTGGAAAAAACCGCCTTGGTCAAGGCGCCCCTGATGCGGGCAGCGGTGGTGACGGGGCCGGGCACCATCCGCATCGACCATGTGCTGCGCCCCGAACCCGGACCGCAACAGGTGCGCGTCCGTCTCGAAGGCTGCGGCGTTTGCGCGTCCAACCTGACCCCATGGGACGGTCCCGAATGGCAGCAATTCCCGACGGCGCCCGGCTCGCTTGGCCATGAAGGCTGGGGAGTTGTGGACGCCGTCGGATCAGGCGTCACGACGATCGAGCCGGGCACACGCGTGGCGACCCTGTCCCATGCCAGCTATGCCGAATATGATCTTGCCGATGCCGCTGCGGTCGTGCCGCTCCCCCCCACCCTCGACGGCATGGCCTTTCCAGGCGAGCCACTGGGGTGCGCCTTCAATATTTTCCGCCGCAGCGACATACGCGCGGGGCAGACCGTGGCGATTATCGGCATCGGCTTTCTCGGCGCGATCCTTGCCCGTTTGGCCTCGGATGCCGGCGCGCGCGTCATCGCCATTTCCCGGCGGCAATCCTCACTCGAACTGGCGCGCGGTCATGGCGCAGCCGAGACGATCCTGATGGATGATCATCAGGCGATCATCGACCAGGTGAGCAACCTTACCCATGGCCGCTTCTGCGACCGCGTGATCGAAGCGGTTGGCAAGCAATGGCCGCTCGATCTGGCGGGGGAACTGACCGCCGAGCGCGGCCGGCTCATCATCGCCGGCTATCATCAGGACGGCCCTAGACAGATCAACATGTGGCTGTGGAACTGGCGCGGCATCGACGTCGTCAACGCGCATGAACGTGATCCCAAAACCTATGCACAAGGGGTATGCGAGGCCATTGAGGCCGTCACGTCGGGACGGCTGGACCCGACGCCCCTCTGCACCCATGACTTCCCGCTGGAACAACTCGACAAAGCCTTGAACGCGACGCGCGACAAACCGGAAGGGTTCGTCAAGGCGGTCATCAGGTTATGAGCGCGACTGCCATGGTCATGACGCGCCCCCGGCTCGGGTTCCTGGGCGTAGGGTGGATCGGTCGCAATCGGATGGAAGCCATGGTGGCGTCGGACGCCATAGAGGTTGCCGCAATCGCCGATGCCTTGCCCGACAATGGCGCGGAAGCAGGCGCGCTGGCACCCGACGCTGTTCAGTTGGAGGATTTTGACGCACTGCTGGACCAGGAACTGGATGGCATCGTCATCGCTACCCCCAGCGCCTTACATGCTGAACAAGCGATCCGCGCTCTGGAACGCGGCATCGCGGTCTTCTGCCAAAAGCCCCTGGGGCGCAGCCGCAAGGAAGTGGATGCGGTCATCGACGCCGCGCGCAGCGCGGACCGGTTGCTGGGCGTGGATCTTTCCTATCGCGGCACTGCCGCCATGCGGGCGATCCGGGACCGGATCGTCGCTGGCGACCTGGGCTATGTTCACGCAATCGATCTGGTCTTCCACAACGCCTATGGACCGGACAAACCCTGGTTCTACGATCCCCGTCTGTCGGGGGGTGGATGCATAATGGATCTGGGCGTGCATCTCATCGACGTCGCGCTCTGGATGCTCGACTTTCCGGAGGTTGAGAGCGTCGACGCCGATCTGTTCAGCAAGGGCCGCCCCCTTTCGCATCGGGCCGCGCAGGTCGAGGATCATGGCATCGCCACGATCCGACTGGCGGGTGGCACGGTTGTACGTATCGCCTGTTCCTGGCGTCTTCATGCGGGGCAGGATTCGGTCATCACCGCCGACTTTTACGGCGACAGAGCCGGCGCGTCCTTTCGCAACGTAAAAGGCTCCTTCTATGATTTCAGGGCCGATCTGTTGCGCGGCACGCAGCGCGAGAATCTCACGCTGCCGGGCGATGCCTGGGGCGGGGTAATGGCGATGGCCTGGGCGCATCGCCTTGCCCGATGTCGTCGTTTCGATCCCGAATGCGAACATTTGGCGTCACTGTCGTCCGTCATCGACAGCGTCTATGCGGCCGCGCACCGGTTATAACCCGACAGCGAAATGGACAGCTGTAACGAGTGAAGCGATGCATCCTCTGTATCCGGCGATCCGCCGATGTTCGCAAAAATCGTGATGATCTCGATCAAGTCGAGTGCTTTGCGCGGAAACCTCCCCCGCCTTCGGTGGTTCGTCGGCAAAGCGGAGAACAAGCTCCGGCGCGCATCGAAACGGGAGACATGACGCATGGCCAAGGAAACGCACCAGACCAGGACGGCGCCGTCGAACGGAGTCCAATCCAGCGGCTCTTCGTCGACATCGGGCGGGTTGACGCCTGATCTTTCGGACAGCTTCGCCGAGGCGCAGGGCAGTGGCGGCGAAACGCATCAGGTCGCCCAGGCTGACGGGGCGGTGCTGACGACCGCCCAGGGCGTTCCCGTCGCCGACGACCAGAACAGCCTCAAGCAAGGCGCGCGCGGTCCTACTTTGCTGGAGGATTTCCATTTCCGCGAGAAAATCTTCCACTTCGACCATGAGCGTATTCCCGAGCGCGTGGTGCACGCGCGCGGCTATGGCGCGCATGGCTATTTCGAACTGACCGACAGTCTGGCGGACGTGACGCGTGCGGATATTTTTCAGCGGGTGGGAGAGAAAACCGAAGCCTTTGTCCGCTTTTCGACGGTGGCCGGTTCAAAAGGCTCCCCCGATCTTGCGCGGGACGTGCGCGGCTTTGCGGTCAAACTCTATACCAAAGAAGGCAATTGGGATCTGGTCGGCAATAATATCCCGGTCTTTTTCATTCAGGACGCCATCAAATTTCCCGACCTGATCCACGCCGCAAAACCGGCGCCCGACCGCGCCTTTCCGCAGGCGCAGACGGCGCATGATAATTTCTGGGACTTCATCAGCCTGACCCCGGAAAGCATGCACATGGTGATGTGGATCATGTCCGACCGGACGATCCCGCGCTCCTTTCGCACCATGGAAGGCTTTGGCGTGCATACCTTCCGGTTGGTGGATGCCGACGGCCGCTCATCCTTCGTCAAATTCCACTGGAAGCCCAAGCTGGGCCTTCAGTCGGTCGCATGGAACGAAGCGGTCAAGATCAACGGGGCGGACCCCGATTTTCACCGGCGCGACCTGTGGACGGCGATCGAAAAAGGCGATTTCCCCGAATGGGAGCTGGGCGTCCAGATTTTCGACCAGGAATTCGCGGACAAGTTCGATTTCGACATATTGGATGCGACCAAGATCATCCCCGAGGAACTGCTGCCTGTGCGCGTCGTCGGGCGCCTCGTGCTCGACCGGGTCGTCGACAATTTCTTTGCCGAGACCGAGCAGGTCGCCTTCTGCACGCAGAACATCGTTCCGGGCATCGACTTTTCCAACGATCCATTGCTCCAGGGGCGTAATTTTTCCTATCTCGATACCCAGCTCAAGCGGCTGGGCTCGCCGAATTTCACCCATTTGCCCATCAACGCGCCGCGTTGCCCGTTCGCGCATTTTCAGCAGGACGGACATATGGCCATGCACAATCCGGCCGGCCGCGCCAATTATGAACCCAATAGCTGGGGCGCAGCCGGCGGCCCCCGTGAAGACCCGGCGCGTGGTTTCAGGAGCCATGCCACCGCGCCTGAAGGCGACAAGTCCCGGATTCGTCCCGAAAGCTTCGCCGATCATTACAGTCAGGCGCGGCAGTTCTTCGTGAGCCAGACGCCCATCGAGCAAAAGCATATCGGCGACGCGCTTGTTTTCGAGCTTTCCAAGGTGGAGCGTCCGGACATCCGCTCGCGCATGGTTTCGCACCTTATCCATATCGACGAAAGCCTGGCGACGACCGTGGCCGACGGCCTGGGCCTGGCGCTGCCCGATCCGGCTGAGGCGGCTCGACCGACGAGGACCGACCTGCCGCCTTCCGATGCGCTGAGCATCGCCAAAAATGGCCCGCAGAGCTTTGCCGGCCGCAAACTTGGCCTGCTCATCACCGACGGCGCCGATGCCGACCTGGTGAAGGCGCTGATGGCCGCGCTCGAAGCCGCGGACGCCATGTGCGAGATTGTCGCGCCCAGGATTGGCGGCGCGACGCTCAGCGACGGGACGCTGATCCCCGCGCAGCAAAAGATCGATGGCGGGCCGTCCGTCCTTTATGACGCGGTGGCGATCATCGCGTCGGCGCAGGGCGCCGCGATGCTGGCTATGGACGCCCCGGCCAAGGATTTCGTCACCGACGCCTTTGCCCATTGCAAGTTCATCGGCCTGTCCACCGAAACAGAGCCGCTGCTCGTCAAGGCGGGCATCGCCGAGGATCTGGACGATGGTTGCCTGGCGATCACGAGCAAGGCGGATGCGCAGGCTTTCGTCGAGGCTCTGGCGCCGCTGCGTTTCTGGGCGCGGGAGTCGCAGGTCGATCTCGACGCCATGAACGGCTGATAATTGGAAGGAGAATAGCATGTCCACGCTCGACAAGATCATCGCCGCAGTTACGCCGCCCGAAAGCGAAGAAGCGCGCGCGAAAGCCCGTGCCGACGCAGAAGCGATCGCTCGACCGGGGGATTGGCTCTCGCACATCCTGGACCATCATCGTCAGATCGAAGCGCTGTTCGCGGCGGTCAAATCGGCCACGACCGCTGATGCAAGGGTCGATGCGCAACAGCGCCTGGCGCTGATCCTCACCGGCCATTCCATCGCCGAGGAAGCGGCCATCTATCCCGCGCTCGCCGCGGACAAGCAGGTCGGTCATGCCGAACTCGCCTATCAGGAGCAATCCGCCGCGAAGATGGAGATGGGCCTGCTCGAACGGCTCGACCCGATGAGCCAGGACTATCTCGACAAGCTGGAACATATCCGCGGCGCCGTGGCGCATCATGTCTATTCGGAAGAAGGCACCTGGTTCCCGGAACTGGCGAAGGATGTCAGCCCGGACGATCAGGCGCGCATCACCCAGCGCTACAAGGAAGAATTTCAGCGTTATTGCGGGTCGCCCGCTTAAACACCGGCACGCGGACAGGACAAGGGGGCGTCGGCCCGCGATGCCTGGCGACGGCATCGCGCGTCCACCGACGCCTGCCCCTCTTGCGATGGAAAAATCAAGGAACCTGAGGGAACTGCACCTGATTCAAGTTAGTTTATCTTCGCATTGGCAGGCATCGTTGCTGTGCTAATCGGTAAGCATATCTTGCTGCACAGGATGATGGTGTGAACAAAGCCTCGACTGAGTATGCCTTGACCGGCGTTTCTGGACTGGACGACATTTTGGCAGGCGGCCTGACGCGCGGCAGGGTCTTTCTGCTCGAGGGCAGCCCCGGCACGGGCAAGACGACGATCGCAACGCAGTTTCTGATGGAGGGCGCGGCACAGGGCGAAAAATGTCTCTATGTCACCCTGTCAGAAACCGACGAGGAGATGCGCGACGGCGCACAATCCCATGGCTGGGATTTCGCTGGAATCGACCTGTTCGAGTTGCTGCCGCCCGAAAGTCTGCTCAATGAAGAACAACAGCAGAGCCTGCTTTATTCCTCCGATCTGGAACTGGGCGAAACGACGCGTCGCATTGTCGAGGCATTCGAACGCGTGAAGCCCGATCGGGTGGTGCTCGACAGCCTGTCGGAGATTCGCCTGCTTGCGCAAGGCTCGCTGCGCTACCGGCGCCAGATATTGGCGCTCAAACATTTCTTCTCCACGCAAAAGGCCACGGTGCTGATGCTGGACGACCTGACCGCCGACACGCTCGACAAGACGGTCCACAGCGTAGCCCACGGCGTCATCCGGCTGGAGGAGCTTTCGCCCGAATATGGCCCGGAACGACGACGGATGCGCGTAATCAAATATCGCGGACGGCGCTTTCGCGGCGGCTTTCATGATTTTATCATCGCCACCGGGGGCGTCCGGGTGTTCCCGCGCCTTGTATCGGCCGAGCACAAGACCGCATTCGCCCGCGACATGGTGCGCAGCGATTCACCCGAACTCGACGCCTTGCTGGGCGGCGGGATCGAGCGCGGATCGAGCATATTGGTGCTGGGTCCGGCGGGCACCGGCAAGTCGCTGCTGGCCCTGACCTTCGTCGCGGCGGCGGTGAAGCGCGGCGAACGCGCCGCAATGTTCGTGTTCGACGAGGAAATCGGCCTGTTGTTCAATCGGGCCAAGGGCCTGGGCATCGATATGCAGATGATGGTCGATACAGGGAATCTGGTTATCGAACAGGTTGATGCAGCCGAATTGTCCCCTGGGGAGTTCTCCGAGCGCGTGCGTATCTGTGTCGAGCGGCATGGTATGCGCACGATCATCATCGACAGCCTGAATGGCTATCAGGCCGCGATGCCGGAGGAGAAAGCGCTGGTGCTGCATATGCACGAATTGCTGCAATATCTGAACCGGCAGGGCGCAACGACATTCCTGACCGTCGCCCAGCATGGCCTGGTCGGCGACATGAAGGCGCCGGTGGATGTCACCTATCTGGCGGATACGGTCGTGCTGCTGCGCTATTTCGAGGCGATAGGGCGTGTGCGCCGCGCCATTTCGATCATCAAGAAGCGCACCGGCGCGCATGAAGACACCATCCGGGAATTCAAGATCGGCTCCTTTGGCATTCGTCTGGGCCAACCCCTGGTCGGCTTTCAGGGCGTGCTCCGCGGCGTCCCCACCTTCACCGGCGCACCGGGCGAGGCTGGGTTGCTCGAAGACGAGAAGGCGTGACACCCCAGCTTTCCGAACGTGCGATCATATTGGCGCCGCACGGCCGCGATGCCGCCATTGCGGCGTTGATCCTGGAAGAGGCGGATCTCCGCTCGACGGTGTGCACCTCGCTGCGTGATCTGGTCTGCGAACTGGAAAAAGGGGCCGGCTTTGCCCTGCTGACAGAGGAAGGGATGCGGTCGGACAATCTGCTGCCCCTCGCCCGGTGGCTGGCGGCGCAGCCTGAATGGTCCGATTTCCCCTTCGTTCTGCTGACCCGGCGGGGCGGAGGCCTCGAACGCAATCCCGCCGCCAAGCGCTTCCTGGACATGCTCGGCAATGTGACCTTCCTTGAACGCCCCTTTCATCCGACCACGCTGGTCAGCCTGGCACAGTCGGCATTGCGTGGGCGCAAACGTCAATATGAGGCGCGCGCGCGGCTGGAGGAATTGCATCAGGGCGCCGAGCGCTATCGATCGCTGTTCGAATCCATCGACGCGGGATTCTGTATCGTTGAAGTCCTGTTCGACGACCAGGGGGAGCCGTCCGACTATGTCTTCGTGGAGGCCAATCCGGCGTTCGAACGACAGACCGGACTCAAAAATGCCGTCGGCCGGTCGATGCGATCATTGGCGCCGGCCCATGAGCAGCACTGGTTCGACATCTATGGCAAGGTCGCCGTAACCGGAGAGCGCATCCGGTTTGAACAACAGGCCGAAGCGCTGGGCCGCATCTGGTATGACGTCTACGCTTTCCGGGTCGGCGAGCCGGAAGCCAGGCGGGTGGCGATCCTGTTCAATGATATTTCCGACCGCCGCCGGATCGAGCTGGCGCTGCGCAGGAGCGAGGAAACTCTGCGCGCCTTCAACGAGACGCTGGAAGAGCGCGTGGAGGAACGGACGCGCGCGCTCGAACATGCGCAGGAGGCCCTGCGGCAATCGCAGAAGCTGGAGGCAATGGGGCAGCTCACGGGTGGGGTAGCGCATGACTTCAACAATCTGCTGACACCGATCGTGGGGAGCCTGGACCTGTTGCAGCGTCGGGGCATAGGCGGCGAACGCGAGCAAAGGCTGATCGAAGGCGCCGCGCAATCCGCAGAGCGGGCCAAGATGCTGGTGCAACGCCTGCTGGCATTTGCCCGCCGCCAGCCATTGCAGGCCACCGCGATCGACATTGGCGAACTGGTGCGCAACCTGGCGGACCTGGTCGCGAGCACCTGCGGGCCGCGGATCAAACTCGTGCTGGAGCTTGACCCTGAATTGCCGCGCGCCAATGCCGACGCGAACCAGATAGAGATGGCGCTGCTGAACCTGACGGTCAATGCGCGCGACGCTATGCCCGACGGCGGCACATTGACGATCAGCGTGGTGTGCGACGACCTGTCGTCGGGCAGGCCGCCTGATCTTCGCGCCGGGAAATATGTCCATCTGAGCGTCACCGATACCGGCATTGGCATGGATCAGGAAACGATTGCCAAGTCGATCGAGCCGTTCTTCACCACCAAGGGGATCGGGCAGGGCACCGGCCTTGGCCTGTCGATGGTCCATGGACTGGCGGCCCAGTTGGAGGGCGCGATGACCATCGACAGCGCGGTGGGCCAGGGCACAGCCATTCACCTGTGGCTTCCCGTGACGGAAGACAAGCCCGACCAGACGCCGGTCGGCCAGGATATCGTGCCGTCCAGGGTGGACAAAGGCACGGCGATGGTCGTCGATGACGAACAATTGGTGCGGGAAAGCACCGCCCATATGCTGAGCGAGCTTGGCTATCATGTCATCGAGGCGAAATCTGCGGAGGAAGCGCTCCGTCTGCTGGATCAGCCCAACGAGATCGATCTCCTCGTCACCGACCACCTGATGCCCGGCATCACCGGCACCGAGCTTGCGATCAGGATTCGTGCGACACGGCCCGAAACCCGCGTGTTGATCGTATCAGGCTATGCAGAGAATATAGGCGTCGCGCCTGACCTGCCCCGCCTGACCAAGCCGTTCAAGCAGAGCGACCTTGCCAACACGCTGGCCCGGTTCTGATCGCTCATGGCCAGACGCGCTATGGGTCATTTCATTCGGACCAGTGTCGTCCAGCGCGCGCCCAACCCCTTTGCCCGTCGGAAATCCACCGCGATCTGAACCCATTCGCGCAGGGCCAGCCGGACCGGATTATCCTCCCGCGCCTTGCCCACCAGTCCGTAGCGTTTGGCCACGTCGCTCTCAGGCGCGATGGTGCCGAACAGGCGGTCCCAGACGATCAGCATCCCGCCATAATTGCGGTCGAGAAATTCCGGGTTGCTGGCGTGGTGCGCGCGGTGGTGATGGGGCGTGTTGAACAGCCATTCCAGGGGCCCAAGCCGAGGGATCGCCTCACTGTGCAGGAAGAACTGATAGTTGAGGTTGATCGCCAGCAGCGTGACGACCACGCGGGGGTCGAAGCCGATGGCGATCACCGGCAGATAGAATAGCCAGCCGAGCGACAGGCTGTTCGTCCAGCCCAGCCGCAGAGACGCCAGAAAGGTGATTTGCTCCGCGCTGTGATGGACATGGTGGCTTGCCCACAGCCAGCGTATCTCGTGGCTGGCGCGGTGAAACCAGTAATAGGCGAATTCGACGGCGAAAAAGCCAAGGGCCCAGCTATGCCATTGGCTGGCGGCAAAGCGATGCGGCGCATGCGTCCATACCGCGCCGAACATCGTCGCCAGGATCATGGCATGAAGCGTGGCGGCGACCAGATTGCCAGCGACCAGCCCGGCCGTGGTCAGCGCCGCGCGCCCGTCATAGCCGCGTCCCGTGCGCAGCCGCCAAACCATCTCGGCGATGATCGCGACGGCCGCTATGCCAAGGAAAAGGGGGGAGTGATGGGCCATCGCTATTGCCGCCGGGCGGCCATTGCCGCCTGCATGGCTTCGCGCGCCCGGACAAATTCGGCCTGGGTGACCTCGCCATCATGGTCGGCGTCGGCAAGGTTGAAGAGACGCGGCGGCGCACTGTTCATTTCCGCGCGGGAAATGGCGCCGTCGCCATTGGCGTCGGCCTGGTCGAGCATGGCGGTCAGCCTGGCATAGGCATCAGGCCGGACCTTGGCGAGGCGAGGGAAGTCGGCGGGGCTGACGACGCCGTCCCGGTTGCGGTCAAGCTGGTCAAATTGGGCCTGGCGATAGGCCGCGAATTCAGCGCGGGTCACGCGTCCGTTGTGGTTGCCGTCGGCCTTTTCAAACCAGTCGCCCCGGTCACCGCCGCCCAGCCCTCCGGGCCGCGCGTGGGAAGGGGAGGCGATCAGGACGATGGCGACCAGAAGGGGACTGGCAATGGATAGCGACAGGGCTTTCATGAGATGTCTTTCATGCAGGATCGCGCTGGCCCGGCCGGGAGTGGGAGGAGCGGAGCGGACCGGACCAGCGCGAAGAAAATAGGGATCAAACGGGATCAGTAAGGATCATAGGTGCGCGATACCGTGCCGGTGGAGCCGTCGGGACGCGTGCGGGTCGTCGTGCCGCTGATGCTGCCGTCCGCGTTGCGCGCCGCGCTCGTGGAGCGGCCCCAGTTCGTGCCGTTACTGGTCGTGTGGGTCGCGCCGCCTGAATAGCTGCCATTGCCCCAGTTCGCGCCCCGGCTGGAGGAGACGCCGCGACCGTCGTTGGTCTGGATGCTGCGGTTGACGGCGCTGGAACCAGGTTGCCGCGTGACGGCGCGCGAGCGGTTATAGCCATGGCCATAGGCGCCCTGGACGCTGACGCTGCGGCTGCGCGAGCGGGCTTCGGCGGCGGTCGAGACGGCAAAGCTGCCGGCAAGGGCCAGGCCCATGGTCGCAGCGGTCAAGAAATGCTTCATCTGTCAATCTCCTTATATGCGGTCATGCTCGGGTCATGCCCCCTGGAGACGCCTTATGCAGGAGCGCGGTAATCCGGGTGCGACCCGCCGGAAACAGAGGGTGACAAAATGTAACGTGGCTTGCCCCTGAACCACGGCGTGGCATGGTCGCGGCATGGAAAGCCGACCCCGCCCCCAAATCGCCCTGGTCGAGGATGACGACGAGATTCGCGCCCTTGTCTCCGCCCTCCTGGCGCGGGAAGGCATGGATGCTCATGCCTGCCGCACAGCGGCCGATTTCGACGCGCTGGTCCAGCGCATACCGGTCGATATGGCGCTGGTGGACATCATGCTGCCCGGCGAGGACGGGCTGTCCCTGTGCCGCCGGGTACGCGCGGCGGGCCATTTCCCGCTGATGATCCTGTCGGCGCGCAGCGACGATGTGGACCGGATCATCGGACTGGAGATCGGGGCGGACGATTATCTGCCCAAGCCCTTCAATCCGCGCGAGATGGTCGCCAGGGTGCGCGCGCTGCTGCGCCGGTCGCAAACGGGCGAGGGCATGATCCAGTCGCCCGGCACGCGCCGCTACGCCTTTGCGGGCTGGCTATGGGATGCCGACGCCCGCCACCTCAGCACGCCCGACGGCGCCTCTCTGGAACTGACGGGCGGGGAGCATGACCTGCTGCTCTGCCTGGTCGAGCGGCCGCAGCGTGTCCTCTCGCGCGAACAGCTGCTGGACTGGACGCGCGGCCGGACAGCCGAACCCTTCGACCGGACCATCGACGTCCAGCTCGGCCGCGTGCGGCGCAAGCTGGCGACCTTTCCGGGTGGCGATATGCTGATCAAGACCGTGCGCGGCGGCGGCTATGTGTTTGTCGCGCCGGTGCGGCGGGTCTGAAGCCATGGGCACGACGCTGTCCTTTCGTATCGGACTTGTCATGCTGGCGGGGTTCATCCTGCTCCAGCTGCTGCTGCTCATCATCTTGCAGCTGCCGGGCCGGGCGATCGAGAACGCCACCTATGGCCTCCCTTCCCCCCCGGCCCTGGCGCAGATGGTGACCGCGATGGAGCAGGCCGGCCCGGCCGGCGCCGACCGCCTTGCCAGCAGCTATGACGGTTCGCTCTTCACCGTGCGGATCGAGCGGGCGGCGCCACGCGACTATCGCGAGGTGCCACCTGCGCTCGCCGGGCTGGCGCGCGCCTATCGCCACGCGGTGGCGGACCATAATATGGTGGTGGACGGCGGCCCCGGCTTTGCCGGCGTCCTGATGGGCGACCGGGCGCGCCCCTGGCGTTTCCTGGTGCCGATCCGCCTTACCATCTGGCTGCGGGACGGGCGCGTGCTGCTGCTCACGGGACGCCCCGCCAGCGGCCTGCGCGCCTATCTTGCCCGACGCAGCCTGCTGGGCTTCGTCGGCGGCGCGCTCCTCCTCATCCTGCTCTGGCTGGCGCTGCGCCAGACCACCCGACCGCTGCGGCGGCTCACCCAGGCCGTGCATATGCTGGGCCAGGATCTCCATGCCGCCGATGTTCGGGCGGAAGGCAGTCGGGAAACCCGCGAACTCGCCCTTGCTTTCAATGGCATGAAACAGCGGATCGCCGGGCTGGTGGAAGAGCGGACCTTCATCCTCGCGGGGATCGCCCATGACATGCGCACCTATCTCACCCGGCTGCGCCTGCGGACGGAGTTCATCGTCGATCCCGACCAGCATCGGCGCGCGGAACAGGATCTCGACCAGATGTCGGCGCTGCTGGACGACAATCTGCTTTTCGCCGGGATCGATCGCGGTCCGCCCGAGCCTATGCGGCGGATCGACCTGGCGGCGCTGACCCGCGATCTGGTGGACGCGCGCATCGACGCCGATCGCATCGGCGTCGCCCCTGCCCTGCCCGCCATGGTGGAGGCCGATCCCGCCGGACTGGAGCGTATATTCGGCAATCTGGCCGACAATGGGCTGCGCCACGCCGCCCATCTGGACATTGCGATCCTGCGCGAGGGCGATCGCGTCCTCTGGCGGTTCGAGGATGACGGGCCGGGCGTTCCGCCGGAGGAGCTGGGTCGGCTGGGGCAGGCCTATCATCGGCTGGAGCCGTCACGAAACCGGATGACGGGGGGCGCGGGCCTGGGCCTCGCCATCGTGCGGGCGCTGGCGGAGACGATGAAGGGAGAACTGACCTTCGACCTGCCGGCCGGAGGGGGGCTGCGCATCACCGTGGCCTTCCCCGCCGCGCCCGATTGAGCCTTGGGATCGCTATCCCGCACTGCTGCGCCGAACCACCAGCCGCGCGGGAAGCGTAGTGCGCGGCAACGGCCTTTCCTCGACCTGCGCCAGCACGGCATCGACCAGCAATTCGCCCGCGCCCTTCATGTCCTGCATGATCGTGGTGAGCGGCGGGCTGGTGAGGCTGGCGGCCGGGATATCGTCGAAACCCACGATCGCCACATCATGCGGGACGTTCAGCCCCGCCTCGGCGAGCGCGCGCATCGCGCCAATGGCAATGAGGTCGCTGGCGGCGAAGATCGCGTCGAACGCCACACCGCGTGCGATCAACGCCTGCGCTGCGGCATGGCCGGCATCCTCGGCGGTCAACGCATCGACCTGCAACGCGGGTTCGGGCGCGATCCCCTGCGCCAGCATCGCCGCACATAGCCCCTGATAGCGATCGGCGAATTCGGGATAATGTTCGTCGGCATGACCCAGGAAGGCGATGCGTCG
Source organism: Sphingobium sp. C100 (assembly GCF_000508185.1). Classification (GTDB taxonomy): domain Bacteria; phylum Pseudomonadota; class Alphaproteobacteria; order Sphingomonadales; family Sphingomonadaceae; genus Sphingobium. The sequence continues at coordinate 36,196 of NZ_AYOY01000154.1, read as the reverse complement.
TCGCCCCAGCTCCAGCAGATGGTCGCCCGCCAACCGCCCGGCGCCGACATTGTCCGAACCAACGGTCGCGCCGATATTGCCTTCGTCCACCGATCCCCAGCGCACGAAATGGGTGCCATGGCCGACCAGTTGCTCCAGCCGGCTCTTGTAGAGCGTATAGTCGCCATAGCCGAGCAGGATGAGGCCGTCGGCGCGATGGCTGTCCTGATAGCGGACATGCCAGTCATCCTCCATCTTCTGGAACGAGATCAGCAGGTCCAGCCCCCGCGCCGCGCATTGCCGGGTGATCGACCCCAACATCGACAGGAAGAAGGGGTTGATGTTGGATTCGTCGGGCGTGGGATCTTCGAAGAACAGCAGGGCGATGGTGTTCGACCGTTGTGAACGGAGGGAGGACGCATTCTTGTCGACCGAATAATTCAGCTCGCGCGCGATCGCCTCGATCCGCTGGCGCGTGGCGAGGCTGACGGATCGCGAGCCGCGCAGCGCACGGCTGACGGTCGGCTGCGAAACGCCGGCGAGATAGGCGATGTCGAAGCTGGTCGGCTTGCTGCTCGGCTGGCGTCCCATCTGTGTCTCCCGTGCGACCCATGCGCAACAGCCATGGTAGGAGCGTCGGGAAAGCAAGGCAATTGCGTCCGTCCCGTGATGGCGTCGCGTTGCGCCGCGGCCACAGTCGCTGCCGCCGAAGGGCCGTGCATATTATGCGTATACGTATGCCTTCTGTCCGACCGGCCCGACCGGGCGTAAGACAGGCGTCATCGCGGAGAAGTGGCGCTGCACGACCACATTCGCGGGATGCACGGGTTTTGCACCGGCCCCTCAGGGTTTGTCCGGTGGCAAGGGGAGAGGATAAAAGTGGCCAATCATATCGACCGCGTCCAGTTGCTGGGCGCTTCCATTCTTGCGATCATTGTCGCAGCCGGCACGGCGCCCGCTATCGCGCAGGACGCGCCACAGCCAGGCGCTCCCCAGGCTGAAACCGCGCCGCAGGATGACGCCCCCAGCACCATCGTCGTCACCGGCTTCCGCGCCGCGCTGGAAAGCGCGGTCAACGTCAAGAAAAATGCCCAGACGATCGTCGAGTCCGTATCGGCCGAGGATATCGGCAAGCTGCCCGACGCGTCGATCGGCGAATCCATCGCCCGCCTGCCGGGCCTGACGTCGCAGCGCCTGTTCGGCCGCGCCAATTCCATCGCGATCCGCGGCGCCAGCGCCGACCTGTCCTCCACCACGCTCAACGGCCGCCCGCAAACTTCGACCGGCGAACAGCGCAATGTCGAGTTCGACCAATATCCGGCCGAGGTCGTCAGCCGGGTCGATGTCTACAAGACGCCGCAGGCGAACCTCATCCACCAGGGTCTGGTCGGCACGGTCGACATCCGCACCATCCGCCCGCTCGATTATGGCAAGCAGATGATCGCGGTGGGCGCACGCGGCGTCTATGCCGATCTTGGCAAGGTCAATGCCGACAGCAAGGACAAGGGCTATCGCCTGACCGGCACCTATGTCGACCAGTTCGCCGGCGACCGGATCGGCGTCGCCCTGTCGGTCGCCTATAGCGACGAACCCTATCAGTCCAAGGAGTTCGAAGCCTGGGGCTATGCCGACACCGCCGATGGCGACAAGGTGATTGGCGGCATCAAGCCCTTTGGCGTTTCCACCCAGCTTGAACGGCTCGGCATTCAGGGCAGCGTGCAGGTGCAGGCCACCGATACGCTCATGCTGACCTTCGATGGCTTCTATGGCGACTTCAAGGACAAGCAGATCAAGCGCGGCGTGGAATTCCCGCTGTTCTGGAGCGGCGCGACCTTGGTGCCGGGCAGCGTTCAGAAAGACGGCAATTTCATCAACAGCGGCACCTTCACCGGCGTCGAGGCCGTGGTCAACAATCACGGCTATGAGCGCAAATCGACCATCTTCTCGGGCGGCTTCAACGCCAAATATACCGGCGACGACGGCTGGTCGGCCAGCTTCGATTTTGGGTATTCGCGCACCGACCGCAGCGAATTGTCGCTCGAATCCAACGCGGGCACCGGTCCCGGCGCGGGCGTCGGCGCCACCGACACGCTGGATTTCGTGAGCACCGGGACGGGCACCCGCTTCACGTCCAGCCAGCTCGACTACAGCAACCCGGACCTGATGGTGCTGACCGATCCGCTCGGCTGGGGCGCAGGGGCGCCGCTCGGCCATCAGGAAGGCTATTATAATGACCGCATCATCGACGATGAGCTGAAAAGCTATCAGATCGAGTTCGGCAAGGAGATAGAGAGCGCCTTCCTGTCGAAGGTCACGGCGGGCCTGGGCTATACCGACCGCACCAAGTCCAAGACGCCGGAGGAATATTTCCTCAACCTGGCGAATGGCGCGACCGCGCTGGCGCTGCCCGAACAATATCGCCTGAGCGCCACCAATCTGGGCTTCATCGGCGTCGGCCCGATCCTGTCCTATGATCCTTTCCAGCTGCTGGCCGATGGCGTCTATGTGCGGACGCTCAACCCCAGCAAGGACGTGCCGGCCAAGGCCTATTCGGTGACCGAACGGGTCATGTCCGCCTATCTGATGGCCGACATCAAGGCGCCGGTCGGTTCGGCCGAACTCACCGGCAATATCGGCGTGCTGGCCCAGAATACGGAACAGAAGTCGAGCGGCTTCGTGAACCTGGCGGCGGCCGACCTGGTGCCGACCACGCGCGGCGCCAATTATTGGGACGTGCTGCCCAGCATGAACCTGTCGCTGCGTTTTCCGACCGACTTCGTCATCCGCCTGTCGGGCGCGCGCGAGATCCAGCGCCCCCGCTTCGAGGATATGAAGGTCAGCCTCGATTATGGCTACAACACCGCCAGCGGCATCATCACCGGCACTGGCGGCGCGCCGACGCTGCGCCCCTATCGCGCCTGGGCGGCCGACCTCAATTTCGAGAAATATTTCGGCACCAAGGGCTATGTCGGCCTCCAGCTCTTCTACAAGAAGCTGCAAAGCTACGTCTATCGGGAGACGGTGCCGTTCGATTATACCGGCCTGCCCGTGACGCTGCCGCCAGGCGTCACCGACATGGTCGGCACCATCACCCGGCCGGTCAACGGCCAGGGCGGCAAGCTCTACGGTTTGGAGGTCGCGGGAACGGTGCCGTTCGAGGTCATCACCCCGGCGCTGGAGGGCTTTGGCCTGACGGGCGGCATGGGTTATACCAAGACCAGCATCAAGCCGGGCGCGGATGCGGCGGCCGAAGACCTGCCCGATTATTCGCGCTGGGTGGCGAACGGCACGCTCTTCTTTGAAAAATGGGGCTTCTCGGCGCGCGGGTCGGTCCGCTACCGTTCCTCCTTCGTCGGCCAGTTCGTCGGCTTCGGCGGCGAGCGCGAGTTGCGCCGGGCGCTGGCGGAAACCATTGTCGATGGCCAGATCGGCTATGATTTCCAGAAGGGCAGCGCGCTGGAGGGTCTCTCCGTCTTCCTCCAGGGCCAGAATCTCACCGACGAACCCTTCGTCTCGGTCGATACCGGCGCATCGATCCAGATCCGCAACTATCAAAGCTATGGCCGCCGCTTCATGGCGGGCTTCAACTACCGCTTCTGACGTGTAGACTTGTCCCGGCGGCCTTGCGGTCGCCGGGCCTCAACGGGTTCTAGCAAAAGGGTGTCCCCATGGGTCGAACGGCCACGAATATCCTCGTGACGGCCGCCGGATTGGCTGCGGCCCTGGCGGGCGTGACGATGGCGCGCGCGGACACCCTGTCCGACCTGCGCGCGCGTTCACCCGAACAGGAAATCGTCTATTTCGTCCTGCCCGATCGTTTCGCCAATGGCGATGCAAGCAACGACAAGGGCGGGCTGAAAGGCGGCCCGCTCCAGACCGGCTACGACCCCACGTCGCGGGCCTTCTATCATGGCGGCGACCTCAAGGGGCTGACGCAAAAGCTCGATTACATCCAGGGTCTGGGCGCGACCGCCATCTGGCTGGCGCCGATCTTCAAGAACAAGCCCGTCCAGGGCGGACCGGGCCAGGAAAGCGCGGGCTATCACGGCTATTGGGTGACCGACTTCACCACGGTCGATCCGCATTTCGGCACCGAAGCAGACTTCAGGGCGCTGGTCGACGCGGCCCATGCCCGCGGGATGAAAGTCTATATGGACATCATCGCCAACCACACCGCCGACGTCATTCAATATCGCGAAAGTCCCACCGGCGCCGCGCCCTATCGCAGCAAGGCCGACTATCCCTTCTCGCGCCGGGGCGGCATGGATGGCCCGCCGATCAATGCTGGCTTCGCCGGCGATCATGTCGAGAGCGCCGCCAATTGGGCGAAGCTGACCGATCCGTCCTTCGCCTACACGCCTGTCATTCCACAGGGCGAGGAACGGGTGAAGGTTCCCGCCTGGCTCAACGATCCTGTCTATTATCATAATCGCGGCGACACCGACTGGCGCGGCGAGAGCGCGCAATATGGCGATTTCGTGGGGCTGGATGACCTGGCGACCGAAGACCCGCGCGTGGTCGCCGGCTTCATCGCCATCTATCAGGGCTGGATCGACCGTTTCGGCATCGACGGCTATCGCATCGATACCGCCAAACATGTGAATGCGGAATTCTGGCGCGCCTTCATCCCCGCCATCCGCGCCCATGCCGCAGCGAAGGGCATCCCCAATTTCCATATCTTCGGCGAAGTGGCGACCGGCGACTATGATCCCGCCTTGCTGGCGAGCTGGACCCGCAACGCGTCCTTCCCCGCCGTGCTCGACTTCGCCTTCATGCGCGCCGCCGTCGATGCGGCGAGCGGCAAGACCGGCACCGACCTGCTCGCCCGCCTGACCGACGATGACGCGCTATATGCGGGCGGCAAGGCGGCGGCGCTGCAACTGCCGACCTTCCTTGGCAATCATGACGCGGGCCGCTTCGCCTTCTTCCTGCGCGAGGCCCGGCCCGGCATCGGCGCGCAGGAGGAACTGGCGCGCGACCTGCTGGGCCATGCGATGCTGCTGACGCTGCGCGGCGTGCCGACGCTCTATTATGGCGATGAACAGGGTTTTGCCGGCACCGGCAACGACCAGCAGGCGCGGCAGGACATGTTCGCCTCGCAGGTGGCGGAATATAATGCCGATCGGCTCGTGGGCACCCGCGCCACGACCGCGATCGGCAATTTCGATGCCGACCACCCGCTCTACCGCGCAATATCCGCATTGGCGCGAATCCGCCGCGCCACCCCCGCCTTGTCGCGCGGTGCGACTTTGTTGCGCGCCAGCTCGGACCAGCCCGGCCTTTTCGCCGTCTCCCGCTTCGATCCCGACAATGACCGCGAGGTGCTGGTCGCCTTCAATACCGGCAGCGCGCCCCTCACCGCGCAGATTGCGGTCGATCCGGCCAGCGCCCGTTTCACCTCCCTGTCGGGCGCCTGCCCCGGCGCGCCCGCCGCGCCGGGGTCCCTGACCCTCACCCTGCCCGCCTTCGGCTATGCCGTCTGCGCCGCTCAACCCTGACCCGGACCAACGCATGACCCCTGACCAGATTTCGACCGACCAGCCCTGGTGGAAGGGCGCGGTGATCTACCAGATCTATCCGCGCAGCTTTCAGGACAGCAATGACGACGGCATCGGTGACCTCAATGGCATCACCCAAAGGCTGGAGCATATTGCGCGCCTCGGCGCCGACGCGATCTGGATCTCGCCTTTCTTCACCTCGCCGATGCGCGATTTCGGTTATGACATCGCCGACTATTGCGGCGTCGATCCGATTTTCGGCACGCTCGCCGATTTCGATGCACTGATCGCCCGCGCGCATGAGCTGGGCCTCAAGGTCACGATCGACCAGGTCTACGCCCATAGCTCCGACCTGCATGACTGGTTCGCGCAAAGCCGCGCGGCGCGCACCGGAGACAAGGCCGACTGGTATGTCTGGGCCGACCCCAAGGCCGACGGCAGCCCGCCCAATAACTGGCAGTCCGTCTTTGGCGGGCCGGCCTGGACCTGGGACGCGCGGCGCGGCCAATATTATATGCACCAGTTCCTGACCAGCCAGCCGCAGCTCAACGTCCATAATATGGCGGTGCAGGACGCGCTGCTCGACGCGATGCGCTTCTGGCTCGACCGGGGCGTGGATGGCTTCCGGCTGGACGCGCTCAACCATGCGATGCATGACCCGCAATTGCGCGACAATCCGCCCGCGCCGGACGACGGCAAACCGCGCACCCGCCCCTTCGATTTCCAGATCCGCCGCTATAATCAGTCGCATCCCGGCGTGATCGGCTTTGTCGAGCGCATCCGCGCGCTGTGCGACGAATATGGCGCGATCTTCACCGTGGCGGAGGTCGGCGGCGACCTCGCGGAAACGGAGATGAAGGCCTATACCGCCGGCGAAACCCGGCTCAACAGCGCCTATGGCTTCAACTTCCTCTATGCCCCCGCGCTCACGCCCGCGCTGGTCAGGGACACGGTCGAGCGCTGGCCGGACGAACCCGGCATGGGCTGGCCCAGCTGGGCGTTCGAAAATCATGACGCGCCCCGCGCCCTGTCGCGCTGGTGCGCGCCGGAGGATCGCGCCGCTTTCTCCCGGCTGAAGGCGATGCTGCTCGTCGCGCTGCGCGGCAACGCCATCCTCTACCAGGGCGAGGAACTGGGCATCACCCAGGTCGATATCCCCTTTGAGCGGTTGCAGGACCCCGAAGCGATCGCCAACTGGCCGCTGACCCTGTCGCGCGACGGCGCCCGCACGCCGCTGCCCTGGGCCGCCGACGCCGCGCAGGCGGGCTTCTCCAACGCCGAGCCGTGGCTGCCCCATGGCGAGGATCATCTGGCGCTGGCGGTCGACGCGCAGGAGGCCGATCCCGCCTCCCTGCTCAACTTCACCCGCGCCATGCTGGCGCTGCGCAAGGCCAATCCCGCGCTGCGCCATGGCAGCCTCGACATCATGCTGGCGGATGAACAGCGGCTGTTGTTCCGGCGTCGGGCCAACGGCCAGTCGCTGCTCTGCCTGTTCAACCTGTCCTCCATGCCCGCCCCCTGGCCCGAAGAAATCGCCGCGACCAACCGGATCGTCACCGCCGTCAACGGCGCGACCCCCGGCACCCTGCCCGCCTATGGCGCGCTGATGATCGAGGAATAAGGAGAATGTCATTGCTGAACCCGTCGCTGCGCGCCTGCGCGCTGGTCCTGCCGTTCGCCCTGGTGACGCCGGCCTTCGCGCAGCAGGACCGGCCCGCCGTCACCGCCGCCTCGCCCGACGGATCGATCGTCCTGACGGTCGCGACCGACAATGACAGCCGCCCGACCTGGTCGCTTTCGCGCAAGGGCAAGCTGCTGATCGCGCCCTCGAAGCTCGGCTTCATCCTGACCGACGGTCTCAACATGGTGCGCGGCTTCTCGATCGCGGGGTCGGACAAGGCAAGCGGCCAGGAGAGATGGGAACAGCCCTGGGGCGAGCGCCGCTTCGTCAATGACAGCCACAACGAACTGCTGGTCCGTTTCCAGCAATCCGACGTGCAGGGCGGCCGCCGCATGAATGTCCGTTTTCGCCTGTTCGACGACGGCGTCGGCTTCCGTTACGAGTTGCCCGAGCAGCCCGGCCTCAAGACCATGCGCATCGCCGACGAGACGACCGAATTCGACATCGCGCCCGCAGGCACGGCCTGGTGGATTCCCGGCGGCGAATGGAACCGCTATGAACAAGTCTATCAAAAGACGGCGATCGATGCCGTATCGACCGCGCACACCCCCATCACCATGCGACTGGACGACGGCACACACCTGTCCTTCCACGAAGCAGCGCTGGTCGATTATGCCGGCTATTGGCTGAAACGGAGCGATGGCCGCAAGTTCCGCACGACGCTCGCCCCCTCGTCGCAGGCGGCGCGCGTCATCCGCGACCTGCCCTTCAACACGCCCTGGCGCACGATCCGCATCGCGGACGATGCTGCGGGCCTTGTCGACAATGACCTGGAACTGAACCTCAACGAACCCAATAAGCTGGGCGATGTGCGCTGGTTCCGGCCCGCCAAATATATCGGCATCTGGTGGGGCATGATCCGCGGCGACTGGTCCTGGGCCGAAGGGCCGAACCATGGCGCGACCACCGCGCGGACGAAACGCTATATCGACTTCGCGGCGAAGCACGGCTTTCGCGGCGTGCTGGTCGAAGGCTGGGACAAGGGCTGGAATGGCGACTGGTTCGGCCATGGCGACGATTTCAGCTATACGCAATCGACGCCGGATTTCGACCTGCCGGGCCTTGCCGCCTATGCCAGGGACAAGGGCGTCCACCTGATCGGCCATCATGAAACCGGCGGCAATATCGCCAATTACGAGGCGCAACTCGACGCGGCGATGCGGCTCTATGGCGGACTGGGCGTCGATGTCGTCAAGACCGGCTATGTCGCCGATGCGGGCGGCATCATCGCGCCGGGCGAAGCCCCCGGCGAAACCCGCATGGAATGGCATGACGGCCAGCGCATGGCGCAGCATCATCTGCGCGTCGTGGAAACGGCGGCCAAATATCATGTCGCGGTCAATGCGCATGAACCGATCAAGGACACCGGCCTGCGCCGCACCTATCCCAACTGGGTCGGGCGCGAAGGCGCGCGCGGCATGGAATATAATGCCTGGGGCGCCTTCGCCAACGGTCCGGACCATGAACCGACCCTGGTCTATACGCGAATGTTGTCCGGCCCGATGGATTTCACGCCGGGCGTGCTGAGCCTTGAAGGGGCGGACCATGCGCCGCTCGCCTCGACCCTGGCGAAACAACTCGGCCTCTACCTCGCCCTCTATTCACCGATCCAGATGGCGGCGGATTTCATCGAAACGCTCGAGACGTTCCCGAAGGAACTGGATTTTATCAGCAAGGTGCCGGCCGACTGGAGCGAAAGCCGCCTGATCGCGGGCGAGGTGGGCGATTATGCCATTTTCGCGCGCAAGGACCGGAACAGCGAAGACTGGTATGTCGGCGGCGTCAATGATGCCACCGCGCGGACCGTGACGCTCGGCTTCGACTATCTGGAACCGGGCAAGCGCTATACCGCCACAATCTACAGGGACGGCGAGGGCGCAACTTACCTGACCGACGCCCGCCATGAAATCGCCTATGAAACCCGCACCGTCCGCAAGGGCGACCGTTACGACCTGTGGCTGGCGCCGGGCGGCGGCGCGGCGATGCGCCTGGTCCCGGCGAAGTGAAGCAGGTTTCTTCCAGATCCGGCCTTTGAGGCCGGTCTCCCCCGCCGCCGGGCCGGACTGCACGCCGACCCGGCGGCACCTTTATCCAATGGCGTGGCCGAGGCAGCGCGGGCGAATTTGAGCCGGCATGAAATAACGGCGAGATGCGGGGGTCCGGCGAAACCGCTGGGGTGACGGAATATGGTCGCCTCCGGCTTTCAGCGCGTGTCGCCGCCGCCCAGCACCGCCCGCGCGGCCGTCACCATCGCAGGCGGCGTGGCTGCCATCGCCTCGGCGGTCGCGGCATAGACCAGGCCGATCGTCCGCTGGAGGTCGAAGCCCGCCAGCTTCGGTCGGGCGACATCGACCGCCTGATAACATTGGGGCATCAGCGTGATCCCCACCCCGGCTGCGACCATCTGCATCACCCGCTCGTCATTGACCGACCGATAGGCGAAATGCGGCCGCACGCCCCGTTCGGTGAAGAAGCGGCTGGTTTCCGACAGCGCCTCGCAATGGCGGCGCACGATCATCACATCCTCGTTCAGCGCTTCGGCAGCGACCGAAGCCTGCGCCGCTGCCGGATGATCGACCGGCACCGCCAGCGCATAGCCCTCCCGCCGCAACGGTTCCTCCAGAAAACGGTCGCTGCCCCGCTCCACCAATGTCAGCGCGCAATCGACCCGGCCGCGCGCCACATGGCCCAGCAATTCCCGTTCCGTCCCCTCGACCAGTTCCAGTCGCGCCGCCGGATCGATCCCCCGCGCCTCCCGCGCAATCCGTGCGATGATCGCGCCGGGCAGGCTCTTGAGCACCCCCATGCGCGTCAGCGCGCCCAGCGATGCGCCCGCCATCGCCTGCTGCGCCAGGTTGAATTCGCCCTCGATCCGCCGCGCATGGGCCAGCAGGCGCGATCCCGCCTGGGTCAGTTCGACCCTGTGGCCCGACCGAAGGAACAAAGGCCCACCCAATGCGCGTTCCAGCTTGGCGACGCCGACCGACAGGGTCGGTTGCGCGACATTGCAATGGGCCGCCGCGCGGGAGAAATTGCCCTGATCGACCACGGCCAGGAAATAACGGAGCTGGTAGCGTTCTATCATAGATATTATCTATAACAGGCCCGATAATCTTTCAATTTTGATTTGGATTGCGGCTGCGTTAGCCTGATCGGCAAAGGAGAGGCCAATGAGCAGTTTCGACTTCGCCCTGGGCGAGACGGCGGACATGATCCGCGACACCACCGCCCGCTTCGCCGCCGACCGGATCGCCCCGATCGCGGCGGAAATCGACGCGAAGGACTGGTTTCCCCGCGACCTCTGGCCCGAAATGGGCGCACTTGGCCTGCATGGCGTCACGGTCGAGGAAGAATTTGGCGGCCTGGGCCTTGGCTATCTGGAACATGTCGTCGCGCAGGAGGAAGTCGCCCGCGCGTCCGCCTCGATCGGCCTCAGCTATGGCGCCCACTCCAATCTGTGCGTCAACCAGATCCGCCGCTGGGGCAATGCGGAACAGAAGGCGCGCTATCTGCCCAGGCTTATTTCGGGCGAGCATGTCGGCAGCCTCGCCATGTCGGAGGCCGGGGCAGGCTCCGACGTCGTGTCGATGAAGCTCAAGGCGGAAAAGCGGGGCGACCGCTACATCCTCAACGGCACCAAATATTGGATCACCAACGCCCCTTATGCCGACACGCTGGTCGTCTACGCCAAGACGGGCGAGGGATCGAAGGGCATCACCACCTTCCTGATCGAAAAGGGGATGAAGGGCTTTTCCATCGGGCAAAAGATCGACAAGGTCGGGATGCGCGGATCGCCAACCGCCGAATTGGTGTTCGACGATTGCGAAGTCCCGGAAGACAATATCATGGGGCCGCTCAACGGCGGGGCGGGGGTTTTGATGTCGGGCCTCGACTATGAACGCACGGTGCTGGCGGGCATCCAGCTTGGCATTATGCAGGCCTGCCTCGACACCGTCCTCCCCTATGTCCGCGAGCGCCGCCAGTTCGGCAAGCCGATCGGCGCGTTCCAGCTGATGCAGGCGAAGATCGCCGACATGTATGTCGCGCTCAATTCCGCACGCGCCTATGTCTATGCCGTCGCCCGCGCCTGCGACGCCGGCAACACCACCCGCTTCGACGCGGCCGGCGCGATCCTGCTGGCGTCCGAAAACGCGATGAAGGTCGCGCTGGAGGCGGTGCAGGCGCTGGGCGGTGCCGGCTATACGAAGGACTGGCCGGTCGAACGCTATATGCGCGACGCCAAGCTGCTCGACATCGGCGCCGGCACCAACGAGATTCGCCGCATGTTGATCGGCCGGGAGCTGATCGGGGCATGAGCGCGCCGGTTCTCGACACGAAGCTCGCCCTCGACAGCGAGGTTTTTCGCGCCAATGCCGCGCATAACCGCGCGTTGGCCGACGATCTGCGCGCGAAAGTCGCCGCCGCCGCGCGGGGTGGATCGGACGCCTCGCGCGATCGCCATGTCGGTCGCGGCAAGCTGCTGCCCCGCGACCGGGTCGAACGGCTGCTCGATCCCGGCTCGCCCTTCCTCGAAGTCGGCCAACTCGCGGCCAACGGCCTTTATGGCGACGAAGTGCCCGGCGCCGGCATCATCGCCGGCATCGGCCGCGTGTCCGGCCGTCAGGTGATGATCGCGTGCAACGACGCCACGGTGAAGGGCGGCACCTATTATCCGCTGAGCGTCAAGAAGCATCTGCGCGCGCAGGAAATCGCGATGGAAAACCATCTGCCCTGCCTCTATCTGGTCGACAGCGGCGGCGCAAACCTGCCCAACCAGGCGGAAGTGTTCCCCGACCGCGATCATTTCGGCCGCATCTTCTATAATCAGGCGAATATGAGCGCGCGCGGCATCCCGCAAATCGCCTGCGTCATGGGCAGTTGCACCGCAGGCGGCGCCTATGTTCCGGCGATGTGCGACGAAAGCATCATCGTGCGCGACCAAGGGACCATCTTTCTCGCCGGCCCGCCGCTGGTGCAGGCCGCCACCGGCGAGGTCATCAGCGCGGAGGATCTGGGCGGCGGCGACCTCCATGGTCGCAAATCAGGCGTGGTCGATCATGTCGCGGAAAGTGACGATCATGCGCTCACCCTGTTGCGCGACATCGTCTCGACGCTCCAGCCCGACCGCAAGAGCGACCTCAACATCCGCGATCCGCGCCCGCCCAGATATGATGCGGAGGAGCTGTACGGCATCATCCCCGACGATGTCCGCGCGCCCTATGACGTGCGCGAAGTCATCGCCCGCCTCGTCGACGGCAGTGAATTTCACGAATTCAAAGCGCTCTACGGCGCCACGCTCGTCTGCGGTTTCGCCCATATATGGGGGATGCCGGTCGCGATCCTGGCGAATAACGGCGTCCTGTTCAGCGAAAGCGCGGTCAAGGGCGCGCATTTCATCGAACTGGCCTGCCAGCGCCGCATCCCCTTGCTGTTCCTCCAGAATATCTCCGGCTTCATGGTCGGCGGCAAATATGAGGCGGAGGGGATCGCCAAGCACGGCGCCAAGCTCGTCACCGCCGTCGCCACCGCGCAGGTGCCCAAGATCACGGTGCTGATCGGCGGCAGTTTCGGCGCGGGCAATTACGGCATGTGCGGGAGAGCCTATCAGCCGCGCTTCCTCTTCACCTGGCCCAACAGCCGCATCAGCGTCATGGGCGGCGAACAGGCGGCCAGCGTGCTGGCGACGGTCAACCGCGACGCCGCCACCTGGTCGCCGGAGCAGGCCGAGGCCTTCAAGGCGCCGATCCGCCAGCGGTTCGAGGAGGAAGGCAGCCCCTATTACGCCACCGCGCGCCTGTGGGACGACGGCGTCATCGACCCCGCACAGACCCGCGACGTGCTGGGCCTCGCCTTCGCCGCCGCCCTGAACGCACCGGTCGACGAAGGCGCGCGCTTCGGCGTGTTCCGGATGTGATGGGGATAGCCGCTTCTTTATCATTCCTCCCCCAGCTAGTCTGGGGGAGGGGGACCGCCCGGCGCAGCCGGGTGGTGGAGGGGCAGACGCGCCGCCGCTTCGGTCAATATCGCCTGCACGACAGCATCCATGTCTCGCAGGACATCGCACGCCGCAATGCGGATCGTCCTGATCCCAATCGCTTCGAACCAGGCATCGCGCTTGGCGTCGTGCAGTTGTTGGACGGCAAGGTCATGTCCGCTTCCGTCGATTTCGATGGCGAGCCGCGCATCCCCGCAGTAAAAATCCATAATATACGGCCCGCTCGGATGCTGTCTGCGAAATTTAAGGCCGTTGGGACGTCGGCGCAGTTCCTGCCACATCAACATCTCCGGCAGCGTCATTGCCTTGCGCAGCCGCCGCGCCTTTCCCGTCGTCCCGCGTTCTGGCTTGGGTGCCACATCTTTCAGCATCGCATCACCCCCCTCCACCATGCTTCGCATGGTCCCCCTCCCCGAGACAAGCTCGGGGAGGAATAATCGGAGCTACGTCATGATCGCCTCCCTCCTCATCGCCAATCGTGGCGAAATCGCCTGCCGCATCATTCGCACCGCGCGGGCGATGGGCATCCGCACCGTCGCCGTCTATTCGGACGCCGATGCCCAGGCGCTCCACGTCCGCCAGGCCGACGAAGCAGTCCATATCGGCCCATCCCCGGCGCGGGAATCCTATCTGGTCGGCGACAAGATCATCACCGCCGCGCGCACAACCGGCGCGCAGGCGATCCATCCGGGCTATGGCTTCCTGTCCGAAAATGCCGATTTCGCGCAGGCCGTCATCGACGCGGGCCTCATCTGGGTCGGCGCCACCGCGCACAGCATCCGCGCCATGGGCCTCAAGGATGCCGCCAAGTCGCTGATGCAACGGGCCGGCGTTCCAACAACGCCCGGCTATCTGGGCGAGGACCAGTCGCCCGAACGTCTCGCTGCGGAGGCCGATGCGATCGGCTATCCCGTGCTCATCAAGGCAGTCGCCGGCGGCGGCGGCAAGGGGATGCGCAAGGTCGATGCGCCCGCCGACTTTGCCGACGCGCTCGCCTCCTGCCGGCGCGAGGCCGCGTCCAGCTTCGGCAATGACGCCGTGCTGCTCGAAAAATGGATCACCAATCCACGCCATATCGAGGTGCAGGTGTTCGGCGACACCCAAGGCAATATCGTCCATCTGTTCGAACGCGACTGCTCGCTCCAGCGCCGGCACCAGAAGGTGATCGAGGAAGCCCCCGCACCGGGCATGGACGAGGCCACCCGCGACGCGATCTGTTCCGCCGCCGTCCGGGCCGCGCAGGCGGTCGACTATGTCGGCGCAGGCACGATCGAATTCATCGCCGACGGCTCCGAAGGCCTGCGCGCCGACCGCATCTGGTTCATGGAAATGAACACCCGGCTCCAGGTCGAACATCCGGTGACCGAGGAAATCACCGGCGTCGATCTGGTCGAATGGCAATTGCGGGTTGCGTCCGGCGAACCGCTGCCGAAGGCGCAGGCAGAGCTCTCGATCAACGGCTGGGCGATGGAAGCACGGCTCTACGCGGAAGATCCGGCATCCGGCTTCCTGCCGAGTACCGGGCGACTGGAGCAATGCTATTTTCCTGAAGATTATGTCCGTATGGAAACGGGCGTCGAGCAAGGCTCGGTCATTTCTCCCTTCTACGATCCAATGATCGCGAAGGTCATCACCCATGCCGACACGCGCGACAATGCCGCCGCGCTGATGGCGCAGAAGCTGGAGGGCGTAGCCGTATGGCCGGTCAAGTCCAATGCCGGCTTCCTGCATCGTTGCATTACAGACCCGGATTTCCGCGCTGCCAATGTAACGACCGGGTTCATCGCGGATCATCTCGACCGGCTGGTCCCGGATGCGCAGCCATCTTCAGCCATTCTCCGGGAAGCGGCGCGTCAGATCACCCAACAATCTGAAACAGGGTTGGCCGGGATGCGTGGTTTCCGTCTCAACGCCGCGCCCGAACGACGCGTGCGGTTGAGGCTTGGCGCGGATCGTTTCATATCAACCATCCCGGACGCGCATGAGCCTGATCTTTATTCGTCCTTGGCCGCGCCTGGCGTGGCGCTCGTGACTGATCGCGGCCAAAGCTTTGGCATCGCCATGGACCGCACTGAAGGCCTGTCCACCGGCGCCGCCTCGGACGGCGCGGTCCTCTCGCCCATGCCCGGCCGCATCATCGCAGTGTCGGTCGCGGACGGCGATAGCGTGAGCAAAGGGCAGAAACTGCTGACCCTTGAGGCGATGAAGATGGAACATAGCCTGATCGCGCCCTTCGACGGCGTGGTTGCGGAACTGAACGCGGCGGAGGGCGGGCAGGTCAGCGAAGGCGCGCTGCTGGCCCGGATCGACAAGGCGGAGGACTGAAAACCCGCCTTTACGCTGTCCTACTGAAGATCCGTCCGCTATAACAGTTTGTAATCGCGAAACTTTGTTAGAATCTACATGGCGCATAGGCGCGAAGTTCGGGAAGGGAGGTGACAGGTGGCCGGGCGCTATTTCGATCAATGGACCATCGGCGACATGATCGCCCATGACATTCGCCGCACCGTGACGGAGACGGACAATCTCCTCTTCACGACCATGACCCATAACCCGCAACCCCTGCATCTCGACGCGGAAGCGGCGAAAGCCAGCGAATTCGGTCAGATACTCGTCAACGGCACCTTCACCTTCGCGCTGATGGTCGGCCTGTCGGTCGGCGACACGACGCTCGGCACGCTGATCGCGAACCTGGGCTATGACAAGCTGGTCATGCCCGCCCCCGTATTCATCGGCGACACGCTGCGCTGCGAAACCGAGGTGACGGAACTGCGCCCCAGCAAGTCGCGCCCCGGCGCGGGCATCGTCACCTTCACCCATCGCCTGCGCAACCAGCGCGACGAAATCGTCTGCCAATGCCTGCGCATGGCGCTGCTCCAGGGCAGCGAAGCGTAGCGCAAGAAAATGACGCAATCTCTCCTTAAAAGGAATAATTTGTTTCACAGCCCCGCCCCAGCCTGTAGAGGGACCGCCTCCATTTCCTGAAGGATCCGAGTCATGCCTGCCTATCGTTCCCGCACCACCACCCACGGCCGCAACATGGCCGGCGCGCGCGGCCTGTGGCGTGCGACGGGGATGAAGGACGAGGATTTCGGCAAGCCGATCATCGCCATCGCCAACAGCTTCACCCAGTTCGTGCCCGGCCATGTCCATCTGAAGGATCTGGGCCAACTGGTCGCGCGGGAAATCGAGGCGGCGGGCGGTGTCGCCAAGGAATTCAACACCATCGCGGTCGATGACGGCATCGCCATGGGCCATGGCGGGATGCTCTATTCGCTGCCCAGCCGCGACCTGATCGCTGACAGCGTCGAATATATGGTCAACGCCCATTGCGCCGACGCGATCGTATGCATTTCCAACTGCGACAAGATTACGCCGGGCATGTTGATGGCCGCGATGCGCCTCAACATCCCTGTCGTCTTCGTATCCGGCGGGCCGATGGAGGCGGGCAAGGTCGTCATGCGCGGCAAAAAGGTCGCGCTCGACCTGGTCGACGCGATGGTCGTCGCCGCCGACGAAAGCTACACGGATGAGGAAGTGCAGACGATCGAGCGTTCGGCCTGCCCGACCTGCGGCAGTTGTTCGGGCATGTTCACCGCCAATTCGATGAACTGTCTGACCGAAGCGCTGGGCCTGTCGCTGCCGGGCAATGGTTCGACGCTGGCCACCCATGCCGATCGCGAGCGACTGTTCCGCGAGGCGGGTCATGTCATCGTCGATATCACCAAGCGCTATTATGAACAGGATGACGACAGCGTCCTGCCACGCAGCATCGCCAATTTCGCCGCCTTCGAAAATGCCATGAGCCTCGACATCGCGATGGGCGGTTCGACCAATACGGTGCTGCACCTGCTGGCCGCCGCTTATGAAGGCGGGATCGATTTCACCATGGCCGACATCGACCGGTTGTCGCGCAGGGTTCCCTGCCTGTGCAAGGTCGCGCCCGCCAAGCAGGACGTCCATATGGAGGATGTCCACCGCGCCGGCGGCATCATGGCGATCCTGGGTGAGCTGGAACGGGCCGGGCTGGTCGATGCCAGCCTGCCGACCGTTCATGCGCCGACCATGGCCGCCGCGCTCGCCCGCTGGGACATCGGTCGCACCAACAGCGAGGATGTTCGCAATTTCTACCGCGCCGCGCCCGGCGGCGTGCCCACCCAGACCGCCTTCAGCCAGTCGGAACGCTGGGAAGAACTGGACACCGACCGCGAAAAGGGCGTGATCCGGTCGGCCGAACATCCTTTCTCCAAGGATGGCGGGCTCGCCGTCCTGTTCGGCAATCTCGCGCCCGAAGGCTGCATCGTGAAGACCGCCGGCGTGGACGAAAGCATCCTAGTCTTCCACGGGACGGCGCGGGTCTATGAAAGCCAGGATGCGGCGGTGGTCGGCATATTGGGCAGTGAGGTCAAGGAAGGCGACGTCGTCGTCATCCGCTATGAAGGGCCCAAGGGTGGACCGGGTATGCAGGAAATGCTCTATCCGACCAGCTATCTGAAATCGAAGGGGCTGGGCAAGGCCTGCGCGCTCATCACCGACGGACGTTTTTCCGGCGGCACGTCGGGCCTGTCGATCGGCCATGTCTCGCCCGAAGCGGCCGAAGGCGGCCTGATCGCATTGGTGCAGACCGGCGACCCGATCGTCATCGACATTCCTGCGCGAGTCATCAAGGTCGACCTGGACGACGCCGTGCTTGCCGAGCGCCGCGCCGAGATGGAAGCGCGGGGCGCCAAGGCGTGGAAGCCCTTCGGTCGCAAGCGCGAAGTGTCCCCTGCCCTGCGCGCCTACGCCGCGATGACCACCAACGCGGCCAAGGGCGCGGTGCGCGACGTCAGTCAGATCGAGCACTGAGCATGGGGCTGCGCGGCGTCCACCATGTCGCCATCATCGGCGCGGACTATGCCCGCTCACGCCATTTCTACACCGAAATACTGGGCTTTCCGATCCTCCATGAGGTGTATCGGGAAGCCCGGGACAGCTGGAAATGCGATCTCGACGCCGGCAACGCCCGGATCGAGCTTTTCTCCTTCCCCTCGCCTCCGCCGCGCCCTTCGCGTCCGGAAGCCTGCGGCCTGCGCCACCTGTCCTTCATGGTCGCCGACATCGACGCAGAGGTCGCGCGCCTCGCCGCCCACGGCGTCACTTGCGAACCGATCCGCATCGACGAATATACCGGCCAGCGCTTCACCTTCTTCACTGATCCCGACGGCCTGCCGCTGGAGCTGTACGAAGATGCCGGGAGCAGTGGAAGCGGGGCATAAGGGGGCAGACGATGGACGGAACGGACGGGTTCAAGGATTTGCTCGCGCGAAGCCACCGGCATCGCGCGTCGCTCTCGCGCGAGATGCATGTCCGCAAGACCCCCCGCCTCGCCTCTCCCGCGCGCGCGATCCAGTTGGTGCTGCTGGTGGACGCGCAGGAAGCCGATGACAGCCTGGTAACGCTCGATGCCCTGCTCGCACCCCATGGCCAGGCAATCGCGCCGGGCGACCGCTTCCTGACCTGTGCGACAGGCGATCTCATCTTCACCTGGGAACGGCACAGCGAGTTCATGACCTACAGCTTCCTCGCTCCCGGCGCAGGCAAGCCGTTCGACCTGACCCCCTTTGCCAGCGTCGCCGACTGGATCGCGCAATTGCCCGGTCAGGTCATCCGGTCGACCCAGATTGCGCTGGTCACGGACGCGCCTGATCCCGCGACGATCGCCGGTCATTTCGCCGCTGACGACCTCATCATCTCCGACGTTGCCGACGGCCGCGCCCGGATCTGGAGCGACTTCCGGCTGCATGAGGACGGGTTCGGCCGGCTGCTGGTCCAGGATAAGGGATTGGAAGGCATAGAGATGGCGCAACTGGTTCAGCGCCTCCAGGAACTGGGCAATTATCGCAAGATGGCGTTGCTTGGCCTGCCCGAAGCGCAGGCGGCGACGCCGCTTCTGTCCAGGCTGGAACAGCAGCTGACCGACATCACCGCCCGCGTCGCACAGCCCGACGCCGACGCCGATGCCGTATTGGAAGCGCTCTCGGCGCTCAGCGCGCAGCTGGCGCAGACATTGACCAGCACCCGCTACCGGATGAGCGCAACCAGCGCCTACGCCCAAATATGCCTCGACCGCATCCATAGCCTGAACGTCGCACCGGTCCGTGGCTATGGCTCGCTCGACGATTTCACCGAAAGACGGCTGCTGCCCGCCATGCGGACCTGCGACGCCTTTTCACGCCGGCTGGAGGATCTGTCGCAACGCGCGGCCTGGACCAGCGCGATGCTGCGAACGAGGGTCGATACCGCCCTCGCGCGCCGCAATCGCGACCTGCTTGCCTCGATGGACCGTCGCACCGGGTTGCAACTGCGTTTGCAACATACGGTCGAAGGGCTGTCGGTGGTGGCGGTCAGCTATTATGCGCTGGGCCTGTGGCATCATCTGAGGGAAGCGCTGGACCATCAGGGCGCACATATTCCCGGCTGGATCGACGTGGCGCTGATCCCTTGCACGATATTGGCGGTATGGTTGGGCATCCGGCAGCTCAAGAAAGTGAAACGGCCTGGGTCGTCCGCCCATTAACCCGCGCTCGTCGCCATGTCGCTGCTGCGGAGGTTGATCGCAGCGGCGGAAAGGGAGCCGCCAGAGCGGCATTATCACTCACGGGTCATGAAGTTTTGCCCACATCCCCCTTTATCACCCAGCAACAGAAACGCTACAGCAAGCCATTATCGTCAGGAGAAACCGTATGAAGACCCGCGCCGCCGTCGCGTTCGAAGCCAGGAAGCCGCTGGAGATTGTCGAACTGGACCTGGAAGGGCCGAAGGCAGGTGAGGTGCTGGTCGAAATCATGGCGACGGGCATCTGTCACACCGACGCCTATACGCTGGACGGGTTCGACAGCGAGGGTATCTTCCCCTCGGTGCTGGGGCATGAGGGCGCGGGCATCGTGCGCGAAGTGGGCGCCGGCGTCGCCAGCGTGAAGCCGGGCGATCATGTGATCCCGCTCTACACCCCTGAATGCCGCCAGTGCAAAAGCTGCCTCAGTGGCAAGACCAACCTGTGCACCGCCATCCGCGCGACCCAGGGCAAGGGCCTGATGCCCGACGGCACCACGCGCTTTTCACATAAGGGCCAGCCGATCTTTCACTATATGGGCTGCTCGACCTTCGCCAACTTCACCGTCCTGCCTGAGATCGCGGTGGCCAAGATCCGCGAGGATGCGCCTTTCAAGACCAGTTGCTATATCGGGTGCGGTGTGACCACGGGTGTGGGCGCAGTCGTCAACACGGCCAAGGTGCAGGCAGGCGAGAATGTTGTCGTCTTCGGTCTGGGCGGCATTGGCCTCAACGTCATCCAGGGCGCGAAGATGGTGGGCGCCGACAGGATCATCGGCATCGACATCAATGCCGATCGCGAGGAATGGGGCCGCAAATTCGGCATGACCCATTTCATCAACAGCAAAGGTCTGTCGCGGGAGGAAACGGTCGCCAAGATCCTGGAAGCGACGGATGGTGGCGCGGACTATAGTTTCGATGCGACCGGCAATACCGAAGTGATGCGCACCGCGCTGGAATGCTGCCATCGCGGCTGGGGCGAGAGCATCATCATCGGCGTGGCCGAAGCGGGCAAGGAAATCAGCACCCGCCCGTTCCAGTTGGTCACCGGCCGGGTCTGGAAGGGCACCGCCTTTGGCGGCGCGAAGGGCCGGACCGATGTGCCCAAGATTGTCGACTGGTATATGAATGGCAAGATCGAGATCGATCCGATGATCACCCATGTCCTGACGCTGGAGGAGATCAACAAGGGTTTCGACCTGATGCATGAAGGCAAGAGCATTCGCTCCGTCGTGCTATTCTGACCCATGGAGACGGTCTCACAAAACCGGGCCTTTGGCGGCGTGCAGGGTGTCTACCACCACGCCTCCGCCAGCACGGGCACCGGCATGACATTTTCCGTCTATGTCCCGCCGCATGATGACGGCGCCTTGCTTCCGGTCGTCTGGTATCTCTCGGGCTTGACCTGCACTCATGCCAATGTGACCGATAAGGGCGAGTTCCGCCGCGCCTGCGCTGAGCTGGGGCTGATCTTCGTCGCGCCCGACACGTCCCCCCGCGGCGAGGGCGTCGCCGACGATCCGGCCGGCGCCTATGATTTCGGGCTGGGCGCGGGCTTCTATGTCGATGCGACACAGGCGCCCTTCGCGCATCATTATCGCATGTGGTCCTATGTGACGGAAGAATTGCCCGCGCTGGTCGCCGCGCATTTTCCCGCCGACATGGGCCGCCAGTCGATCATGGGCCACAGCATGGGCGGCCATGGCGCGCTCACCATCGGCCTTTCCCTGCCAGAACGGTTCCGGGCGGTGTCCGCCTTTGCACCCATCGTCGCCCCGACTCAGGCGCCCTGGGGGCAGAAGGCGCTGAGCGGCTATCTGGGTCAGGATAGGGCGGCATGGCGGCGGCATGACGCCGTGGCGCTGATCGAGGATGGTGCGCGCGGGCCAGCGCTGCTGGTGGATCAGGGAGAGGCCGACCAGTTCCTGGCGGAACAGCTCAAGCCCGAACTGCTGGAAGCAGCTTGCGACAAGGCCGGGATCGATCTCAGCCTGCGGATGCAGCCAGGCTATGATCATAGCTATTATTTCATCTCCACCTTCATGGAGGATCATCTGCGCTGGCACGCGGCACGATTATAATCTTCCGCCCAGCCCAGCCGGAACGCGCCATGCGGCTCGCCTTGCTGGCAAGCTATCATGAGTGTTCAATGCGGGTGACCGCACTGCTGACCGACGGCGATCCGCCGCCCGCGAGCGACCAGAGATACCGTCGGCGCATGGGTGCCTTTTTCGCATTTCGGGACGGCGAATCGCGCGGATCAGGACATGGTAACGATCCGTGCCGCACCGGATCGGCCGAGCGGGCGGACCACCACCTTGTCGTCCATGCGATCAAAGCCGATGTCCACCGACGCCGTACCGATCTGAAGACTTCGAACCGTCAACTGTTGCAGGAAGGATGGCATGATCGGGTCGTGCAGACAGATTTCCCGCGCCGCCACGTCGAAACCAAGCCCCAAGCAGGACTGAAGCAACGACAGCGGCGTAGCGGCCGACCAGGCCTGCGGGCTGCAGGCGACCGGATAGAAGGTCGGCCCCTGCGAGCGGCGGCGGGGAAAGCCGCAGAACAGCTCCGGCAATCGCATGAGATCGACATAGGTCGCTGCGGCGAACAGCCCCTCGAATATACGTGCCGCTTCCCGACGGAAGCCATAGCGTGAAAAGCCCGCCGCGATCAGGGCATTGTCATGCGGCCAGATCGAGCCATTATGATAGCTCATGGGATTATAACGCGCTTCTGTGGACGCGACCGTCCGCACGCCCCAGCCGGAGAAAGAAGTCGGCGCCATCAGCGTCGCGACCACGGTTTCCACCCGTTTTTCCAAGGCGAGTCCAGTATAGAGGACATGACCGGCATTGGAGGCGCGCACGCGACAGGGCCGCTTGTCTCCGTCCAGCGCCAGCACATAAGTGCCCAGCGCCGCGTCGAAAAACGCATCATCGAAGCGCTGGCGTAAATCCGTGGCGCGGGCGCGATAGCCAGTGGCGCGCAGGGCATCACCCGCAGCATCGAACAAGGCAGCGGCGCCTTGCCACGCACCATAAACATAGGCCTGCACCTCAGCGAGAGCGATCGGCCCGCGCGCAATGGCGCCGTCGGCATGGAAGACCGAGTCATGGCTGTCCTTCCACCCCTGATTCTGAAGCCCCTGATCGGTCAGCCGCCCATATTCCACGAAGCCATCGCCATCCCGGTCGCCATGCTCGTCGACCCAGCGCAAGGCGGCCTCGACCTGAGATAGTATGCCGCGCAGAAAGTCGATGTCACCGGTTCGTTCCAGATAGGCGCCAGCCAGCATGATGAAGAGCGGGGTCGAATCAATGCTGCCATAATAATGGCGGAACGGCACCTCCCCCAGTTCCGCCATCTCGCCCCGGCGCACTTCGTGCAGGATCTTGCCCGGTTCGGCGTCGGCGACCGGATCGAAGCGGGTCGCCTGATGCGCCGCCAGATAACCGAGCACGCCGCGCGCCAGCGCCGGGTCGAGCCACAGCATTTCCAGCGCCGTGATGATCGCGTCCCGCCCGAATACCGTACTGAACCAGGGTATGCCGGCATAGGGATAAGGACCATAGTCCGTCTCTGTCGATAGCATGACGATGTCGGAGAAGGAGCGTCGCGAAACCTCGTTGAACAAAGCGTTGGAGGACCGGATGGACGCGCCGCGCGCCTGAGCCTGCTTGGCGTGCTGCATCACTTCGCGCAGGGACTTGAGAAATTCAAAGGACAGGCTGGGCGCCGCTTCCGCCCGGTCGCAGCATACACGCATGAAAAGGGTGCAACGCTCGCCCGCTGGCACCGAGACACGGAACCGGGCGTTGGTGGGCGACAGGGTGTCGGGAGCGGGGTCGAACTGGATATGGGTGCAGCGTTCCCGATCGTCGCGCCCGAGATAGGCCAGGCGCACCTCGGCGCGGGCCACATCTGGATCGCGCGTAACACCTCGCCGCAACCGGGTCATGCCGCGAATTTCGAACAGGTCGGCGAAATCGGCCGCGAAACCGATGTCCACGTCGACCGTCCGTATATCGGTATCGAAATTGCGCACGGTGATGCGCTCATAGACCGCCCCCCGCCACAGGAAGCGGGTGCGGCGGAGGTGGATGAGATCATGTCCGACCTCCACTCGCCCATCCTCGCCGAAAAAGTCGGGGTTGGTCAGGTCGCAGGTCAGGATCATATTATCGTCGCGCACTGCCGAACTGAGCAGGATCGGGCGCAGGCCGTTCACCGTCAGATAGAGATGCGACAAATGCCGCGTGTCGCGATGATATAGCCCTTCGGGGCTGCCCGGTCCGGCAATCGCATCGCCACTATGGTCGAAAACAGCGAAACTGTCGTCATGTTTGAGGGTGCGCGGGCGACGCTCGGCCAGCGAGGCGGTCGCCGGAATGAAAAACTGAGTCTGTCCTTGGGAAAGCATCTGCCCCGGATCAAGATCCGGGGCATCGGGATGGAGGGGGGCAAGTGTCATGATCAGCGCCTCCTAAGCGACAAGCAGATCCGACCCTTTGTCCCGCAGCGACCCCAGTCCCGGCGCGACACGGCCAGCGATCAGGTCAGTATAGAGGGCAACATAATCATGCGCCATGCGTGTTGCCGTGAAGCGTGTGTCAAAGGCGGCCCGCACCCCAGCCCTGTCGAGCTTCAATGCTGCCCCGACCGCCGCTACTGCCTCAACCTCGCTGTTGACCACAAAACCCGAAACACCATGGTCGATGATTTCGGGAACCGACCCGCAACGAAAGGCGATGACCGGCGTGGCACAGGCCATTGCCTCGATCATCACCAGGCCAAAGGGTTCGGGCCAGTCGATCGGAAACAGCAGCGCGGCGGCATTGCCCAGAAACTCCGCTTTCTGCCGTTCGTTGATCTCGCCGATAAACTCGACATTGGGATGCGCCCGCACCAGCGGTGCGATCTCATTGTCCCAATAGGCGCGATCCACATTATCGATCTTAGCCGCAATCTTGAGCGGGTGACCCGCCTGGGCGGCAATGCGGATGGCCCGGTCCGGCCGCTTTTCAGGGGAGATGCGACCCAGGAAGGCGAGATAACCCGCAGCCTGGCCAAGGCGCGGTGGCAACAGGTCGATGGGCAGTCCGTGATAGATGGTGCCGCCCCAGTTGACCGGTGGCATCGGCCGCCGCTGATGGTCCGAAATCGACACCAGACAACTATCAGGAAAGGAACGGTAAAACGGCACCAGGTCGGGCAGGTCGAGCCGGCCATGCAAGGTCGTGACCGTATGGTCGAGCTGGTCCTGCACCATCGGCATATGCAGCAGGTCGATGTGGAAATGCAGTATGTCGAACTGGTCCGCGCGACGGCGAACCTCATCGAGCAGGATCATATGATGGGGGATGGGGTCTTTCACATGCGGGTTGAGGCGCAGCGCCATGGTCGTGACCGGGACAAGCTTTGCCGAGGTGACGGAATCCCCGCTGGCGAACAGGGTCACGTCATGCCCCTGGCGAACCAGTTCCTCCGTCAGATAGGAGACGATACGTTCTGTGCCGCCATAGAGTCTGGGAGGCACGCTTTCGGCCAGCGGGGCAATCTGGGCAATCTTCATAATGATCTTTTTCCTTTGACCGGCCGCGCCCCGCATCGCGTCCTGAACGGTAAAGTGCCAACCCGCCACACAGGTTGCATCGTACCAACTCCGCTGGTCGCAAATCCTCAGAGGTCCGGCAGATGCTGCGCTGCAAAGCCCCAGCCCTTGAGGCTGCGGGCGCGATCAAGCAGGGTCTGGACGGCATCGATCGCATAGGGATGGGCGTCCTTGATCCCGCCCAGTTCCTCCCAATCGACCGGCACCGCCACCGGCGCGCCTGCGCGCGCACGAGCAGAATAGGGAAGGATGGCCGTGCTGCCGCGCTGATTGCGCAGCCAGTCGATGAAGATCCGGTCCTTGCGCTTGGCCTTGCTCATGGTCGCGACAAAGCGGTCCGGCTCGGCCGCGCTCAACGCCTGGGCGAAGCGGGCGGCGAAATCCTTATGCCGCTCCCAGTCATGGCCCGGCGTCAGCGGCACGACCACATGGACGCCCTTGCCCCCGGACAACATCGCGAAGGAGACGAGCCCAAGGTCGCTCAGCGCATGGCGTATGTCGATAGCCGCGCGCACGACCCGCGCAAAATCCATGCCTTCGTCAGGATCAAGATCGAAGATCATGCGGTCGGGCCGTTCCACCGCATCGGCGCGGCTGGCCCAGCCGTGAAATTCGATCGTTCCCATCTGGACGCAGGCGAGCAGGCCGTCAGCACCCTCGACAAAGAGATAATCCTCGGCGCCGCCGTCCTTTTCGCGGATCGGCACCTGATGCACGGATGTGCCAAAAGCGCCGCTGTCATGCTTTTGGAAAAAGCATTTCTTGCCGCGGCCCTGTGGACAGCGGACCAGGCTGATCGGACGGTTGGCGGCGAAAGGCAGCATGAGCGGCGCGATGCTGGCATAATAGTCCGCCAGCTGCCCCTTGGTCTGGCCGCTTTCCGGGAAGATCACCCGGTCTCGATTGCTGATGCTGATCGCGCTATGCGGTGCGGGCGCAGGGGCTGGACGTTCAGGCGTCACATCCTTCGCCTTCTTGTCGGCGCGCAGGCCCAGGAAGCTGGCGTGGCGGACACGCCCTTCGGCGGTGAACTCGGCAAAGGCGACTTCCGCCACGAGCTGCGGCTTGATCCAGCGCGCACCCCGCGCATCGGCCGCAGGCAGTTCGGCAGGTGCCTTATCGACCGTCAACTTTTCCATCGCGCCGGCCAGCTCATCCATCGTCTGCGTGTTAAATCCGGTGCCGACCTTCCCCTTGTAGACAAGGGCCTTGCCCTCTTTCTGCGCCAACAGCAGCGAGCGGAAGGGACGACCTTTGGCGCTGCTCCTGCTCCAGCCGATGATGACGAATTCCTGCCGTCGGGTGCATTTGACCTTCACCCAATTTCTGGTTCGACCCGCCCGATAGGGTGCGTCGCCTCGCTTGGCGATAATCCCTTCCTGCCCGGCTCCGCACATGGAGCGGTAGAGTTCCTCGCCCGCGCCAATCACATGGTCGGCGACATGGATCGGCGGCTGCGCATCGTGGAGCAGCGCTTCGAGCCGTTCCTTGCGCTCTACGGTGGACAAGGGTTTAAGATCCGCGCCGTCCAGTGAGAGGAGGTCGAAGGCGAAGAGAGTCAAAGGCGCGTCGCGGCTCTCGGCGCCATGGCCGCGCTTGAGGACGGCCTGGAGCGCGGAGAAGCTGGGATTGCCATCCGCACCGAATGCGACGATTTCGCCGTCGATCAGCGCCGGCGGCAGGTCGAGTGCGGCGAGGCTGTCCACCAGCGAAGGAAATTTCTCCGTCCAGTCGAGCCCGTTGCGGGTGAAGATGCGAATCTTGTCCCCCGCTACCGAGATCAGCGCACGATAGCCGTCAAACTTGATTTCATGCAGCCATTCATTGCCGGTCGGCACGCTGTCGACCAACGTAGCGAGCTGCGGTTTCGCGAAGGCGGGCGGGCGGCCTGCGGTCTTGCGGCCGTTACGCTGCACCTTGGCATTATGGGTGCGGGCCGCCTGCATCTTGTCGGCAAAGGCCTTCCCCTTCGCACCGGCGAGCGACTGGGCAGCGCCCTTGTCAGCGGCGATTTCCGCCATGGAGCGGCCGGTCAGTACGCTGCTGAGCGCGCGCTCGATCAAGGCGCCGTCCGGGTCTGCCTGCCTGTCCTCGACCTTGCGCAACAACCAGTTTTCGCGCTTTTCGCCGGGGCGCCCCTTCATCCGCACGAGCAGCCATTCGCCCTTCATCCGTTCGCCATGGAGGATGAAATGAAGATGGCCCTTGTCCAGATCCTTCGCGTTCTTGCCCTCGACCGGTTCCCATGTTCCCCGGTCCCACAGCATCACCGTTCCGCCGCCATATTCGCCCTTCGGAATGGTGCCTTCAAAATCACCATAGCTGAGCGGGTGATCCTCGGTCCGCACGGCCAGCCGCTTGTCGGCGGGGTCCAGACTGGGGCCTTTGGTCACCGCCCAGCTTTTGAGCACGCCGTCCACTTCCAGCCGAAAATCCCAGTGCAGCCGCGTAGCTGCGTGCTTCTGAACCACGAAGCTGTTGCCGCCCGCCGGCGCGACCACCCCTTCTGGCTCGCGGGTACGAGCGAAATCCCGCTTGGCATTATATGTGGCAAGCGGCGTTTTGGTGGCCATCACTCGTCCTCCCGGCGTTTGATCCAGCGATCCTCGACCAGCCCAAGCAAGGTAAGCATCAGGACCGCGATGATCGTTGCGCTGATCACCAGCGGCCACTGGCCCGCACCGCAGGCGATGCCGATCATGGCCGCCAGCCAGAGATGCGCGGCGGTCGTGAGATTCTTGACCTTCCCCCGGCTGAACACGATCACGCCTGCGGCGATGATGCCGGTGAAAGCGGCCGACGCTTCGAACACACGCAGCGGATCGATATTGCCTTC
This sequence comes from Sphingobium sp. C100, assembly GCF_000508185.1. Classification (GTDB taxonomy): domain Bacteria; phylum Pseudomonadota; class Alphaproteobacteria; order Sphingomonadales; family Sphingomonadaceae; genus Sphingobium. Next base: position 7,996 of record NZ_AYOY01000154.1, on the reverse strand, counting down.
GCCGCTGAACTGTTTGTGCAGCGCGATGGCACTGATCGTCATGAGCGCGCAGGTGAAGCAGATTATGCCATGGGTGCGAAGACCGGCGGCATGGCCGCGCAATTCGCGGTCCAGACCCAGCAACAGGCCCAGCACCGCCGCCACCCCCAGCCGCAACAAAATTGGGCCGTCAATGACATGGAGCGGCGTGGCGGCATTCAGCTCCATCGGATCAGGCGCTTTTCTTGCGCGCGCTTGTCGAACGGCTGCGGGAGGAGGAGGAGGACTTCGGCGAACTGCGCGACCTCGTCTTCTTCGCTGGCGCACTCTTCTTCGCAGCGTCGGCGCCACCACTGCCCACCGATTTCTTGAGCGCGGCCATGAGGTCGATGACATTGCCGCCGTGCGCGTCGGTCGGCTCCTCTACATCCTCGATCACCCGCTTGCCCTTGGCCTTCTTCTTCTTTTCGATCAGCTGTCCGAGCGCATCGACATAACGGTCATGAAATTCCTCGGGCTTGAACGGGGCCGTCTTCTTCTCGATGATCGTGGTGGCAAGGTCGAGCAGGTCGGCATCGGCCTGCGTATCGGGCAAGCCGCGGAAATAGGTCTGGGCGCGCGTCACCTCATCCGCATAGCGCAGCACTTCGAGCACCATGCCGCGCCCGCAAGGCTTGAGCGAAACGAGCTGCTCGCGCCCGCGCACCGATAATTGCCCAAGCCCCACCTTGCGCGTCCGGCGCAGCGCATCGCGCAGCACGGCATAGGCTTCTTCCGCCAGATCATCGGCGGGCAGCACGAAATAGGGCTTTTCATAGTAAAGCACGTCGATTGCATCGGATTCGACAAACTGGACCAGTTCCAGCGTCTTGCGGCTCTCGATCTTGACCGCTTCTATCTCCTCCTGCTCCAGCAGGACATAATTGCCCTTCGAAATCTCAAAGCCTTTTAAAATTTCGTCGGGATCGACCGGGCCGACACCGGCCACCACCTTTTCATATTTGATCGGTTTGCCGGATGGCTCATGGATCTGACGAAAGGAAATGGCCGCCCCGGACCGGGTCGCGGGATAGATTTCCACCGGGATCGATACCAGCGCCAGCCTGATCTGACCCTGCCAATAAGCACGCGCAGCCATGGACGAACCTCCAGCGGCACAGCGCGCAGGACGGCAGGAAGTTCCCGATAAGCGACCAGCCGTCAGGGCATGTCGGTTTCCGCCTGAAGTGTGACCGGCCCGATCAGACCCGATGGTCGCAGCGGCGCATCCGGTCGATAGGTCGGGGCAGCGGTGAAGGTGATCTTCTCCGCGCCGGGCTGCTGATCGCCGATCAGGCGATTGACCCACAGGTTTGCGACCTTGATCTCCAGATCATTGACGCCCGGCTTCACAAGATCGCCAATGTCGAGACGATAAGGCGCGAACCAGCTGGTGCCGGCGAACTGCCCATTGACGCGGACTTCGGCGAGGTCACCGATCGTCCCTAGGTCAATCCAGAGCGGCGCGCCGGGCTTCATCCCTTTCGGTACGCTGAAGCGTGTGCTGTAGGTCGCCGTCCCGGAAAAATAGCGCACGCCTTTGTCGGCGTTGCTCTCAAGCGGCCTGAGCGTCGGCATGACGATCTGCGCCGGAGCACCCCGGCCGGGCTGGAAGCGGACCGTCCAAGGATTGGCGAGCCTTCCCACCGGTCGCATAGCCTTGCCCGCGATTGTGGCGGCGCGCGCCTTTGCAGGGTTGCGGAAGAGGATGAAGAAGGCGTCCTCTGCGCCGACATCGAGCGGGATCACCGTCTCGGCGCCATCGGTCCGGTAGGAGACCGGTTTCGCCGTGCCGTCGATCGCGCGCCAGATTTCAGGCTGTTTCCCGGTCACGCGGAAGCGCGCCTCGATCCGGCCGGCCGTGGCAGTGCGGTTGTTGACAAAATAGAGGTCGCCATCGGCAAGCCTGCGATGAACAAAGCGATAGTCTGTATCGGCAGCGCCGTCGCTGATACGAAAGTCCGGCCCGACGCCAATACTGGCAAGCGCCGCTTCCGCGTCCTCACTGGCTATCACCCGGCCCTTGGCCATTGCCTGGCCTTGCCAAAGCTGAGCAACCAGCGCCTTGAAAGCCGTGGCGTCATCCTGAAGGCCCGGTGCGCGTTCGGGCGCGCTGCCGATGACGGTCGCGCCAGCTTCGACCAGGGCGGCGATGCGTCGCAATGTCGCCAAGGTCATCACCCGGCTCGACCCGCCCAAATAGAGGGCGCGATAGCGCGCCTCGCCAGCGACCAGTTCGCCATTGTCGACGTTCATGCGGTTGGCAAGGACGTCGGCGTTGACGAAATCATAGGCGTAGCGGACCGGCAAATCGGCGGGCACGCCCTGTTCGAACAGCGCGGTGATCGGCGCATCCTCACCGTAGAAATAGGCCAGGTCGGCATGGTCGCGACCCTGCTGGAGCAAATAGCCGGTGCGGGACATGTACTCGACCCAGGGCTTAGCCATGTCGGCCCAGCTTTCATGCCGATTGAAATATTGACCAAAGATCATGAGGCTGAGGCCGGGCTGCTTGTCATCGACCGGCTGGTGGACCGATGTGTGGACGATCGGCCGGTTGACGCCAGATGCAAATTCCAGATCGATCACGCGCTTGAGGTCCGACGGAGCAAAGGCCCACGGCGCGAAGGCGGAGGTCATGGATTCGGCCGACACGATATTCTGGCCGTAGATATGGGCGACCGAGGCGGCCCCCTTCATGTCGCCGATGAGCGTCGGGCGCGGCGCGGCGCCGCGATTGAAGGTCCACATCGCCGCCATCGGCACGTCGGTATGGGCGCGCATGGCCAGGTCATCACCCAGCACCGGGCGGCCATTTTCCAGCGCCTCGCCATAGACTATCAAGCCATTTTCGTGCGCGACCGTAGCCACTGTGCCATAATGGGCATCAGCGACCAAATCGGCCAGAGTCTGGCGATAATCATGAAGGAAAGCGTCGCTGCGCGCTGCGGAGCTGACAACTGCGCCCGTCAGCGTGGGGAGGAAAGGCACCGGATCATAGCCGCGCCGCGCCTTGAACTCCTCCACCATGCGCCGAGTCCAGTTGGACGCGCCAACCTCTATACTATCGGTAAGAAGGGCGCGGATGCCCTTTTGACCAATCCATTCCCCGCCCACCGTGTCACGATACATGCCAATATAGGTTTCAAGATAGCGGCGGACGGCGGCCGCATCATATTTATCGACTTCCAGGCCAGTAGCTTCGGGCGTGGCGGGATGGTTGGTCTTGCCGGTTAGTGAATAGCCCATGCGTACGATCCGCCAATCGCTGCCGCCGGGTGCGGTCCAGTCGAGTGTGCCATCGGCGCGCAGGCGGTCGGTGAGATCGAGAAGCTGGGCCGGGTCGATTGCAGGCCCATCCCCGATGCCGTCACTCAAACTGTTATAGTCTGGCACGATCGCATAGCCGGCCTTGACTTCAAATTGATCGATTTTGGCTTCGGCCGAGAGGCGGAAGTCGCCAATGCCCAGCGTCGGGCTGTCGGGACGTGCGAAGACATCGATCATGACCGCGCCGGGCGCGCCATCGCCCAGTCCCGGCGACCTGGGCGCCTCATTGGGCGAGAGGGTCAGGCGGAACCGCTGCGCCGTCACCGGTGGAAAGGCAATGGTGGAGGCGACTTCCGTCAGGGTGAAACGGCCCATCGCGCGCCAGCCCTGAGCCGTCTGCGCTTCCAACGTCGGGCGGTAAGCCGGATCGCCAAAGGGCGGCCGGGCATGGGGCACGAACAGGCTGGCGGACCGGATCGTAACCGGCTTGCCATAGTCCAGGATCAGCGCGCCGGGATGGGCGGCGTCGCCCTTCACGACTTGCGCCACGGTTTCAAGGTCATTGTCGCGCAAGGGCGTGGCGTCGAGCGGCGTGCCGTCAGCTTGGCTGACGCGGGGCTGCGGCAGGGTGACAGCCTTTACCGGATAGGCGAGAATGCGCGCATCGGCGTAGAAGCCGGGCAGCGCTCCTGCCTCGCCACCGCTGAGCGGATCGCTGAACTTCGCGCTCTGGAACGGACCGGTGATGGCGGGGGGCGGCGGCAAGGCGCCCTTTAAGCGCTGGCCGCCGTGCAGGTCGGTCTCGCTCCAGACTAGCTTCTTCATGCCATCCTGCGGCTTGACCCAAGGGCCGCCGGTCTCGCTCCAGCCGGGCGACGCGGCGATGGCGAATTCCAACCCCTTGGCGTCGGCGGTGTGCACGGCGTGGCGGAAGGCGTCCTTCCACCCGTCGGTCATATAGGTGAGCCGCTGCTCGACAATCTGCGGCGTTTGAAGATTGGCGTCGAAATTCTGGACGCCGCCGATGCCCATGCGCGCCATCCAGTCGAGATCCTTGTCGATCCCCTCCTTGGTCACATTGCCATTCATCCAATGCCACCAAACGCGCGGGCGCGCAGACTGCGGCGGATTGCGGAAGCCCTCCGCCAGCTCGTCTGCCAGCGACGGCGTCCCAATGGCAGTGCAGGCCAGCAGAGCGACCAGGCGAAGGGTGCGGGCTTTGATCAACGGATCATCCTTATGTTCAAATCTTATGCGACGCCGAGGCGGTCGAAGACACAAGCCGTCGCAACGCCACGGACGCGACAAGCGCGCCCAGAAAGCCGCCATAGGCAATCTTCATAATCAGAGCCGCGCCCCAGCCGATGGTGCGAACCCGATCGCCGCCAATGGAAAAGGCAAGCGTTGCGCCGAGCGCGGCGCCGATCAGGGCGAACAGTGCGCCGCGCAGCAAAATGGTCCGCACCGCTGGCGCGTGGTCCAGTCGTCGGCGCGCGATGAGCGATGGTACAAGCGCGCTCATAAGCGCCACGGCGATGCTCTGCGGCACGAAGTCCAGCCCCAACCCGTCAGGCGCGCTCCAACTGAGCGGGCGGCTTTCCAGCCCGAAAACGCCCAGAAAGAAAACGACGCTGAGCAAGGCGTTGATGACGAAGCTGATCGCGGCTTCACGCGCGATGGAAATGCCCGTGGTCACTGGGCGGTCGGCGCAGCAAGAAGGCCGTGCATATCCATCCATGCCAGGAATTGCGGCAGCACGCCTGTCGTCGTCGTGCCGGGCCGCCCCGCCCCAAATCCGTGATCCCCACGTTCATAAGCGTGCAGTTCGACCGGCCGTCCCATCTGCCGCCAGGCTTCCACGATTCCGAAACCCTGTTTTGCGAAAAGACCGTCATCCATGGCGATCGCGGCGAACATGGGCGGGGCGTCGGCCGGAACGGCGACAGATGCCATCGGGCCGTAGACATAGCCGATAAAGGCCGGACGCTGACCATCCGGGCCTTCCAACGCGGCATTCAGCGCGGTCATAGCGCCGGCGGAAAAGCCAATCATGCCGACGCGCGCAGGATCGACATGAAATGCCCCGGCGCGCGCGCGGACGATGTCGAGCGCTTTGAGCGCATCCTGCGTAGCGCGTGGTTCCTTCACCTCCTCGGCCGGATCGCCCTTTGCCGCATCGGCGAAGCGTTCGCCCATCATCTTCAGAAAACCGCCATCATCGCGCGGGGTCTCATTGAGCCGGTATTTGAGGACAAAGGCCGTCACACCATGGTCGGCCAGCCAGCGGGCGACGTCGCTCCCCTCACTCTCCATGGACAGTGAAACAAATGCGCCGCCTGGCGCGACGATCACCGCCGCGCCCGTCGCCTTCGCCGGATCAGGCAGATAGGGTGTGATGGTCGGCCGCACGACATTTCGAACCGCCAGATTGTCATTCCGGTTTGCGCCGATCGTCACACGCATATGCGACCATTGTTCTGACTTGCCACGCGGCGTCGGCATGTCCGGATAAAGGACGATCGCATCCTTCTGGTCGGGAGCCGCGACCGGCTCCATGCGGACATCCTGAGCGAGGGCAGGCCCCGCGCAAAGCAAAGCCGCAGCGAATATGAGATTTTTCATCGCATTCATTCCCTTACAGAGCATTGCGGCGGGCGATGGCGCCATAGACGGCGGCGCTGGGCTTGGGCGTGCGCGCGAATGTCGTGCGATCGACACTGACCAGCCCGAATTTTGGTTTGTAGCCGAAGATCCATTCGAAATTGTCGAGCAGCGACCAGTGGCAATAGCCGAGCACCGGCACGCCATCGTCCATCGCAGCCTTGAGACCCGCAAGCGCTTCGGGAATGAACTTTGCGCGGATCGCGTCATCGTCGGTGCCGACGCCATGTTCCGACACCAGGATCGGCACGCCGGTGGCTTCATGGGCATAGCGCACCGCACCGCCGAGCGATGGCGCCCACACCTCGGTACCCGACCAGTTGACGGTCGCACCGGCGGGCGCAGGCAGGCGGCCCTTGTCACCCCAAAGCGCGCGCTCATAATTCTGGACGCCGATGAAATCATCTGCGCTGGCGACCTTGAGCCATTCGCCATAAAGTTCACCTCGCATCCGGTCGCGGATCGAAGCCTTGCCCACGGCCTGGTCGTCCAGCATCGCCAGCGATATGCCCACCGGCAAATCGGGTCGCACCGCCTTGATCGCCGCCTTGCCCGCCTTGTGCGCCGCGACCAGGCCCGTCTGCAGCGCGGGCAAATCCTCCAGTCCCGCAACATTTGCGCTGACGAATTTGGCGACATTCAGCCGCTTCGCCGCGGTTTCCAGCGTCAGCTTCTGAATATCCCACACCTGCGGCGGGAGCATGGGCTTCAGAATCAGCAGGATATTGGGTTCGTTGAAGGTGATGACCCGGCCGATCCCCTGCCCCAGCGCGCGCGTGACCTTATCGCAATAGCGGGCGAACAGATCGGCGCTTTCGGCATTGGTCCAGCCGCCCTGTGCACTGAACCAGCGCGGCGCGGTGAAATGGCTGTAAGTGACGATCGGCGCCAGCCCACGGGCGTGGCAGCCATCGATGATCGCCTTGTAATGATCCAGCATCGCCTGGGAGAATAGACCCTTCTCCGGCTCGATCCGCGCCCATTCAATGCCGAAGCGATAGGCGTTGAGGCCCATGTTCCGGGCAATGTCGAGATCGGTTTCCCATAATTCGAAACTATTGCAGGCGTCGCCGGAGGGCTGGGTGAAAACCGTGGGTTGCTGGTTTTCCAGCCACCACAGGTCGCTGGCGATATTATTGCCTTCAATCTGGTGCGGGGCAGTGGCAGCGCCCCAGAGAAAGCCCTCGGGAAAGGCGGGATCGGCGCTTTTGCGCGCGGCCATCGCCGGCGCCGCCATCAGGGCGGCCGTGGTAGCCAGAAGCGTCCTGCGGTCGAACATATGTCCCTCTCTCCTTATGATTTTTTCAGGCGGCGATGTCGCGGATGAAGGCGCAAATTTCATCGGCGAGCCGCCGGTCGGCAGTGCCAAGGTGCATCGGCATGGTGTAGTGATTATGGCCCGAGAGAATGAGCGCGCGCGGCAAGGCACCGTGGCGGTCCAGCCGATCCCGCATCAGACCGATAAATTCCGCCTGGAAGCGCGGCGGGTCGAATTCAGCGCAGGCAACCAGTATCGGCAGCTTCGTCGCGGCAACTGCATCGCGCGGCATTCGGTCAGGATAAAGCGCCGGATCGCCATAATAGAGCGTGTCGCGCTCATCGAGAGACGTATAGCCATAGAGGCCCGAAAGCAGGATGGCGGCCCGCACGTCGCTTATGGCCTGATCGCCGGCGAGACGCAGATAGCCCGCGACATGGACGGCGCCCGCTGATGTGCCCGCCAATATGATCCGGTCGGGATCGCCGCCATGCTGCGCGCCATTGGTCCTGAGCCAAGCGATGGCGGACGCGACATCTTCCGACCCGGCCGGCCAGACAGAATCGGGTGCGAGGCGATAGTTGATGACGACGCCCAGAAAGCCTGCTTGCGCCGCCATGCGGCCGACATTGGCGTTGGGCCAGGCGTCGGCACCGCCTTTATCCCCTTTGAGGAAGCCCCCGCCATGGACGAAGAGAAGGATGGGGACGAGGCTGTCGGTCTGGGGATGATAGATGTCGAGGCGATGACGTTCGTGCGGGCCATAGGCGATGTCGGCGGCGCTGGCGG
>NZ_AYOY01000153.1 GCF_000508185.1 Sphingobium sp. C100 | reverse complement strand
GCCGCCGCCTCCGCCGCCCCCGCCGGCAGTGGAATGCTCGCCTGGGCCGTACATCGTGTTCTTTGAATGGGACAAGTCGGACATCACGCCTGACGCCGCCACCATTCTGGACAATGCGGTTTCGGCTTACAGCAGCTGCGGCAGCGCTCAGGTCATGCTTGCCGGTCACGCTGACCGTTCGGGCTCGGCCTCGTACAATGTCGGCCTCTCGCAGCGCCGCGCTGACGCCACCAAGGCTTATCTGGCTTCGAAGGGTATCCCCGACGGCGTCATGACGACCCAGGCCTTCGGTGAATCGCAGCCGCGCGTCGATACCGCTGACGGTGTTCGCGAAGTCCAGAACCGTCGGGTGGAAATCACCTACGGTCCGGGTTCGGGCATGTAATCAGATTGTCCCTCCCTCGGGATGGACGACATAAGAGGGGCCGGTCGCAAGACCGGCCCCTTTTTTATGGGTTTTGCGTCGCTTGGCGGCAGAGCCGTCGCGCCACCGGCGGCCGCGGGGCCGCGGGGCCGTCGCGCCACCGCGCCGACGGAGTTGGCAGGAAGGGATGAGGGCGGGGCAGGGACGAACCCAGCGCCGGTACGACTGGCAGGAGGGTGCGCTATCCCCCCATCTTCGGGCGGATCATGCGTGGGCGTGCCGCAGCGAAATCCTCAACCTATCGCGCCGATTGCCATGCGTTTTGTTGAAACCGCACGGCATCAGAAAGCCGGCGGGCGCCGTGGACAGATCCCGATGGTGTGACACAAGCGGAATCGGCCATAAGCGCATCGTCGCCCTGACCTGTTTCAGGGGTCGTTTCTTGACATGGAGCGGAGGGTCGGGCGGGCAGATGGAGGCTGACACAGGTTCGGCGTGACGCATGAAGCCGCTATTTTCGACCCGTGCAGGCCTATGGTCCCTTCCCGTTGACGGAAGGGGAGAAAATAGCGACGCGGCTGCTCTCTTCTCCCATCGCGGACAGGTGAGGCCTCGGACAGGTGAGGCTTCGGACAGGTGAGGCTTCGGACAGGCACGGCCTCGGACAGGGCCGTATCAACAGGGGAATTTGGCTATGCCCCCCGCCAGCTTGCCTTTCGGCAGCAACCATTCCACCTCAGTTGGGCCGAATGTTCAGATGAGGATGACTTGATCCGTAATCGCCCGTGCGCTCGCAATGGACGATGAAGGTCAATTCTGAATTAACCCGCTTCAAATCCTCTTTGCGCGTCCTCTTTCGCGACCTTTTTAATCTGATTTTGGTCATCACGTCGAAACCCTTGCTTGCTCACGTCGGTCCGTGATCCATATGATCGGGAATGAGCGAGGGCGGCTATAGAGGTGGATCGACGGTCGAGGGCCGATGGGGGTGTATTGCTTCCGTTATCCTGGGCGCTCCGGTCTTCCTGTTTCTGCTGATCTTTGACGCGATGGGCGATTGCGTGCCGGACACCGCGTGCAGGAAGGGCTTTTTGACCCAGGTTCTGCTGCCCTCCATGATCGTCGCGCTGTGCGTCGGCCTGCTGGTTAGATGGGCCGTTGGGGCTGCCAGGGACGCCGATCGCCAGCGTCGAGGGGAGGATGATCCGCCATAGTCGATAGCGTTTCGGCTCACTCCAACGCGGCGAGACGTCATCGCCCCGGGTTTTAGCCACGATCCTTCCTGCGCCGGATCGCACGCCGACTTGCCGGCCCAGTCTGGATACGCGCGCTCGATCCTTTCAGCCCATCATCCGGGATCGGCCGTTTCAGCCAGCGAGCACCGGCACGCCGTCGCCATTATAGGCGGCTTCGTCCAATATGCCTTCGCGCTTGGCGACGATGGTGGCCACCAGCACCTGGCCCGCGACATTGACGGCGGTGCGGCCCATGTCGAGGATCGGGTCGATGGCGAGCAGCAGGCCGGCGCCTTCGAGCGGGAGGCCGAGCGTGGACAGAGTGAGCGTCAGCATCACGATCGCGCCGGTCAGGCCCGCGGTCGCGGCCGATCCGATCACCGAGACGAAGACGATCAGCACATAGTCGATGAAATGCAGCGGGATGCCGTAGAAGCCGGCGACGAAGATCGCGGCCAGCGCGGGATAGATGGACGCGCAGCCATCCATTTTCGTCGTCGAGGCGAGCGGGATGGCGAAGGCGGCATAGGCTTTGTCCACGCCCATGCGCTCGGTCACGGCCTCCGTCATGGGCAGGGTGCCGACCGAGGAACGGGAGACGAAGCCAAGCTGGATCGCGGGCCATGCCTTGGCGAAGAAGGGGCCGGGTTTCAGGCCGTTCGCGATCAGCAAGGTCGGGTAGACGACCAGCAGCACCAGCGCGAGGCCGAGATAGATGGCGGCGGTGAAGGTGCCGAGCTGGGCCAGCGCGCTCCAGCCATAGGTCGCGATGGCGGTGCCGATGAGGGCGGCCGAGCCGATCGGGGTCAGGCGGATGATCCAGCCGAGAATGGCGCGGACGACCGCGAGCATCGAGCGCACGAAGGCAAGGAAGGGTTCGGCCTTGTCGCCGACCTTCAAGGTGGCGAGGCCGACCACGATCGAGATGACCAGTAATTGCAGGATGTTGAAGGAAACGCTGGTGGTTGCCGCGCCATCCGTAATGGTGGTGCTGCCCGACAGCGCCAGGCTGTTGCCGGGGACCAGCCCTTTCAGGAAATCGAGCCAGCCGCCATAGGAGTCCGGCTTGCCCACCGGCAGGGCGGCGCCGTGCAGACCCGTGCCGGGTTGAAGAACAAGGCCGATGGCAAGCCCGATGCTGACCGCGATCAGGGCGGTGATCGCGAACCAGAGCAGGGTCTGGCCGGCCAGCCGCGCGGCATTGTCCAGCGCGCGCAGATTGGCGATCGATGCGACGATGGCGGCGAAGACGAGCGGCGGCACCACCGCCTTGAGCAGGGAGACGAAGATCGCGCCCGTCGTCTTGAGCGCGGTTGCGAGCCAGTTCAGGTCGCCATCGGGCGTCGCACCGATCTGGCGCGCGACCAGGCCCAGCACCAGCCCGACGACCATGCCGGCAAGAACCTGAAATCCGAAACTGCGATAATGAAGGGCCATCTGCTTTTTCCCTGGGGCAACCGGTCGTCTATATCGGAGGCAATCCGTCCGATTGCGCGCAAGCAATTCTTTCAGGGGGTGGCAACCGAGATGAGGGCGCGCCGCCCGGTGAAGCTCCGCCAAAGCGATTGGCCCGGCCGATCGGCTATGCCACACAGGGCGTGAATGGCGCAGGGAGGATATATGGATTTTCGGGGTGCATGTCTGGGACTGGCGCTGCTGGCCGCGCCGCACGGCGCGCAGGCGGCGGCCGATGCGGGGGCGGCGAAGGCCATATTGATGCGATCGGTCGCCTATCGCACGGTACAGGGGGCGGGGCAGGTGCCCAGGCTGGCGGCCTATTATGCCGATGTGCTGAAAAGCGCGGGCTTTGCCGACGGGGACATCGTCATCACGCCGATGGGCGAGACGGCGACCTTCGCCGCGACGATCAAGGGGCGCGATCCGGCGCTGAAACCGCTGTTGATGATCGGGCATATGGACGTGGTGGCGGCCGACCCCAAGGACTGGACCCGCGACCCCTTCGTGCCGGTCGAGGAAAATGGCTATATTTTCGGGCGCGGCGCGGAGGATAATAAATATGACGTCGCGATGATGATCGCGACGATCGCCCAGATGAAGAAGGAGGGCTGGACCCCGCGTCGCACCATCATCCTGTTGCTGTCAGGCGACGAGGAAACCGACATGGTCACGACGCGGGCGCTGGCGGCCAGATATAAGGACGCGGAGTTGCTGCTGAACGGTGATGGCGGCGGCGGATTGCTGAACGAAGAGGGGGAGCCGGTCCTTTACCAGTTGCAGGCGGGCGAGAAGACCTATGCCGATTTCGAGATCGGCTTTACCGATCCGGGCGGTCATTCGAGCGCGCCGACGCCCGGCAATCCGATCTATCGGCTGGCCAGGGCGATCGACCGGATCGCGGCCTATGCATTTCCCGCGACCCGCAACGAATTGACCAAGGCGTCGCTGGCGCTGTCGGCCGAGCGGATCGGCGGGGATGTCGGGGCGGCGATGCGGCGCTTCGCCGAGACGGGGGACGCGAAAGCGGCCGAGCTGCTGTCGAGCAAGCCGGAATTTGTCGGGCAGGTCCGCACCACTTGCGTCGCGACGATGGCGCAGGCGGGCCATGCGCTCAACGCCCTGCCGCAAAGCGCCAAGGTGAACGTCAATTGCCGGATATTTCCCGGCGTGGAGATTGCAGCCGTGAAGGCGCAACTGATTGCGGTGGTGGATGATCCCGGCGCGACTGTGACGATGCTGGGCGATCCGACGGGCAGCGACGCATCGCCGTTGCGCGCCGACGTGATGGATGCCGTCAGGGACGCGGTGACGGCGCGGGCGCCCGATGCGGTGGTGATGCCCGGCATGTCGGCGGGCGCAACCGACAGCGTGCATTTCCGGGCGCTGGGGCTCCCGAGCTACGGCGTGTCGAGCCTGTTCATGAAGGCGCAGGACGGGTTCGCCCATGGCCTGAACGAGCGGGTGCCGGTGGCGGGCATCAGGGAATCGCTGGAACAGTGGGACCGGGTGATCCGGGCGCTGGCCAAGTAGATTTTTTTCCCGTTCAGTTCGAGCGTATCGAGAAGCGTTCTCGACACGCTCGAACCGAACGGGGGGACAGGCATAAGCGGGCGCTATTACCCCCGCACCGCGATGCCGTTGGCGGCCGATAGAATGGCCTTGACCGAAGCGGTGGCGACGTCGCTGTCAGTGCCGATGCCGAAGATGGTGCGGCCATCGGGCGTGCGACATTCGACATAGGCGGCGGCATTGACGTCGCTGCCCGCGCCGATGGCATGTTCGCTATAGTCGGCGATTTCGAGCTGCACGCCAAATTCGTCGCGCAGCGCGGCCAGCACCGAGGAGAGCAGGCCGTTGCCGCGCCCGGAAATGGAGCGCTCCCCGCCCTTGTGCGCGATTTTGCCGGTGAAGATGCGGTCGCCGGCCTGACCGGCTTCCTGATAATCGATCAGCGCATAGGGCTGGTCGTCGGTCAGGCAATAATGATCCTGGAACGCGCCCCAGATGTCGGCGGCGTTGAGTTCGCGGCTGCTGTCGTCGGCCAGCGCCTGCACTACCTTGGAAAATTCCGCCTGCATCCGCTTGGGCAGTTTCAGCCCCTTATCCTGTTGCAGCACCCAGGCGACGCCGCCCTTGCCCGACTGCGAATTGACGCGGATCACCGCTTCATAGTCGCGGCCCAGATCCTTGGGGTCGATCGGCAGATAGGGGACGTTCCAGACGAGATCGTTGCGGGCCTCCTGCGCGGCGAAGCCCTTCTTGATCGCGTCCTGATGGCTGCCGGAAAAGGCGGTGAACACCAGCTCGCCCGCATAGGGATGACGCGGGTGGACAGGCAACTGGTTGCAATATTCGACGGTCTGAATGACCTCATCAATGTCGCTGAAGTCCAAGCCGGGATGGATGCCCTGCGTGTAGAGATTGAGCGCGACCGTCACCAGATCGCAATTGCCGGTGCGCTCGCCATTGCCGAACAGACAGCCTTCGACGCGATCGGCCCCGGCCATGATGCCCAGTTCCGCCGCCGCCACGCCGGTGCCCCGGTCATTATGGGTGTGCAGCGAGATGACGACGCTGTCGCGCTTCGAGATATTGCGGCAGATCCATTCGATCTGGTCGGCATAGATGTTGGGGGTGGCGCACTCGACCGTGGCGGGCAGGTTTAGGATCAGCGGCCGCTCCGGCGTCGGCCGCAAAATCTCCATCACCGCCTCGCAACATTCCAGGCTGAAATCCAGCTCGGCGGTGGAAAAGGTTTCGGGCGAATATTCGAAATGCCAGTCGGTGTCGGGCTGCCTGGCGGCATGGTCGCGCAGCAGCTTGGCGGCGTTCACGGCGATTTCGCGCACCTGGGGCCGATCCATCTGGAACACGATGTCGCGCCAGGCGGGCGAGATGGCGTTATAGACATGGACGATCGCCTGGCGGGCGCCGCGCAGGCTTTCGAAGGTGGTGGCAATGAGGTCCGCGCGCGCCTGGGTCAGCGCCTGCGGCATGACGTCGTCGGGGATGGCCCCGTCGCGCACCAGGCCGGAGATGAAATCGAACTCGGTCGCGCCGGCCGACGGAAAGCCGACCTCGATCTCCTTGACGCCGACGCGCACCAGCAGGTCGAAGAAGCGGCGCTTCTTTTCCGCGTTCATCGGGTCGATCAGCGACTGGTTGCCGTCGCGCATGTCGGTCGACAGCCAGCGGGGCGGAGCGGTGATGACCCTGGACGGCCATTGGCGGTCGGGCAGATCGACTTGCGGGAAGGATCGGTATTTCAGCGAGGGATCGGTCAGCATCATGGGATCAAACTACTTCCTGGCCAGCGGGAACGCATCCGCATGCCCGTGGGTACGACTTGACTGTGATGGATGCCCTTAGGCGGATCGACGCTGCCCTTAGCCGGAAGGCAGCACAAAAGCCACGCCTAAGGGCGTGTAAGTCGTAGCAGGGGAAGAAGCGCGCGGCTCTGCATGATGCATGGTCCATAACGCAAAACGGGGCCGACATGCAAGCCGGCCCCGCATTTTGTAATTTTATGTCGAGACGTGGTTACTGCTTTTCAAAACCGGCGATGATCTTCAGTTCGATCGCGTCGCCGACCATCGGCACGCCATAGCCCATGCCGAAATCGCTGCGCTTGATCGTGGTGGTGGCGATGAAGCCGATATTTTCCTTCTTGTTCATCGGCTGGACGCCCGCGCCGTAAAATTCGGTGTCCAGCGTCACCGGCTTGGTCACGCCCTTGATGGTGAGATTGCCGCTGATTTCCGCGCCGGTAGCGCCGTCGGGCTTGACCCCGGTCGATACGAAGGTCGCGGTCGGGAATTTGGCGGCGTCGAAAAAGTCGGCCTTCATCAGATGTTCGTCGAGCTTGGCGACGCCGGTGCGCAGGTTGGCGATCGGGAATTCGACCGAAACCTTCGAGGCGGCGGGGTTCGCCTTGTCGAGGGTCAGCGTGCCGGTGGGTTCGGCGATCACGCCCATATTATTGGTGAAGCCCATATGATCATAGGCGAAGACCACCTGGGTATGGCCGGGATCGATCTTGTAGGAGCCGCCGGTGACATTGGCGACGTCCTTGGCGCCGGGCGCCGCGGTCGGCATCTGGGCGACGAGGGCGGTGCCGCCGGCAAAGGCGAGGAGAGCGGCGGCGGGGATCAGGAACTTGCGCATGAGAAATAGTCTCCGAAAAACGTTCAAGGGGCGCGGCAACAATATGCCGCGCCCCTGACAAGTTCCAGAGCCGAAACCGGAAACGGATCGTTCTGATGCCGATTTATAAAAGGTCAGTTCTTGTCCTTGTCCACCAGCTTGTTGGCGCCGATCCACGGCATCATGGCACGCAGTTGCTGGCCGGTCTTTTCGATCGGATGCTCGGCCTGGAGCTTGCGCTTCGCCTTCATTTCAGGATAGCCGGTCTTGATGTCGGTCAGGAAGCGCTGGACGAACTTGCCCTGCTGAATGTCGGTCAGCACGCGCTTCATTTCCGCCTTTGTCTCGTCGGTGATGAGGCGCGGGCCGGTATGATAATCACCATATTCGGCGGTGTTGCTGATCGAATAGCGCATGTTGGCGATGCCGCCTTCATACATCAGGTCGACGATCAGCTTGGTTTCGTGCAGCACTTCGAAATAGGCCATTTCGGGCGCGTAGCCGGCTTCCACCAGCGTTTCGAAACCCGCCATGATGAGGTGGGTCAACCCGCCGCACAGCACCGCCTGCTCGCCGAACAGGTCGGTTTCGCACTCTTCCTTGAAATCGGTTTCGATGATGCCGCTGCGGCCGCCGCCGACCGCCGAAGCATAGGACAGGGCGATGTCATGGGCGTTCCCGGTCGCGTCCTGATGGATGGCGATCAGGCAGGGCACGCCGCCGCCCTTCACATATTCGCCGCGCACGGTGTGGCCCGGCCCCTTGGGCGCGATCATGATGACATCGACATCGTTGCGCGGTTCGATCAGGCCGAAATGGACATTGAGACCGTGGGCGAAGGCGAGCGCGGCGCCCGGCTTCATGTTGGCGTGAATGTCGGCGGCATAGAGATCGGCCTGATTCTCGTCGGGCGCCAGGATCATGAGCACGTCGGCCCAGGCGGCGGCGTCGGCGTTGGACAGCACCTTGAAACCGGCGCCTTCGGCCTTCTTCGCGCTGCCCGAACCGGGGCGCAGGGCGATCGCGACTTCAGCGACGCCGGAATCGCGCAGATTCTGCGCATGGGCATGACCCTGCGAACCATAGCCCAGAATGGCGACCTTCTTGCCCTTGATCAGGCCGATGTCCGCGTCGCGATCGTAATAAACCTTCATGATGTCTCTTCCCGTCCAAATATCCTCCTCCCCTGGACAGGGGAGGATATGAAATCTTGGCTCGGCGCGGCCGGGCCTAGATGAAGTTGGAGAGGGGTTGAGTGGCGCCGCCCCCTCACCTAGCTGCGACCAGGCAGCAGGCTGCCAAGTCTCGCTACCTCTCCCCCGAGGGGAGAGGGAATTCAGTTCGCGTCCTTGCCCCGGATCAGGCCGACGACGCCGGTGCGCCCCACTTCGACCAGACCGATCTGGCGCATCAGCGCCACGAAATTGTCGATCTTTTCGGTGGTGCCGGTGATTTCGAAAATGAAGCTGCCGATCGTCGTGTCGACCACCTTGGCGCGGAACACGTCGGCCAGGCGCAGCGCCTCGATCCTGTCCTCGCCCGTGCCCGCGACCTTTACCAGCGCCAGTTCGCGCTCGACGAAGGGGCCGGCTTCGGTGAGGTCGGTCACCTTGTGCACCGGCACCAGCCGGTCGAGCTGGGCGATGATCTGGTCGATCACCTTGGGGGGGCCGCCGGTGACGATGGTGATGCGACTGATCGCATGATCGTCGGTGATGTCGGCCACGGTCAGGCTGTCGATATTATAGCCGCGCGCGGTGAACAGGCCCGCGATGCGCGCCAATATGCCCGCTTCGTTGGAAACGGTCAGCGACAGGACATGGCGCTGGCTATATTCTTCCTGGATATGCATCAGATGCTGGTCCCATTATCCTGGTCTTCGCGCCGGTGCGTGTCGTCGTGGCGCTGCGAAATCGTGGCGACGAAGGCGAAATGCCATTCGCCATCAACGCGGTGGGCGAGGCGGACCGGAAAGCCGGTGACCGTGTCGAACATCCGGTCGAGCCGTTCGCCGACATAGCGGGGACCGGCCAACAAGGTGCCGATATGTCGCTTGTCGAAGTCGAGCCCATGGTCCAGATGCACTTCCCATTCGCCGTTTTCAGGATCGACATGATCGATGGTCCAGCCGGTGAGTTCGGCCGTGCCCGCGATCCGTTCGAAATCCCATGGCTCCGTCACATGAATGCGGAGCTTCAGATGTTGCGTCACACCAGCGCTTTCGCTTCGTCCGACATGACGCCTTCGACCTGGCTGGGGTCGAGCAGCATTTCGGTATGGGCCGCGCCCGATGGGATCATCGGGAAGCAGTTGCTGAGTTTCGCCACGCGGCAATCGACGATCACCGGGCCGGGGGTTTCGATCATCTGGCGGATGCCGGCTTCCAGTTCCTGCGGCCCTTCGATGCGGATACCGGTCCAGCCATAGGCTTCGCCCAGCTTCACAAAGTCGGGCAGGCTGTCGGAATAGCTGTTGGAATAGCGGCTTTCATAGGTCAGTTCCTGCCACTGGCGCACCATGCCCATATATTCATTGTTGAGAATGAATATCTTGACCGGCAGGCGATATTGCGTGGCCGTCCCCATTTCCTGGATGTTCATCTGGACCGAGGCATCGCCCGCGACGCAGATGGTGAGGCTGTCGGGATTGCCCATCTGCGCGCCGATGGCCGCCGGAAAGCCATAGCCCATGGTGCCAAGCCCGCCCGAGGTCAGCCACTTGTTGGGCGCTTCGAACCCGAAATGCTGGGCCGCCCACATCTGGTGCTGGCCCACTTCGGTGGTGATGATGACATCCTTGCCGGTGGCGCGGCACGCCTTGTAGAGATCGGCAATCGCGCGCTGCGGCATGATCTCCGCGCCGTTTTCGGCGAAGTCCAGGCTCTTGCGCGCGCGCCAGCCGGCGATCCGCGCCCACCATTCGCCGAGGTCGGCCTGCTGGTGGCCGCGCTGTTTCCACAGCGCGATCATGTCATCGAGGGCGCTGGCGACATCGGCGACCACCGCGACATCGACATCGACGATCTTGTTGATCGAGCTGCGGTCGATGTCGATATGGACCTTCTTGCTGTTGGGCGCGAAGGCGTCGAGCCGGCCGGTGACCCGGTCGTCGAACCGGGCGCCGATGCACAGGATGAGGTCCGCCTGGTTCATCGCCCAATTGGCTTCATAGGTGCCGTGCATCCCCAGCATCCCCAGCCATTGGTCGGAGGAAGCGGGAAAAGCGCCCAGGCCCATCAGCGTCGAGGTGACCGGCGCGCCGGTCAGCGCCACGAGTTCGCGCAGCAGCGCGGACGCCTGCGGCCCCGAATTGATCACGCCGCCGCCGGTATAGAGGATCGGCCGTTCCGCCGCCGCCAGCATCTCGACCGCGGCGTCGATCGCGGCGGCATCCGCCTTTGTCTGCGGGTGATAGCTGGCATGGACCTTGAGTTCCGGCCGGGCATAGGGCGCGGTCGCGATCTGGACATTTTTGGGAATGTCCACGACGACGGGGCCGGGGCGGCCGGTGGTGGCGATATGGAAGGCTTCATGCACGACGCCGGCCAGTTTGCCGGGGTCTTTCACCAGATAATTATGCTTGGTGCAGTGGCGCGTGATGCCGACCGTGTCGGCTTCCTGAAAAGCGTCGGTGCCGATCAGTTGCGTGGGCACCTGGCCGGTGATGACGATCATCGGGATGGAATCGAGCAGCGCGTCGGTGATGCCGGTGACGGCATTGGTCGCGCCGGGGCCGGACGTGACCAGCACGACGCCGGGCTTGCCGGTGGAGCGGGCATAGCCCTCCGCCATGTGCGTCGCGCCCTGTTCGTGGCGCACGAGCACGTGGCGGATCGTGGGATGATTATAGAGCGCGTCATAAATGGGCAGCACGGCGCCGCCCGGATAGCCGAACACGACCTCAACGCCCAGATCGACCAGGCATTCGACCAAAATGTCCGCGCCGCTCTTTTCGGCCACGATGGAACTCCTCTTTTTCTGCAAGCCCGGTGCTTTGCGTCAGTGCGCCAGCAATGGCAAGGCGCCTGCCTCTAGTGGACATAAAATGGCTGGTCAAGCGCTAATGTTGTAACTTAATTGCTAATTCATCGGCTATTTTATCATCTATTTGTCGCGCTTCGCGCGGCCAGGACGCCGGCGGCTGGTTGGCGAACCAGGTATATTGGCGCTTGGCATATTGGCGGGTGGCGCGCTGGCCGCGCTCGATCATCGCCGCGCGATCGCTGTCCCCCGCCAGAAAGGCGGCGATGTCGGGGACGCCGATGGCGCGCATCACCGGCAGAGCGGGATCGAGCCGGCGGGCGAGCAGCGCCTCCACCTCGGCAATCGCGCCCTGATCGAGCATCTGGACGAAGCGCCGGTCGCACCGATCCACCAGCCAGTCGCGCGGCGGCAGGAGGATGAGCGGGGAGAGGGCGATGCGATCGCCGATCCCGCCTTCCTTATGCCGTTGCCAGTCCTTGAGCGGGCGGCCGGTCGAGCGGATCACTTCAAGCGCGCGGGCGACGCGGGTCGTGTCGGCCGGGGCGAGGCGGGCGGCGGCTTCGGGGTCTTCGCGGCGGAGCGCGTCGTGCGCGTGCGCCACTGGCAGAGCGCGGACGGCGGCGCGCACGTTCGGGTCGATGTCCGGCACCGGGGCGATGCCGTCGAGCAGGGTGCGGATATAAAGGCCAGTGCCGCCGACCAGCACGGGCAATCGGCCAGCCGCATGGGCGACGTCGATTTCCGCCTTCGCCTCGGCCGCCCAGCGCGCGGCGGTGCAGGCCTGCGCGCCGTCGACATGGCCGAAGAGGCGATGGGGCACGTCGCCCATCTCCTCGGCCGAAGGGCGGGCGGACAGCAGGCGCAGGTCGGCATAGACCTGGCTGGCGTCGGCGTTGATGACGATGCCGTCGGAGAGGCGGGCGAGGCGAATGGCGAGCGCGCTCTTGCCGCTGGCGGTCGGCCCGGCAATAAGCGCGACCGGTGGGCGGGATTCGCCCGGCTGATGTGCGGGAGTGTTCATGTTCGTCGCGACCTTAGTGGCAAGTGGATCGATGGGGCAGGGGGATATTGCGGCCGCCGCCGACCGGCTGCGCGAGGCGGGATGCCAGCCGGGCGATAAAGCCTGGCTGGACGCGGACAAGGCGGCGGACCTGTTTTTCGCCGCCGATCCGGTGGCGGCGCGGGCGGCGCTGGCCGATGTCGGGCAGGGCATCGACGTCATCGTCCAGCCCGCCGCGACGCGCGAGAAAAAGCTGCTGATCGCGGACATGGATTCGACCATGATCACGGTCGAGTGCATCGACGAACTGGCCGACTATGCCGGCATCAAGCCGCAGATTGCCGAGATCACCGAGCGGGCGATGCGCGGCGAACTCGACTTTGCCGGGGCGCTGCATGAGCGGGTGGCGCTGCTCAAGGGGCTGGAGGATGCGGCGATCGACCGTTGCCGCGCCGAACGCGTCGTCATCATGGGCGGGGCCAGGGCGCTGGTCCGCACGATGAAGGCGCGCGGCGCACGTACTTTGCTGGTGTCGGGCGGCTTCACCCGTTTCACCGGGCCGGTGGCGCAGGAGATCGGCTTCGACGCGGCGGTGGCCAATGTGCTGGAGATCGCCGACGGCGCGCTGCTGGGCAGCGTGACCGTGCCGATCGTCGATGCCGCGCGCAAGCGGGCCGAACTGGAGGCGGCGATCGCGGGCGGGATCGACCGTGCGCTGACCATGGCGGTGGGCGATGGGGCCAATGATATTCCGATGATCGAAGGCGCGGGACTGGGCGTTGCCTATCATGCCAAGCCCAAGACGCGCGCGGCGGCCGCGGCGGAGATCGTCCATGGCGACCTGTCGGTGCTGCTTTATGCGCAGGGCCTGGCGTCGGCCGCGTGGGCGGCGGCATAACGGCCTGACGCTGAAAAACAACGGTTGGCCGTCATTTCGATCGGGTAATGGATTCGTTCCGCCGTCTGGCACGTTGGGTCGAGGTCGCACGGGTCGCGGCGAAGAGGTCTAACGGCGCGAGGCGGCTCTGCCGCCGCTGCGTCTAGGGAGATGTTATGCAACTGAAATATATGGCTTTGGCCGCCGGTGGGCTGCTGGCCTTGAGCGCCTGTTCGAAGAATGAGGCGCCGGTCACGAGCGCGCCGCCCGTCGGCCCCGGCGCGATCGCCGGCACCGTCGCCGCCGATCGTGACGGCGACGGCTATGTCGACGGCTATTATACCGCCGATGGCATTTATCACGCAGTCCAGGGTCCGCCCTGTCCGCCGCCGCCCCCGCCGCCGCCGCCGCGCGCGGGAGAACGCGGCTGATCCCCTGCCTGCTGGTCGCCGCCATGATGCCCCAGGCGGTGAAAGCGCAGGTCGATGCCGCGCAGGCCGCAAGATCCAGCGTCGCGGCCGAAATTCGTGCGCAGGTGGGCGGGAAGTATAAGGATTTCTATGGCCGGCGCGGCTATTGGCCGCTCTGGGTGGAGAAGGACCGGATCGGCCCGCAGGCCGATGCGCTGATCGCCATCATCGAGGATAGCGAGGCCGATGGGCTGGACCCGCGCGATTATGACGCGCGCGATCTGAGACGCCGGATCGCGGAAGCCGATGTCGGTGGCGATCCCAAGCTGCTGGCGCGCGCCGATCTGGCGCTGTCGCGCGCATTTGCCGAACTGGTCGCCGACATGCGCCGGCCGTCGCGCAGCGTTAAGATGCGCTATCTCGACAAGGAGGTGGAGCCGCGCGACGCCGGGCCGACGGAGATATTGCGTTCCGCCGCGCTGGCGCCGTCGCTGGCCGACTATATCCAGACCGCCGGCTGGATGAGCCCGCTCTACATGCGGCTTCGCAATGCGCGGCGGACCTATGCCGACACATGGGCGGACCTGCCCGCGCTCACCATCCCCGATGCCCGGATGCGTCCGGGCGGCAAGGGGGCGGAGATCGCCATGTTGCGCGAGCGGTTGGGGCTGAAACCCGGCGGCGGCTATGACAAGGCGCTCGTCAACCGGGTGAAGGCGTTTCAGGGCGACCATGGGCTGAAACCCGACGGCATAGCCGGCGCGATGACGATCGCCGCGCTGAACCACGGGCCTGACTATTATCGCCGGCAACTGGCGATGAACATCGAACGCGCCCGGCTGCTGCCTGGCCCGTGGACGCGCAATGTGGTGGTCGACGCTGCGTCCGCGCGCCTGTGGTATTATAGCAAGGGATCGCTGGACGGCACGATGAAGGTCGTGGCCGGCACGAAGGAGACGCAGACTCCGTTCATGGCGGGCATGATCCGCTATGCGACGCTGAATCCCTATTGGAATATCCCCCCGGACCTGGTCGAGAACAAGGTGGCGCCCAAGATATTGAATGGCGGGTCGCTCAAGGGAATGCGCTATGAGGCGCTGGCCGACTGGAGCGCGAACCCCGCGCCGCTGGCGCAGAGCGCGATCGACTGGAACGCGGTGGCGGCCGGGAGGCAGGAAGTGCGCGTGCGCCAGTTGCCGGGGGGCGGCAACGCGATGGGGAAGATCAAGTTCATGTTCCCCAATGACCTGGGCATTTATCTGCACGACACGCCGCAGCGCAATTTGTTCGCCAAGGATGACCGGCATTTCAGCAATGGCTGCGTCCGGCTGGAGGATGCGCAGCGGCTGGGTCGCTGGTTCTTCGGCGAAACGCCCAAGGCGAAGAGCGACGCGCCGGAGCAGCATGTGCCGCTGCCGCAACCGGTGCCGGTCTACCTCACCTACCTGACCGCCGTGCCGACCGCGCATGGGGTGCAGTTCCTGCCCGATGTCTATGCGCGGGACGAGGAGTAGGGCTGGCTTTCCTCACCTCCATGCGTCTTCAGGGCGCGGCCCCGGCCAGCATCCAGAGCGCCATCGCCACCATCATGACATTTTCGGTCAGCGATACGAAGCCGAGCGGCAAGTTGCTGCCGCCGCCGACACAGGCGCATTTGAGTTCACGCTTGTCGATGTAGACGGCCTTGAACACCGACACCATGCCGACGCCGCCGATGAACAGGGCGATCGGAATCGACAGCCAGTCAAAGACGCGCGTCAGCATCAGCAGGCCGGCGGCCAGTTCCAGCACGGGATAGGCCTGGCCATAAGGCGGCAGGCGGCGGGCGAGCAGGTCGTAGTTCAGGAACATGGTCGAAAAACGATCGACATCCTGAAGCTTCAGCATCGCCAGCAGCATCATGGTGATGGCGATGAACCGTTCGATTGTGACGAGCGAGAGCAGCGGGAGGAAAGTGAGCCAGTTCAGCGCCAGCGCCAGCAGCGCCGCGACCGCAAAGACGGTGAGCACCGGGACATAGCTGGTCGCTTCGGGATTGCGCACCGAGAGGCCCAGATAGCGGCGCAGGTCGTCATGGCCGCCGATACGTTGCCCGTCGATGAAGGTCTGGGGCGTGGTCTTGACGTCATGTTCGGCCTTGAACGCGTCGGTTTCGGCGCGGCTTCCAAGCCAGTGATCGTCCACCGCGAAGCCATGACGTTTCAGCAGCCAGCGCGATTTGATGCCATAGGGGCAGATATGGTCGGGCATCACCATGCGATAGAGGCTGGCGCGTCTGGGGGCTGGACTGGTCATGGTCGCATCCTCGAAAATTGGCTTGGACATGGGCGGGCGCTTAAAAGATCAGCGGATGCAGCCCATATAGGTTCCGTACCATGGTACGGAGTCAAGGGATGGACATGACGATTTCCGGTCTGGCGCGGTCGGCGGGCGTGAATGTGGAAACGATACGCTATTATCAGCGGCGCGGGCTGCTCGACACGCCGCTGCGCGGCGCGGGCGTGCGGCGCTATGGTGCGGCCGATGCGCGGCGGCTGGGCTTCATCCGGTCGGCGCAGGCGGCGGGCTTTACCCTGGAACAGATTGACGAGTTGCTCAGGTTGGACGCCGGGCAAGACCGGGCGCGGGCGCGCGAACTGGCCGCCGAGCGGATCGCGGCGCTGGACGTCAAGATCGCGGAACTGGCAGGCGCAAGGGCTGCGCTGGCGCGGCTGGCGCGGCAATGTGATGCGTCAGAGGGCGGGCCATGCCCGATCATCGCTGCGTTCGAGGGATGAGGCGGGGCCGGGATGAAGGCCCCTGCGTCGTGCGCGGCTATTCCAGCCCTGCAACCAGCCCGTCGATCGCGCCCTGAAGGATGTAGCTGGCCGCCAGCTTGTCGACCAGTTCATCGCGGCGGGCGCGGCTGGCGTCGGCTTCCAGCAGGGTGCGCGTCACCGCTTGCGTTGACCAGCGTTCGTCCCACAGCAGGATAGGGAGATCGAGGTCGGCGAGATTATGGGCGAAGGCGCGGCTGGCCTGCGCGCGCGGCGACGAACTGCCATCGAGATTGAGCGGCAGGCCGATGACGATGCCCTTCACCTGCTGCTGCGCGATGAAGGCGGCGATCACAGGCTTGTCCTTGCTGAACTTGCCGCGGCTGATCGTATGGGCGGGGCTGGCGATCGACCATCCCGCGTCGCACAGGGCGAGGCCGATCGTCTTGGTGCCGACATCCATGCCGATCAGGCGGCCGCCCTGCGGCAGTGCGGTGCGAAAAACCACGCGATCCGTTGTTACCAATGTCATGGCGCCGCCCTGTCACGTCCCGACGAAGGCCGCCAATCTTTTCTGCGCATCGTCACGCACATTCGCCCAGAACAGGCTGTAGTCATAGACGTGGTAATTATTGCCGGGGAGGGTGAACGGCCCCATGTCGACCGGCTCCCCGATCATCAGCACGCCGCTGGTGTCACAGCGCGCCGGGACGATGCCGGGGACCAGCTTGGGCGGCTGGCCCTGTTCGCGCGCGTCGAGCGTGCCCTTGTTGGCGCTGGCCGGGGCGGCGCCGTTGAACGCGCCGGTGATGGGATTGGTGCACAGCATATGCGTGCCTTTGTGCGGCATTCCGGTGAAACCGGTCTTGCGTTCGAAACTTTCCACCACAGCGGACGGATCGGCCGGTTCGGCATAGCTTTGCCAACTGACGATGCAATGCGCCTGGTCACGGCGGGCGCAGGCGGGGAGGCCGAGCGCAGGCAGGTCCGCTTCCACCGATACGGGCCAGCCGACGGCATAGATGGCGGCGATCCGGTCGGCCACCGGCCTGCCCGCAACCTGTTCGCGCAGCAGCTGGAGCAGGTGGCGCGACCCCTGGCTATGGCCCGCCAGGATCAACGGGCCGGTCGGATTGGCCTTCAGGAAGGCGGCGAACGCCTGGGCGACGTCGCGATAAGCCGCTGCCAGCGCCTTGTCGCCTGCCGGTTCGCCGGTCAGGAAGGCGCCATAATTGGCCTGACGGTAACGCGGCGCCCACACCGCGCCGGCGGCGTTGAAGGCGCTCGCCTGGCTCATGACGAAGCGCCGGGCGGTGGCGTCGGTTTCCTTGTCGTCCAGTCGCGCATTCCAGTGCGCGTCGCCGAATGTGGTGATGTAGCTGGTGGGGTGGATGAAGAAGATCGCGGCCTTGGGCGAGGCCGCCGGCCTGGTCGCGCCGGCGGGCGTCCACAGGGCGGGATTGTCCTTCACGATGTCGGGGCGGGCGATCCACATCTTTGCGTCGACATAGGCATTGTCGGGCAGCGGTTGCAGCTGGGTGAATGGCTCGCGCGGCACCATCACCATGCGGATCAGCGCATTTCCCCATATCGCATATATGGCAAAAGCGGCGATCACCAGCACCACCAGCCCCGCCACCACATAGAGGAATTTGCGCGCCACCCTTGTCTCTCCGACCCACGGGAGCATCGGCCCCCTTTGCGCTCCTGTCTGGCGCAAGGGACGGATGCGCGCAAGGGGCGCGAAAGCCGCTTGAAGCGGACGGGCGCGGGTGGTAGCGGCGGCCCATGTCGATAGACCTTCAGACCGTGAAAAAAATCGCCAGCCTCTCGCGCATTTCGGTGAGCGATGCCGAGGCCGAGGCAATGGTGCCCGAACTCAACAACATCCTGGGCTGGGTGGAGCAACTGGGCGAAGTGGACGTGACCGGCGTCGAGCCGATGACCGCCGTCATCCCCAATCATCAACGGCTGCGCGACGATGTCGTGACCGACGGCAATGTCCGCGACAAGGTGCTGGCCAATGCGCCGCAGGCCGAACATGGCTTTTTCGCGGTGCCCAAAGTGATCGAGTGACGCCTGAGGCGTCTGTCGATCGTCCTGAACTTGTTTCAGGATCTCGCGCCCCACGGGGAAGGCCGGTTTGCCGGATCAAATGGATGCTGAAGCAATTGCAGCATGACGGGTTGGAAAATGACTGAACTGACCGATCTTACCGTAGCCGAAATCCGCGATGGCTTCCGCGCGGGCGATTTTTCCGCGCGCGACGTGGCGGAAGGCTTCAACGCCAATGTCGCCGCTGCCAAGGCGCTGAACGCCTTCATCGTCGAAACGCCGGACAAGGCGCTGGAAGCGGCCGACGCGGCCGACAAGGCGAAGGCCGCAGGCGTGCCGCTGGGTCCGCTGGCGGGCGTGCCGATCGGCATGAAGGATTTGTTCTGCACCCAGGGCGTGCAGACGACCGCCGCCAGCCATATGCTGGAAGGCTTTGTGCCGACCTATGAATCGACCGTATCGGGCAAGCTGTGGGCGGCGGGCGCGGGGATGCTGGGCAAGCTCAACCTCGACCAGTTCGCCATGGGCTCCTCCAACGAGACGAGCTATTTCGGCAATGTCATCAGCCCGTGGAAGCGGGGCGGCGGCGACAATGCCGCGCTGGCGCCGGGCGGATCGTCCGGCGGGTCGTCATCTGCCATCGCCGCGCGGCTGTGCCCGGCGGCGACCGGCACCGACACCGGCGGCTCGATCCGCCAGCCCGCCGCCTTCACCGGCATTAGCGGCATCAAGCCGACCTATGGCCGCTGCTCGCGCTGGGGCATCGTGGCGTTTGCGTCCTCGCTCGACCAGGCGGGGCCGATGGCGCGGACGGTGCGTGACAATGCGATCCTGCTGGAGGTGATGGCGGGCTTTGACTCCAAGGATTCGACCAGCCTCGATTTGCCCGTGCCGCAGTGGGAAGCCAGTTTGTCGAGCGATTTGCGTGGCAAGACGGTCGGTATTCCCAAGGAATATCGTCCCGATGGCCTGAACGCCGAAATCTCCGCCATGTGGGATCGCGGCGTTGCATGGCTGAAGGATGCGGGCGCTGATGTGGTGGAGGTGTCGCTGCCCCACACCAAATATGCGCTGCCGGCCTATTATATCATCGCCCCGGCCGAGGCTTCATCGAACCTCGCCCGCTATGACGGCGTGCGTTATGGCCAGCGCGACCTGCCCGATGGGGCGGGCTTGCAGGACATGTATGCCGCGACCCGCGCCGCCGGTTTCGGGCCGGAGGTCAAGCGTCGCATCATGATCGGCACCTATGTGCTGTCGGCGGGCTTCTACGACGCTTATTATACCCAGGCGCAGAAGGTGCGGGCGCTGATCGCGCGCGACTTCGAACTGGCGTTCGAACAATGCGACCTGCTGCTGACGCCGACTGCGCCGAGCGCATCCTTCGCCCTGGGCGAGAAGCAGGCCGATCCGCTGGCCATGTATCTGAACGACGTCTTCACCGTGCCGGCTTCGCTGGCCGGGCTGCCGGCGATGAGCGTGCCGGGTGGCCTCGACGCAGGCGGCCTGCCGCTCGGCCTTCAGATCATCGGCAACGCGCTGGACGAACAGACCGTGCTGAACGCGGGGCTGGCGCTGGAAGAGCGCGCGGGCTTTACTGCGCGCGCGGACAAGTGGTGGTAATGATTTGACCAAAGTGTTACCTTGGTAACACTGGAGAAGGCAGATGAACGCGCCGATCAAGATTGAAACCGGAACCATGACCAGCAAGGGTCAGATATTGATCCCCAAAGCCATGCGTGACCTGGCGGGATTGGCGCCTGGCCAGCCCTACAAGGTTCAGGTCAATGAGGCAGGACAGGTTGTGGTGGCGCCGTTGGGCTTTACCCCGGAAGAAGCGGCGGCGCGAAGCCGGCGTGTGCGCGAGGCCATCAATGCGATTGCCGGAAAATACCCCAATCCTGACGGCATGAGCACGGACGAGTATATGCGGGAGATACGGGGTAGTTACGAACCGTGATCCTTATCGACTCAAACGTGCTCATTGATGTTTTGGACCGTGATCCCCGCTGGTTTGAATGGTCTGCTGCCAATATCGATCGTGCCGCATTGGGCGCTTATCTATTCGTGAACCCGGTGGTGATCGGCGAAATGGCGCCCAGGTTCGAAGTTTTGGATGAGTTGCGCACCCTTCTTGCTGCCATGCTTATAGACGTCGAACCCCTGATGCCGGAGGGGGCATTCTTGGCTGGACAAGCCTTTGAGGCTCATCGCCGTAGAAAGCAGCCGGGGGCGGCCAAATCTATCCTAGCCGACTTTATGATCGGCGGCCACGCCCAATCCATCGGCGCAACCATCCTGACGCGCGACCCGCGTTTTTATCGTAGCTATTTTCCCGGCGTGACTTTGATTACGCCATCGAAGGACGACTGATGACCGAATCAACCTATCGCATCCAGGGCGCAACCGGCGAGTGGGAGGTCGTGATCGGCCTGGAAGTCCATGCGCAGGTGACGTCGAACGCCAAGCTGTTTTCGGGCGCCGCGACGGCGTTCGGCGCGGAGCCGAACACGCAGGTCAGCTTGGTCGATGCGGCCATGCCGGGCATGTTGCCCGTGCCCAATCGCGAATGCATTCGTCAGGCGGTGCGCACCGGCATGGCGATCGACGCGCAGATCAACAAATGGTCGCGCTTCGACCGCAAAAACTATTTCTACGCCGATCTGCCGCAGGGCTATCAGATCAGCCAGCTCTATCACCCGATCGTGGGTGAGGGACAGATCGAGATCGTGCTGGACGAGAAGAACCCGGAAACCAGCACCAAGGTGATCGGCGTCGAGCGCATCCATGTCGAACAGGACGCCGGCAAGCTGATGCACGACCAGCATCCGACCAGCTCCTATATCGACCTCAACCGGTCGGGCGTGGCGCTGATGGAAATCGTGTCGAAGCCGGACATGCGTTCGCCCGCCGAAGCCGGGGCTTACCTGTCGAAGCTGCGAACGATCCTGCGCTATGTCGGGTCGTGCGACGGCAATATGGATCAGGGGTCGATGCGCGCCGACGTGAACGTGTCGGTGCGCAAGCCCGGCGAGGAATTTGGCACCCGCACCGAGACGAAGAACGTCAATTCGGTCCGATTTGTCATGGCCGTGGTCGAGCATGAGGCCAGCCGACAGGTCGATGTGCTGGAGGCTGGCGGCAAGATCGTTCAGGAAACGCGCCTCTACGATCCCGACCGCAACGAAACCCGGTCGATGCGGTCGAAGGAGGATGCACATGACTATCGCTACTTCCCCGATCCCGACCTGCTGCCGCTGGAGCTGGACGACGCCTTTCTTGAGGCGTGTCGCCAGTCGCTGCCCGAGCTGCCCGACGCCAAGCGCAAGCGCTACGAGCAGGATCTGGGCCTGTCCGCCTATAATGCCGCGACCCTGACCGCCGACGCCGATACGGCCCGCTGGTTCGAAGCGCTGCTGGCCGAGGCTGCGCGCATCCAGAAGAAGAGCGAGGGCGAGGTGGCCAAGGCGTCGGCCAACTGGTTGTTGTCCGAGCTTTATGGTGCGCTCAACCGGATTGGCAAAAGCCTGGAAGATAGCCCGGTAAGCCCCGAAGAAGGCGCCGAATTGCTGGCGTTGGTGGCAGACGGCACGATCAGCGGAACGATCGCCAAGCAGGTGTTCGAGATCATGCTGGAAACCGGCGAGGGTGCGGCGAAGATCGTCGAGGAAAAGGGTCTGAAGCAGACCAGCGACACCGGCGCGATCGAAGCGGCGGTGGCCAAGGTGCTGGCCGACAATCAGGACAAGGTCGCCCAGTATAAGGGCGGCAAGGAAGCGCTGTTCGGCTTCTTCGTGGGCCAGACGATGAAGGCAATGCAGGGCAAGGCCAACCCGCAGGTGGTGAATGAAGCAGTGAAGAAGGGGCTGGCGTAAGCCGGTCCGCTTCTTCGCTCTATACGCCTGTAAAATCACGCGATAAACGCGTGTTCAGGTCCATGCGAATCGGGGGGATTCGGGGCCTGAGGGGGTAGGATGTCGCGCATCTGGCTGTGTGCCGCTGCGTTGTTTGGCGTGGGCCTTGGCACTGCCGTGCAGGCCGCCACTGATCCGGCCATGGCGCCATCATCGCCGATAGCGACCTACGTCCCGGCGGGGACTTATGTATATTTCGAGATATTGGACTCGCTCAATTCCAAGCTGTCCAAACCGGGCGATCGGTTTCGCATTCGCACGACGGTGCCTGTAGCGCTGGGCGGCGCCGCAGTTGTCCCGGTCGGTGCATTGGGTGAGGGCGAAGTGATCCACGCGGCGCGTGCGCGTGCCGCAGGCAAGGCCGGGGAACTGATTCTGGCGGCGCGTTTCATCGAGCATCAGGGTCGGAAGATTGCCCTACGGGGCTTTCACTTCGCGCAGACAGGGACGGGTCGCACGGATGAAGCAGCCCTGGTCGGCTTGATCGCGGTGCCGGTCGTGCTGTTCATAGGGGGCGGCGACGTCGATGTGCCGGTCGGTGCGAGAGGGCAGGCCAAACTGGTGGCCGATCTTCCATATGTGCTTCCAGCAGATGGCAACTGAATTTCAAGTGGAGGGTATAGAATGAAGAGCCATGTGATTCTGGCGCTAATGGCGCTCGGCTGCGCGACATCGGTTGCAGCGCAGGATGTCCCGGTTGAGGCGGCAGATGGTGCTGCGCCGGAGGCGCCGATCGCCGATATTCCCGAAGGCAAGGGAAAGATCATATTCTTCCGCAAGGGGGGCCTGGTGGGCGCCGCGATTTCCTGCGCAGTGCATGAAAAGGGCGAAAGGCTGACCAGCTTGCCGCCGGGCAGGTTTGCGATCGTCTATGCTGATCCGGGCATTCACGAATATTCGGTCAAAAGCGAGGCTACCGACATGTTGCGGCTGGAGGTTGAGCCGGGCGAAACCTATTATTCGAAGTGCAATATTTCGATGGGCATCATGGCCGGCCGTCCCAATTTGTCGCCATCCGACAAGGCCAATTTCGAGAGCGTGAGCGCCAAGTTGAAACCGGTCGAGGTGAAGGCCGATTAATTACGGCGTTTTTGCCACAAAAATAAGGGGCGCCGTCGGGGTCTAACCCTGACGACGCCCCTCTTTTATGCGCGGCGCCCTTGGGGAGGGATATATGCCGCGGCGGAACAGGCGGACCGGGAGGGTCTGTGGGGTGTGGCCCGCCTGTTCATGTTCAAGACGTCACAGGACGAAGTTAACCGTCGCCCTAAATGAGATGGCGACGTGATCCTGTTGTTCTTCCGCGCCGAACTCGCCGCCGATGCGGAATGTGTCCGTGCCGCCATAGAGGCGGGCGCGGCCGGTCCAGCCATTGGTCCGGTCTTCCGACACCAGGGTGAACTGGTCCCCATCCTTGAAATAGGCGGTGGTGTCGCCCAGCGATCCGCCGATGATCTGGCGACGACCGCCTTCCAGTTCCAGCCGGACCCAGCCATCGACCGGGTTCAGGCTGCCGAAGTCATAGCCGGCCGTGACGGTGCCGTTCGCGGTCGTTTCGTCGCTGGTGCGACCCAGCACCGTCAGGTTGAACGCGTCGCCGCCGCCCGCTTCGGCATAGCCGTCTTCCTTCAAGCGATAATAGTCGATGCCGACGGCCGGCCGCAGGCTGAAGCGGTTGAATTGCAACTGATAGGATGCGCCGGCTGTCGCCGAATAGAGCTTGCCGTCCCATTTGCCATTGGCGGTGCGCACGACATCGCCATTTTCGAAGTGGCGCGTGCCCGCGAAGTTGATCGTCGCGGCGGACAGGCGGGCAAAGGCGAGCAGCGGACCCCATTGGCCGCGCCAGTGCGCCGCCAGTTCATATTGGTCGGAATCGACCGCATTGTTGGAACTGCCGCTCGAATCGCTGCCGTGGATATAGGCGAGCGAACCGCCGAACGCGCCGAGATCGGTCAGATATTCGACGCCGCCACCCGCGCCCCAGCCATTAATGTCATAGGATGCGGTGCTGCCCACGCTCTTGGCGCTGCCGAAAGCGACCTGTTGCAGCCAGAAGCCCAGGCGCCCGTCCTTGGTGCGGTAAATGCCGTTGGGGTCCGACAGGATACGGGCTGTAGCGCGCGATCCGGCGGTGACCGCTTCGAACGTGCCGCCGGCATGATCAGGCAGCATCTGGCGCAGATTGGCGGTCAGGGTGCTGCCGTCATTGATACCCAGATAGGCGTTGGCGATGTCCGTATCATTGTCCAGCGCGTTGAAGATCGCCGAATAGGCGCGCGCCAGCGATCCGTTGAGGCCAAGGTCCGACACGCTTTTGGCGGCGATGGAGAGGGTCACGGTGCCGGCGGCGCCGTCGCCGGTCAGGCTGCCCTTGAACATGTAGGGGAGCAGCGTTTCGGTATCGAGCGTGGGCGCACCGGTGAGCGAACCGGCCTTCACGATGACATAGTCGCCGTCCGATCCGCCGACCTGGGTCAGGTGGACCTTGACCTGCGAGCCGGTGGCGAAGCTGGCGGCGCCGGCCACGTCATACAGGGTGTTGGTCTCGTTCGCCGCGTCGATGGTGACGCCGATGGTCGACGTGCCGCTGGCCGAGAGCGAGGCCAGCGCGACGCTGCCGGCGTTGCTGGCGTCGAGCGTGCCGCCGTTCAGCACGACATGCGTGCCGCCGGCATTGCTGATCGCGCCCGTCAGCGACGATGTGCCGCCCAGCGTCATCGTACCGCTGCCGCCGCCGAAATCAACGCCGCCAACGATCGCGGCACTGTCGGTCAGGGTCAGCGTGGCCGATCCCGTGCCGAAGGCTGTGTCGCCGGTCAGGGTCGATGTGCCGGACAGCGAGAGGCTGTCGTCGCCCGCGCCGAAGCTGACATCCCCCGCTATCGTGCCCGCAGATACGGTCATGACGTCATCGCCGGAACCCAGACGAATGTCGCCGATGATGCCCGGCGCGCTGGCGTCTTCGTCGGCCAGCGCCTGCGTCAGCGTGACGCCGCTGCTGTTGGCGCTGAGGTCGATCGCGGTGTTGGTGCCGCCGCCGCTCGCCGAAATGGCGCCGGTGTTGCTGAGGCTGGAAACAGTGCCCGAGGAATCGAGGATGGCGATGGCGGTGCCGTCTTCATCATCCAGCGCCGCCGCCGCGACCGTGCCGCTGATCTTGATGCTGTTCACGCTGGCGCCGGCGTCGATCACGATGCCGCGCGCGGCGGTGCCTTCCTTTGCCGATCCGGTCGCGCCGACCACGCCGCCGACCTCGATCGTCCCGGCGCTCGCGCCCGATCCCAGCCGCAGCGCGGTCGCGTTGCTGTCATAGGAAACGGCGGCGACCGTGCCATCGACCAATATGCCCTTGGCAATGTCGACATTGCCGCCAAGGCCGCCGATGACCAGGCCATTGGCATCGACGCCGTCATAGACACCATAGCCGGCAATGCCGCCATTGACGATCAGGCCATAGCCGGATTCGTCGGCGGCGACGGCGCCTATCACCGTGTCGGCATCGGCCGCGCCGACCTGCACGGCGGCGGACGAGCCATAGGTCACGACCGATGCGCTGCCTTCGCTGCTGTCGGTCAGGCCGTCATCGTCAATGTCGGTATCGTCTTCGTCATCATCGTCGCCCGCGACCGGGGGAATGTCGAAGATCACGCCGCCGCTGACATTGCCGGCGATCACGAGGGCGGAGCCGCCCTGGAGCAGATCGTCGTCGTCCAGAATGTCGGTGTCGCTGGGCCGGGTGGTGTAGCGATAGCCGTTGCTGACGATGCCGCCCTGAATCTTGACCGCGCCATCGACATCGCCCAGCAGCGCCGCGCCGACGCTGTTTTCGCCGGTGGCGGAAATGGCGCCGCGCAGCGTGACGTCGCCGGTCACATCATTGGCAAGAACGCCATAGCTGTTGTCGCCGATCACGGTGATGGTGCCGCTGGTGGCCAGGTCGCCGGTCAGCGCGCCGTCCAGGCGGATGCCTGCCGACTGATTGCCTTCGATGCTGATCGTGCCGCTATGGGTGATGTCGCCGCTATGGCCTGCGCCGGACTGCACCCAGATGGCGTTCTTGTTGCTGCCTTTGGCGAACGGGCCGTCGATGTCGCCGTCGTCATCCTCATCCTCGGCCGTATAATCCTCGGTCAGAGTGATGGTGCCGCTGTTGGTGATGTCGCCGGTGGCGCCGGGCGCGACCAGGATGCCGGTCACATTGTCGGCGTCGTTGATCGTGATGGCGCCGGCGTTGGACACGTCGTTGCTGCTGTCGGCCGTGACGGCCGCGCCACTGGACAGCGTGATCGAACCTGCCGAACTGATGGTGATGTCGTCGGCCGCGCCGCTGGCCACGGTCGAGGTCTTGACCGGCGCGGTGGTCGCGGTGCTGATCGTGGTTTCCGCCGCCGCGTCCGCAACCGTCAGGGCCGCCAGGACGGGAGCGATGGCCGTGCAGGCCAGTAGATGTCGCATGATGTCTCCTCTGCGTGTCGCGCTGCATATTTCAGGCGCGCGTCCGCATGGGACGACGCCGGGCGGTGCTTTCCGTCCGGCAATGCGATGAACAGATGTTCAGATTTGCGTCAGAAGGCGAAATCCATCCCGATCCGCACGGTGCGCGGGCGAAGCGGCGTGTAATAGTCGGAGCGCAGGTCGAACGGCGTGCCGAGCGAGAAGCGATTGCCGTTGCTGTCGAGCAGGTTGGTCAGCGACAGCGAATATTGCACGGGGCCGCGCGTCACGCTGGCGGTCAGGCTGGTGTCGACATAGTCGCCCTGGGTCTGGCCCAGGATCGGCCCCACGCCCAGGCGCGACTTGCCGACGTAGCGGGCCGCGCCGCTCAGATGGAGGTCCAGGTCGTTCGCCAGCGGCGCGCGATAGTCGAAAGCCAGCCGTCCGCCCAGATTGGCGACATTGGGCAGGGATAGCGATTGTCCTTCATAGGACAGGGCGCGCAGAAATTGCGCCGGCTGGCTGAGGCGGCTGTCATTGTAGATGAAGCTGCCGTCCAGCGTGAGCGCTGGCGTCGGCCGCACGACGATCCGTCCCTCGACCGTATAGATGCGTCCATCGCCGATATTGGCGGTGGTCGGCAGGCCGATCCGATCGGTCACGTCGGCCTGAATATCGCGCCAGTCGGTATAGGCGACATTGGCGCTGAGGGCGATCGCATCGCGGCCCGGCACGCCCTTGCGAAAGCCCAATTCGACCGTGGAGATACGGTCATTCTGATAGCGGCGCACCCGCTGGTCATCGACCGCCAGCCCGCCGGGACGGAAGCCCTGCTGGAATTTCGCATAGAGGGTGATGTCAGGAATGGCGTCGGTCAGGAGCGAGGCGGAGGGCAGGAAAATGGTCTCGTTGCGGTCGGCCTGGGCTTCGGCACGAGCGAGGTCGGCGGAGGAGAGGGCGGCGACAGGATCAAGCGCTTCGCCCGACAGGCGACTGTTGGTAAGGCGCCCGCCGACCGTCGCGATCAGCCCCTTGACCGGTTCGAACGATGCTTCCCCGAACAGCGTGGCTTCCCTGACTTCGTTGCGAACGCCGGTCGCGGCGGCGGCAAGGCCCATGCCATAGACCGGGACGCCGGGGATGACCTCCGGCTGGACGTTCGCCGTGCCGAAGGACGTCAGCGATCGGTGAATTTCGGATGTGCTCTGGAGATAGGACGCGCCCAATATCCAGCCCAGGCCATTGTCGAGGTCGCGCACCAGCCGGTTTTCGGTGGAGAAGATGTTGACCTTGTTATTCTGGCGGAACAGCGCGGGGGCGCCGTCGGGCTGGGTGGCGTCATAGCTTTCGGCCAGTTCGTTGCGGACAAGGCCGGTGGACGATATGAAGCGCAGGCTGTCCCATTGTCGCTCGATCCGCACATTGCCCAGCAGATAGTCGGAAAAATAAGGCTGCGACACGGCCGATGCGCGTTCCAGCCGGCCGACCGAGCGGGTCGCATATTGGGCGTCGTCACCGTCGATATGCTGGTAGACGCCGTTGAGGTCGATCGTCCAGTCCTCGTCCGGTGCGAAGCGCAGCGCGGCACGACCGCCCCAGGTGCGGACGCGGTTGACGTCATCCTTGCCGCGATAGACGTCGTCGATATAGCCGCCTTCCTGGACGCCATAGCCGACCAGGCGCAGCGCCAGCTTTTCCGCCACGATGGGCAGGTTGAGCGTGGCGGACAGGTCGCCGCCCGGATCGCCATGCTGGATCGCGGAGAGTCCCGCCGACACCTGCCCGCCAAATT
This sequence comes from Sphingobium sp. C100, assembly GCF_000508185.1. Classification (GTDB taxonomy): domain Bacteria; phylum Pseudomonadota; class Alphaproteobacteria; order Sphingomonadales; family Sphingomonadaceae; genus Sphingobium. Next base: position 13,991 of record NZ_AYOY01000153.1, on the reverse strand, counting down.
GGCCCAGATTGGGGGCGTTGGGCATGATGCGGATGATGCCGCCCAGCGAGCCCGCCCCGTAAAGCGTGCCCTGCGGCCCTTCCAGCACCTCCACCCGTCCGACATCATAGAGTTTCAGGTCCGGGTCGGGGGCTGCATAGTTGAGGCGCATGTCGCCCAGATATTGCCCCGTCGTCGCCTGGGTCGGCCCGGCGACGCCGGAATCGGCGATGGCGCGGATGAACAGCTTGTTGCGGCCATTGCCGGCATGGGTGGAACTCAGGCTGGCGATGCGCGCGAGCAGGGTCGCGGTGCCGTTCGCCGCTTCGCCGCTGGTGAAGGCGCGATTGTCCAGCGCTTCCACCATGCCGGCATAGCGGGGCAGGGGCGTGTCGCGCTTGGAGGCGGTGACGATGATCTCGGCCGGTGGCTGGTCGGGCGCGGGTGCCACCGGGACGGGTCGTGGCCTCGTCGCCGTGGAGGGCCGGCGCCGGGCGCGTTCGATGCGCCAGGTCGCGGCATCGATCCGCCGCGCGGTGGCGCCGGTGCCCTTGAGCAGGCGCTTGAGCGCTGCATCGACGGACAATGTGCCGTCGACCCGACCGGTCGCAAGTCCCGCGAGCGACTGGTCGGACATGCCGATGCTGACGCCGGTTTGACGGCCGAGCGTGATCGCCGCCTCGCCCAGCCTGCCGGGGGCGATGCTGATAGCCTGTCTGTCCGCCGCTTGCGCGGGCGCTGCGCTCGCTATGACAAGGGCGGTGACGAGAAGAAGGTCAGCTTTGCGGCGCATTTCCTTCCTTGGGGGGGCTTTCCTGCAACAGCCATGCATCGCCCTGACGCACGGCGGAAAGGCCCATCAGCGGCGCGGCGCCGGCGAAGAAACGCGCCGGATCATCGTCAAGCCGGATCGTGCCGGTAAAGCGCGTCGCCCGCGCGGCGGGCGTGGCGTTGACCGTGATGCCCAGCGACCGGCCGATATCCTGGCTGACCTGACCGATCGTGGCGTTGAGATAGACCAGGCGGCCCTGGCGCCAGCTTGCCACGGCGGCGGGCGCCACATCCATGACGCGCAGCCCTTCGGCATCGTCCGTCAGAGCGCGGCCCGCTGGCAGGGCGATCGCCTCCGCCTCCGGATTATAGATCACCTTGCCTTCCGACACGCCGATGCGCGTCGCGCCGCCGACATGGACGATGTTGAATATCGTCCCGGCATCCTCGAACACGGCATCGCCCACGGTGACGCGGAAGGGATCGCCGGCATCATGGCGCACGGTGAAGGCCGCTTCGCCGCTGTCGAGCGCGGCGAAGCGCGCGTCCTTGCGGTCCAGGCGCAGGCTGGTGCCGCCATTGAGGTCAATCTTCGTGCCGTCCTGAAGCGCGATGCTGCGCGTTTCGCCCGGCCGGGTCGCGACGGTGTAGATGTCGGTGCGGTTCATCATGCCGATGGACACCACCGCGACCAGCGCCGCGGCGATCGCGCCGCCGCCCGCCCAGCGCCAGATGTGGCGTCCCGGCGTCCCCGCATCATTGGCGGCGACCGGCATGGCCACGGGTTCGGACGGGAGGATGGACGCCATATCCGCGTCCGCCATCATCAGCGCATCATAGGCGGTCGCGCGTTCAGGATCGCCCTCCAGCCAGATGGTGAAGGCCTCCCAGTCGTCAAATCGGGGATCCCGCGTGCGGATGACCCACGCGAGCGCCTCCTCTTTCATCATGGCTTCAGCCCTGTTCATATCTTGCCCCTTGCAGAGCCTGACGCCGCCGACCCGCTCATTCCGTATCCATTTTCTGCTTGAGCGCCATCATCGCGCGATAGGCTTTTTGCAGATCCTTCTCCACCGTGGTCAGGCTGACCCCCAGTTCCTCCGCAATGACTTTCTGGCCGACGCCTTCGATGCGGAAGCGGCGGAACACCATTTCGACGCGCGGCCCCAGCGTCCGCAGCACGCCGCGGGCTTCGTCCAGCCGCTGGTTCAGGATGATCCGTTCGTCCACGGCGATGTCCTCGTTCGGATCGGCCATGACCCCGCCCGCGCCGACGGCCCAATCCTGTTCGCGCCGCTCGCGCCGCGTGGACGAGCGATAGCGGTCGAGCATCAGGTTGTTGGCCATGCGGTAGAGATAGGGCAAAGGGTCGGAAACCGGGCCGAGATCCTTCGCCTCCAGCTTCATCCACATGTCCTGGAGCAGGTCTTCGGCCTCGTCGCCGGCGCCGCGCGCGCGCAGGAACCGCAGCAGGGCGGCGCGGTTCGTCATGAATATCGCGGATAGGCCGGTGGCCATGCCTGTCTTTGGTCCAATGCGTGCGATCAGGCCGGTTGCCATAGAGGGGAGGGTGGGGTCTTGGCAATCGTCAAGCTGTTTACCTGCGCGTGCGCCTGCTCTAGCGCTGGGCGAAACGGCAGCAGGAGCGGCAGTGCGGATGATCGAAGGGCTGGACAGGAAGGCGGCGGCGGTGGGCATGGACCCGGACCGGCTGGACGCGCTGGTCGCCTTTCTGGACGAGAGCTATGTCGCGAGCGGCAAGCTGGCGCATATGCATTTTCTGCTGTCGCGCGACGAAAAGCCGTTGCTTTCGGTCGCGCGGGGCGTAGCGCGGGCCGACGGAACGCCGTTGCGGCCGGATGCGCTCTACCGCATCGCGTCGATGACGAAGCCCGTCACCTCGGTCGCCTTCATGATGCTGGTCGAGCAGGGGCTGGTCTCGCTCGATACGCCGGTCGAGGCGGTCATTCCCGAATTTGCGGACCTGCGTGTCGGGCGCGCCAATCGGGCGAAGCCCAAACGGGCGATGTGTATGATCGACCTGCTGCGCCACACATCGGGCCTGACCTACGGGCTTCAGCGCCAGACGCCGATCGACGCGCGCTATCGCAAGCTCGGCCTCGACGAATTCCAGCAGAACCGCACATCGGACCAGTTCATTGCTGATCTGGCGACGCTGCCGCTGGAATTTTCGCCGGGCGAGCGCTGGAATTATTCGGTATCGACCGATGTCCTGGGCGTGGTGGTCGAACGGTTGACGGGCATGGACCTGGAAAGCCTGTTCCAGCGTCGGATCTTCGGCCCGCTGGGCATGGCGGACACGACTTTCATGCTGCCCGATGACAAGGCGGCGCGGATGACCGACGCCTGGCGGCTGGAGGAAGACGGCGATCGCGTGGTCGCCGATCTGGGCGCGCGCAGCGGCTGGCGGCGCAAGGGGCGCTTCCTGTCGGGCGGCGGTGGCCTGGTTTCCTCGGCCGGCGATTATCACCGCTTCGCCCGGATGCTGCTGCGCGGCGGCGAACTGGACGGAGTGCGCCTGCTCGCGGCCGACACCGTTGCGCAGATGCGCAGCAACCAATTGCCCGGCGGCCATGATCTTGCGGCCATGTCGAGCGCGATGTTCAGCGAAGCGGATTATCAGGGCGTGGGCTTCGGCCTGGGCTTCGCCATGGGCCTGCCGGGCGGCGAATATTATTGGGGCGGGGTGTTTTCGACCTATTTCTGGATCGATCCGGTCGAGCGGTTGATCGGCATCTTCATGACCCAACTCCTGCCGTCGAGCGCCTATCCCGTGCGGGCGCAACTGCGCCAGGGAGTCGCGGACGCGATCGTCGATTCGCGGCGGGCCTAAGGGATCGAATCCGCGCGCCGCAAGTTCTTGCTGCACCGCCGAAATGGCGATGGCGCGGGGCTTGAGCCTGTGTCATCATCGCCGGTGATTCAACAGGGGGACCGCGCGCCATGAACCTCAAGGGCCAGACCAAGCTTCCCAAACCGGCGCCGCGCCAGGTCACCCCGGAACTGCTGGCGCAGGAGATTGTCGAGCGGCTGACCTATCGCATCGGCAAGGATGCGGCGGCGGCCAAGCCGCATGACTGGCTGCACGCGGTGATCCTCGCCATTCGCGACCGGGTGATCGACGCCTGGATCGATTCCACCCATAAAACCTATGAGGAACAGGGGCGGCGGGTCTATTATCTGAGCCTGGAATTCCTGATCGGCCGGTTGATGCGCGACGCGGCGTCCAACATGGAAATGCTGGACGATGTGCAGGCGGCGCTGGCGTCGCTGGGCGTCGACATCGACATCATCGCCGCGCTGGAACCGGACGCGGCGCTGGGCAATGGCGGCCTGGGACGACTGGCGGCGTGCTTCATGGAAAGCATGGCGACGGTGGACGTGCCTGCTTATGGCTATGGCATCCGTTATGTGAACGGCATGTTCCGGCAGGAAATTTCGGACGGCTGGCAGGTCGAACTGCCCGAAAACTGGCTGGCGCACGGCAACCCCTGGGAATTTGAGCGGCGCGAGGCCAGCTATGAGGTCGGCTTTGGCGGCCGTGTGGACCCGGCGGAAGGCGAGGACGCCGGGCCGCACCAGATGCAGTGGAAGCCCAATGAACGGGTAATCGCGACCCCCTATGACACGCCGATCGCCGGTTGGCGGGGCAAGCGGGTCAACACGCTGCGCCTGTGGGAGGCGCAGCCGATCGATCCCATCCTGCTCGACAAGTTCAACGCCGGCGATCATCTCGGCGCGCTCGCCGAAAGCAACCGGGCCGAAGCATTGACCCGCGTCCTCTATCCCGCCGATTCCTCGGCCGCGGGGCAGGAATTGCGGCTGCGGCAGGAATATTTCTTCTCCTCCGCGTCGCTCCAGGACATTGTGCGGCGGCATATCCAATATTTCGGTGCGATTCAGACCTTGCCCGACAAGGCGGCGATCCAGCTCAACGATACCCACCCTGCGGTGGCGGTGGCGGAACTGATGCGCGTCCTGCTGGACGATCATGGGCTGGATTTCGACGAGGCGTGGGACATCACCCGGCGCACCTTCAGCTATACCAACCATACGCTGCTGCCCGAAGCGCTGGAAAGCTGGCCGGTGCCGCTGTTCGAACGGCTGCTGCCCCGCCACATGCAGATCGTCTATGCGGTCAACAGCCGCCTGCTGGCCGAGGCGCGGCGCCTGAAAAGCGAAGATGGGGCGCGGCAGTTCGACGATGCGGCGATCGGCGCGATTTCGCTGATCGACGAACATGGCGGGCGGCGCGTGCGCATGGGCAATCTGGCCTTCGCCGGATCGCACAGCGTCAATGGCGTGTCGGCGCTGCATACCGACCTGATGAAGGAAACGGTCTTCGCCGATTTCCACACACTCTATCCGACGCGGATCAACAACAAGACCAATGGCGTCACCTTCCGCCGCTGGCTGATGCAGTGCAATCACGGCCTGTTCGATCTGATCCGCGACGCGATCGGCGACCGGTTCACGGACGATCCCGAAGCGCTGCGCGAGCTGGATGGCTTTGCCGACGACAGCGGCTTCCAGGAGAAATTCCTCGCGATCAAGCGCGCCAACAAGGTCGCGCTCGCCGACCTGCTGCGCAAGCGCATCAACGCGCGGATCGACCCGGCCGCCCTGTTCGACATCCAGATCAAGCGTATCCACGAATATAAGCGGCAATTGCTTAACATCATTGAAGCGGTGTCGCTCTACGACCAGATCCGGTCGCACCCGGAACGGGACTGGGTGCCGCGCGTCAAGCTGTTCGGCGGCAAGGCCGCGTCCAGCTATCATAATGCCAAGCTCATCATCAAACTGGCCAATGACGTCGCGCGCGCGGTCAATCATGACCCGGCGGTGCAGGGGCTGCTCAAGGTGCAGTTCGTGCCCAATTATAATGTTTCCATGGCCGAGATGATGATCCCGGCGGCGGACCTGTCCGAACAGATTTCGACTGCGGGCATGGAAGCGTCGGGCACCGGCAACATGAAATTCGCGGTCAACGGCGCGCTCACCATCGGCACGCTGGACGGCGCCAATGTGGAGATGCGCGACCATGTCGGAGCCGACAATATCGTCATCTTCGGCCTCACCGCGCAGGAAGTGAACGAACGGCGGGCCAGCGGCTATGATCCGCGCGCCGTGATCGGCGAGAGCCGGGAATTGTGCCAGGCGCTCGACGCCATCGCCAGCGGCGTCTTCTCCCCCGACGATCCCGATCGCTACAAGGACTTGATCCAGGGGATTTACGATCATGACTGGTTCATGGTCGCGGCCGATTTCGACAGCTATTCGGCCGCGCAGCGCGATGTCGACCGGCTGTGGCGGGATCAGCCGCTCTGGACGAAGAAGGCGATCCACAATGTCGCACGGATGGGCTGGTTCTCGTCGGACCGGACCATCCGCGAATATGCGACCGACATCTGGAAAATCCCGGCATGAATGAAGGACGAGGATAGGCGATGCTGACGCCGGAGCAGATCGAGCGGCTGGCGCAGGGTCGGGAGGATGACCCGTTCGCCACGCTGGGTGTCCATCCGGCCGACCAGGGCTTCACCGCTTGCGTGATGCTGCCGGAGGCGTTGAGCGTTCGTGCGCAGACGCTGGAGGGCAAGCCTGTGGGCGAACTGGCGCAGGTGCATTCCGGCGGGCTGTTCTGCGGCAAGGTGTCGATCCGCAAGCGCCAGCCGCTGCGCTATGTGGCGCGCTATGCCGACGGCAGCGACTATGCGCTGGTCGATCCCTATGGCTATGGCCCGGTGCTGGGGCCGATGGACGATCATTATTTCGCCGAAGGCTCGCATGGCCGGCTGTTCGACAAGCTGGGCGCGCATGTGATCGAGCATGAGGGCATGACCGGCACGCATTTCGCGGTCTGGGCGCCCAATGCGCGGCGGGTGTCGGTAGTGGGCGACTTCAACCGCTGGGACGGGCGGCGCGGCCTGATGCGGCATCGCGCGGACGCGGGCGTGTGGGAGATTTTCCTGCCGGAGGTCGGCGCCGGCAGCACCTACAAGTTCGAGATTGTCGGCGCGGACGGCGTTTTGCTGCCGCTCAAGTCGGACCCCTATGCCTTTCAGTCCGAACTGCGCCCGTCCACCGCCTCCATCGTCGCGGCGCCGCCGAGTCATGAATGGGGCGATCAGCGGCACCAGGCGCATTGGCGTCAGGCCGATCCCCGGCGCGAACCCATCGCCATCTACGAAGTCCATGCCGGTTCCTGGCAGCGGGACGATCAGGGCGGTTTCCTGTGCTGGGACGACCTGGCCAACCGCCTGATCCCCTATGTCGTTGGCATGGGCTTTACCCATATCGAATTTCTGCCGATCAGCGAACATCCCTATGATCCAAGCTGGGGCTATCAGACGCTGGGCCTGTTTGCGCCGACGGCGCGCTTTGGCGACCCGGACGGGTTTGCGCGGTTCGTCGATGGCGCGCACCGGGCCGGGATCGGCGTGATCCTCGACTGGGTGCCGGCGCATTTCCCGACCGACGAGCATGGCCTGGCCCGGTTCGACGGCACCGCCCTTTACGAACATGCCGACCCGCGCAAGGGATTCCACCCGGACTGGAACACCGCCATTTATAATTATGGCCGGCGCGAAGTCGCGCAGTTCCTGGTCAACAACGCGCTGTTCTGGCCGGAGCGCTATCATGTCGACGGGCTGCGGGTCGATGCCGTCGCATCGATGCTCTATCTCGATTATTCGCGCGAGCCGGGGGAGTGGATTCCCAACGCGCAGGGCGGGCGCGAAAATGTGGAGGCGGTCGATTTCCTCCAACAGATGAACCGGGCGATCTACGGCGCCCATGACGGCGTCATGACCATTGCCGAGGAATCGACCAGCTGGCCCGCCGTGTCCCATCCGGTGGATGCGGGCGGGCTGGGCTTCGGCTTCAAATGGAATATGGGCTTCATGCACGACACGCTGCGCTATTTGCAGCGCGACCCGGTGCATCGCGCCCATCATCATGACGACATCACCTTCGGCCTGCTCTACGCCTTCACCGAAAATTTCGTCCTGCCGCTCAGCCATGACGAGGTGGTGCATGGCAAATCGTCGCTGCTGCACAAGATGGCGGGGGATGACGGGCAGAAATTCGCGACCCTGCGCGCCTATTACGCGATGATGTGGGGATATCCGGGCAAGAAGCTGTTGTTCATGGGGCAGGAATTCGCGCAGCGGGACGAATGGAACGAAGCGCGGGCGCTCGACTGGCATCTGCTGGACCATGCGCCGCATCGGGGGGTGCAGCGGCTGCTGTGCGACCTCAACCGTCTCTATCGCTCGCGCCCGGCGCTGCACGCCCGCGATTGCGAGCCGGAGGGGTTCGAATGGGTGCTGGTCGATGCCAGTGCCGACTCGATCTTCGCCTGGGTGCGCCGCGCGCCCGGCGCCATGCCGATCGTCGTCATCAGCCATTTCACGCAAATGACGCGCCACGGCTATCGGCTGCGCCTGCCGTCGGGCGGCCGCTGGCGCGAGATCATGAACAGCGACGCGCAGGATTATGGCGGCGGCGGCGCGGGCAATATGGGAATGGTCCGGGCCGACGAGGAAGGTTGGGCGAACATCACCATCGCCCCCTTTGCAACCTTGATGCTGGAACTGGATTATTGACCACCGACGGGCGCGTTCAGGCGGCTTGCGGGCGAAGGATGGAGAGGCCCAATGCAGACGAAATATCAGCCGATCGCGCGCGATGCCATGGCCTATGTGCTGGCGGGCGGACGCGGCAGTCGGCTGGCCGAACTGACCGACAAGCGCGCCAAGCCCGCGGTGCATTTCGGCGGCAAGGCGCGGATCATCGATTTCGCCCTGTCGAACGCGCTCAACAGCGGCATCCGGCGCATCGGGGTGGCGACCCAATATAAGGCGCATTCGCTGATCCGCCATTTGCAGCGCGGCTGGAACTTCCTGCGCCCCGAACGCAACGAAAGTTTCGACATATTGCCAGCCAGCCAGCGCATTTCGGAAAGCCAATGGTATGAAGGAACGGCCGACGCGGTCTTTCAGAATATCGACATCATCGAAAGCTATGCGCCCGAATATATGGTCATTCTGGCGGGCGACCATGTCTATAAGATGGACTATGAGCTGATGCTCCAGCAGCATGTCGATACGGGCGCCGACGTCACGGTCGGATGCATCGAGGTGCCGCGCGAGGAAGCTGTGGGCTTCGGCGTCATGCATGTGGACGCGGACGACCGGATCACCGCCTTCGTCGAAAAGCCCAAAGACCCGCCGCCCATTCCCGGCCAACCCGACATGGCGCTGGCGTCGATGGGCATCTATGTCTTTCGCACCCGATTCCTGATCGAGCAGCTTCGCCGCGACGCGGATGATCGGAACAGCAAGCGGGACTTTGGCGGCGACATCATCCCCCATATCGTCAAGCATGGGAAAGCGGTCGCGCACCGTTTCTCCAGCAGTTGCGTGCGCGCCGAAAGCGAACTCATGCCCTATTGGCGCGACGTGGGGACCATCGAGGCTTATTGGCAGGCCAATATCGACCTGACCGATGTGGTGCCCTCGCTCGACCTCTACGACCGCAGCTGGCCGCTATGGACCTATTCCGAAGTGACCCCGCCGGCCAAGTTCGTCCATAATGAGGATGGCCGGCGTGGATCGGCGACATGTTCGCTGGTGGCGGGCGGCTGCATCGTGTCCGGTTCATCCCTGCATCGCAGCCTGCTCTTTTCGGGCGTTCGCACCCATAGTTTTTCGGCCGTGACGGAAAGCATCATCATGCCCAATTGCGAGATCGGGCGGGGCGCGCGGCTGCACAAATGCGTGCTGGATTCAGGGATCATCATTCCGCCCGGCCTCGTCATCGGGGAAAACCCGGAACATGACGCCCAGCGATTCCGCCGCACCGAAAGCGGCATCTGCCTGGTGACCCAGCCGATGATCGAACGGCTGGCGGCCTGACGCGGGCCATGACCATGAAGCTGTTGTCGGTCGCATCCGAAATCTATCCGCTAATCAAGACCGGCGGACTTGCCGATGTCGTGGGCGCGCTGCCCGCCGCGCTGGCGGCGGAAGGGGTCGCCACCCGCACGCTCATCCCCGGCTATCCCGCCGTCATCGCCCGGCTGGGCAAGGCAAAGCCGGTGCGGCGCTATGACGCGCTGTTCGGCGAACCGGCGACGCTGCTGGCCGCCCAAGTCGACGGGCTGGACCTGCTGGTGCTGGACGCGCCGGGATTTTTCGCGCGCGAGGGCGGGCCTTATGGCGCGCCGGGCGGCAATGACTGGAGCGACAATTGGCGGCGCTTCGCGGCCCTGTCGCGCGCGGGCGCGGACATAGCCGAGGGCGCGCTGAAGGGATGGCGGCCCGACGTCGTCCATGTCCATGACTGGCAAGCGGCGATGACGGCCGCCTATATGCGCTTCGGCGCCGCTCATGCCGTGCCCAAGCTGGTGACGATCCACAATCTCGCTTTTCAGGGGCGCTATGGTGCGGAGATTTTCCCGGCGCTCGGTCTGCCGCCCGAAGCCTGGGGCGTGGATGGCGTCGAATATTATGGCGGCGTGGGATATCTCAAGGCGGGGCTGGTATCGGCCGATGCGATCACCACGGTCAGCCCGACCTATGCGGAGGAAATCCGGTCTCCGGTCCATGGCATGGGGCTGGACGGGCTGATCAACGGGCGCGTGGACCGGCTGCACGGCATATTGAACGGCATCGACACCGACATCTGGAACCCGGCCGAAGACCCCCTGATCGCGCGGCGTTTCAGCGCCCGCGCGCCCGGTGCGCGCGCCGCCAATCGCCGCGCGCTGGAAAAGGCGTTTGGGCTGGATCAGGATGATGCGCCTTTGTTCATCATCGTCAGCCGCCTGACCTGGCAGAAGGGGATGGACCTGATGATCCAGGCGCTCGACCATCTGGTCGGGCTGGGCGGCAAGCTGGCGCTGCTTGGATCGGGCGATCATCCGCTGGAGGGGGCGTTTCTGGGCGCGGCGGACCGGCATCGGGGGCGGATCGGCGTGCGGATCGGCTATGACGAACCCTTGTCGCACCTGATGCAGGCGGGCGGCGACGCGATCCTGATCCCGTCGCGGTTCGAACCGTGCGGCCTGACCCAGCTTTACGGCCTGCGCTATGGCTGCCTGCCGGTGGTGGCGCGGGCCGGCGGGCTGGCCGACACGGTGATCGACGCCAATGAAGCCGCCGTCAGCGCGGGCGCGGCGACCGGGATCATGTTCGCCCCGTCAGACGCACTGGCGCTGCATGGCGCGATTGCGCGTGCGGTGCGGCTGCATGGTGACAGGCCGGTCTGGCAGGCGATGCAGCGCGCGGCGATGCGCGCGGATATGTCCTGGCGGCACAGCGCGGCGCGTTATGCGGCGCTATACCGGGAATTGCTGGCCGAAGCGGCGGCATGAGCGACGGGCCGGGGTCGCCGCAACTGACGACCGCCGGCGCGCGCTTCGCCGTGCGGGCGCCCGATGCGCGCGCGCTGTGGCTGTGCCTGTTCGACGCCGATGACCGGGAAACGCGCCTGCCCATGGCCCGTGACGCGGACGGCCTGTGGCGCATCGACGCGCCCGATGTCCGCGCCGGCGCGCGCTATGGGCTGCGCGCGGACGGCCCCTATGACCCGGCGGCAGGATATTGGTTCGACCCCGACAAGCTGCTGCTTGACCCCTATGCGACGGCGATCGACCGGCCCTTCGCCTATCACCCGATGCTCGCCGCGCCGCGTGGGGAAGGGCAGGACACCGCGCCGTTGATGCCCAAGGGCGTCGTCGAGGCGCCCTTGCCGCCGCTGCCCCCTGAACAGCCGCGCTTTGCGCCGGGCGGCCTGATCTACGAACTCCATGTGCGCGGCTTCACCATGCTGCATCCCGATGTGCCCCCGGCGCAGCGCGGAACGATCGCGGCGCTGGCCCATCCGGCGGTGATCGCGCATCTCAAGGCGCTGCATGTGTCCGCCGTGGAACTGATGCCGGTCAACGCCTGGATCGACGAGCGCCATCTGGGACCGCTGGGCCTCAGCAACTACTGGGGCTATAATCCGGTCAACTGGTTCGCGCTCGATCCCCGGCTGGCGCCCGGCGGCCTCGCCGAACTGCGCGAAACGGTCGCGGCGCTGCACCGAGCCGGCATCGGCGTCATCCTCGACATGGTCTATAATCATGACGGCGAAAGCGACAGGGAGGGACCGACCTTGTCGCTGCGCGGCCTCGACGCGCGCGGGGCCTTCCGCCATGCGGACGACGGGCGGCTCATCAACGATACCGGCACGGGCAACAGCATCGCCTGCAACGCGCCCGACATGCGCCGCCTGATCCTGGCGTCGCTGCGGCATTTCGTGCGGCAAGCGGGCGTGGATGGCTTCCGGTTCGATCTTGGCCCGGCGCTGGGGCGGATGGCAGAGGGGTTCGATCCCGACGCGCCCCTGCTGCGGGACATGCGCGCCGATCCGATACTGGCCGACCGGGTGATGATCGCCGAACCTTGGGATATCGGGCCGGGCGGCTATCAGCTTGGCCGGTTCGGCGACGGGTGGATCGAATGGAATGACCGTTATCGCGACGATATGCGGCGTTTCTGGCGCGGCGACCCGGCCATGCTCGGCGCGCTGGCGACCCGGATCGCGGGTTCATCGGACATATTTCGCGAGCGTCGGACGCGAACGGTGAATTTCCTCGCCGCGCATGACGGCTTCACCCTGGCGGACCTCACCGCCTATGCGCAGCGCCATAATGACGCCAATGGCGAGCAGAATCGCGATGGCCATGGCGAAAATTTCAGCTGGAACAATGGCGTGGAGGGGCCAAGTCGCGATCCCGCCATCCAGTCCGCGCGGCGGCGCGACATCATGGCGCTGCTCGCCACGCTCTTCTGTTCGCGCGGGACGATCATGCTGACGGCCGGGGACGAATTCGGCCGATCGCAGCAGGGCAACAATAACGCCTATGCGCAGGATAACGCCATCGGCTGGATCGATTGGGCCGCGCGCGATCCCGTTTTGGAGGCCCATGCCTTCGCTCTGGCGGCGTTGCGCGCGGATGCGCCCGAATTGCGGGACACGGCGTTGCTGACCGATGCGGATGTGGCATGGCTGGATGAAGCGGGCGAGGCGCTGACGATCGCCCAGTGGGAAGATCCGGGGCGCCGCCGCCTCGTCCTGCGCTATCGGGCCAGCGGGCTGGCAATCTGCGTGAATGGCGCGGACGAAGCCTGCCGCTTCCGCCTGCCCGAAGCCGATGTGACGGTGCCGGGGCGCAGCGTTGCGATCAGTCCACCGGCACGCTGAACAGGTCGGGCCGCCGCAGCCGCAGCGCCATCAGCAGGATCGCCAGCTTACCGTCGGCAATCTCCTTGCGCGCCATCATCGTCCACAGCGCGTCCAGCGACAATTCGTGGACCGTGATATTCTCTTGCTCCTCGATCAGGCCGCCGCCATCGGCGATCCGGTCCGGGGCGCGATATGCGGCCAGAAAATAATCGATCTTTTCGGTCACGACGCTTGGAATGCTCCAGATTTGGCCCAGATGCGTCATGTCGCCCAACCGCACGCCCGCTTCCTCCATCGCCTCGCGTCGCGTGCATTCGGCCGGATCATCCTCCAATATCCCGGCGATCGCTTCCATCATGTCGGGCAGGCCGGCCAGCATGACGGGCGTGCGCGGCATGGACACGGTCAGCGCGACGCGCCGGTCGGGATCGAACGGCAGCACCGCGACCGCACGGCGCATTTCGACCACATGCCGTTCAAATTCCACGCCGTCCGCCGCGCGCAACCGCACCATCAGCAGGTTGAGCCAGCCTTCGTAAAGGGGGCGGGTGGACATGATCTGGATCAAGCGGCTTTTCCTTCGATGGGAGGAAAGAGCAGGGCGCCCCTTGGGCGACGTGGTGAGTCCAGCTGGGTTCGAACCAGCGACCTACTGATTAAAAGTCAGTTGCTCTACCGACTGAGCTATGGACCCCCGAAGTGGTGGACGACGCCCTAAAGGGGGCGGCGCGGATGGTCAACCTCTTGTCGCGCGCTTTGGTTTCGCTTTTGCGAGCCGCGCGCGCAAGTGGCGCACGGCCAGACCAGTGAGCGGGTCGCGCCAGCACGGCGCGATCGCCGCCAGCGGCGTCAGCACGAAGGCGCGCGCACGGAAGGCGGCATGGGGGATGGTCAGCGCCCGGCTGCGCCAGCGCCCGCCCGACCAGAGGATGATGTCGATGTCGATGCTGCGCGCGCCCCAGCGGCGATGGCGGCGGCGG